>JAYPYW010000068.1:0-16889 GCA_038154685.1 Flavobacteriales bacterium | reverse complement strand
AGACTATGTTTAAGAAGCTATTTTTAATTGGTTTAGCCGCTGGTTTTTTGTTTATATCATGTGTAGGGACATCTGAACATCCAGGGCAGGTTGGTAATAGACAAAAATTAGACATATACCACCAGCAGAAAAAAGTTAAGTAATTAAGAAATAAAAAAGCCAAAATTTAATTTTGGCTTTTTTATTTCTTAATATGTAGTAGGTTTACGATTCCTAATTTCGATTTCTCTTCTTTAATAATTTTTCCATCTATTTGAATGTTAGCTCCCATTTGGGAATTCATTCTTTCTGATGAGACTGTTGAAAGGTGTAAGGGGATTTCCTGTTTTGGGATAACAACTAATTTCCTCCAAGACCCTTTTACCTCATTTACTCTTCTTATTTGTCCGTTTTCGTTGGTGTATGAAATATTGTATTCAGTCAGTTCATCCTCAACTTCTACATTATATTCAATAATGTTAAAAGGGTAAATTCGTTCTTCCATACTACTCACTTAATCGTTAAAAAGGATTACATTTGAAGGCTATGAGCCTGGGCTTTAAGAAAACGCAGGTTTGTTAATTTTTGTTTCAGATTTTATGAAGAAAGTTGTTTATATACTTAGTGCTATTTCAATAATATTAGTTGTTGCTTGTAGTGCCATTGCTATTGAAGGTGCAGAAGGAGAAAATGAAAAACAAGTATTTTCCCTAACTAATAAATTAATAAGTAACGTTCACTATAACCAGTTGGTGTTAAATGATGAGTTTTCTAAAAATGTTTTCGATCAATTCCTAGAAAACATAGATCCGAATAAACGATTCCTGTTAAAGAAGGATGTTGATAATTTGGAAAAAGACAAGTTTAAATTTGATGACGCATTTAAGACGCATGATTTAAGTTTTTTTGAATCATACGCTGATTTGATTCAAAAGAGAGAGGCTGCTGCAGAAAAAATTGCTTTAAAAATTTTAGATCAACCGATTAGTTTAACCTCTTCAGATTCGGTTGAATTAGATGCGGATAAATATGATTTTGCTTCAAACAAAAAAGAGTTAAAGCAAAGATGGAGTGATTATATCCATTCGAGAGTCTTAAACGAGTTATATTATGCCATTAAGAAACAGGAAGAAAATGATTCTTTACCTCAAAAATCAGTTGATGAATTAGAGATCGAAGCAAGGGGGAAAGTTGGTGGAAGATTAAAAGACTGGTTCAACAGATTAAGTCAATTAGAAAGAGCAGATAGATTTTCTGTTTACATTAATTCAATTCTTTCAATTTACGGGCCTCACACAAGTTATTTTCCTCCAAAAGACAAGGAGGATTTTGATATCAGCATGAGTGGTAAATTAGAAGGGATTGGTGCAACACTTACCACTAAAGACGGTTACATTAAAGTCCAAAAAATCATTGCTGGTAGTGCAAGTTGGAAGCAAGGTGAGCTAGAAGCAGGTGATTTAATTACTGCAGTTGCTCAAGCTGATTCCACCCCTGTTGATGTGGTTAATATGAGACTTGATAAGGCTGTTAGATTAATTAGAGGGCCTAAAGGAACCGAGGTACGATTAACTGTTAAAAAAGTGGATGGTTCTGTTGTTGTAATTCCAATCATTAGAGATGTAGTTGTAATTGAAGAAACGTATGCCAAGTCGTTGGTTTTAAAGGAAAAAGAAGATTCACTTAATTATGGATACATTCATTTAGGTAGCTTCTATGCTGAGTTTGGCAAGAGAAATGGTAAGCGTTGCTCAATTGATGTTTTAAAGCAAATTAAAACTTTAAAGGCCAGCAATGTAGAAGGGATAATTTTAGATTTAAGAAATAACGGAGGAGGATCTTTATCAGACGCTGTAGATATGGTAGGTTACTTTATTAAAGCTGGGCCTGTAGTTCAGGTTGATGGAGCTGGACAATCTGCTCAAAGTTATACAGACAAAGACCCTGATCAACAATTTGACAAACCATTAGTAGTTATGGTTAATGAATTCAGTGCTTCCGCATCTGAGATTTTTGCAGCAGCAATTCAGGATTATGGTAGAGGAGTGATAGTGGGTAGTAATACATTTGGGAAGGGAACCGTTCAAAGATTTTTCCCACTTTCCGAAACAGCATCTCAATTAGGTATTAAGTCAGGATCGGATGATTTAGGTGCGGTAAAACAAACAATTGCTAAGTTCTTTCGAATAAATGGAGGAGCTACTCAACTGAAAGGAGTTGCTCCTGACATTAAACTTCCAAGTGTTTATAAATATATTGATGTAGGAGAGAAAGAATATGATTATGCATTGCCATGGACTTCTATACCAGCTGCTATTTATGACTCTTATAATCCAAAATACGATATCGACGGATTGAGAAAACATACGCAATTCAGAGTTGATTCATCTAGCTACTTTAATTCCGTAGTAAAAAATGCGAAGGTCACTAAAAACTTGTCTGACATAACAAAAATCCCAATGGGGTTAAAGGAATACAAAGCTTATAAGATTGCCAGAAAAGAATTAAGTGACTCTGTTGATGTAAAGGATGTTGTGATCGACGATATGGAAGTACAACTTAATAAGCTGGACTTGTACAATGCTAAGACAGATACAGTGCTTCAAACAAGATTAAAGAAGTTTAAGGATAACACTTCCGAAGATCACTACGTAAGAGAATCATTAAGAGTACTTTCAGAAATGGTACATGAATAAAATGAAAAAATCACTAGCTATATTATTAGTTCTTTTTTCTATTGGAATAAAAGCTCAAGAAACTAATTCAGACAATAAAATTCATCCTAAACTATTAGTAGGTATTGTAGTTGATCAAATGCGATACGATTACTTATTTAAGTATTGGGACAAGTTAGGGGATGATGGTTTTAAGAAGATGATTAATGAGGGGTATCTTTTTAAAAATGCTAATTTCTCTTACATTCCAACATATACAGCTCCAGGACATGCTTCAATTTATTCTGGTTGTACACCCTCTGAACACGGGATAGCGGCTAATAATTGGTACGACCAATCATTTAAAGTGATGCAGTATTGTGTTGACGATAGAAGATTCAGTACTATTGGATCAAACACTTCAGAAGGAGATAAAAGTCCTAAAAACTTGTTGGTTACTACGATTGGTGATGAGATGAAACTAATGAATAATAATCATTCTAAAGTTATCTCAATTGCATTAAAAGATAGGAGTGCTATCCTTCCAGGTGGACATAAAGCTAACGCTGCTTATTGGATTGATAAACAAGGGAAATGGATAACAAGTTCATATTACATGCAACAATTACCTAGTTGGGTTGAAGATGTGAATAATACAAGACCTGCAAAGTTTTATTTAGGAAGTAAGTGGGAGCCAATGTTTCCAATTATGGAATACGAGGAAAGTTATAGCGATAATAATGATTATGAAGAAACTCATCTTTGGGAAACAGCCCCAGTTTTTCCTCATGATTATTCAAGCGTAACTGAGAAAGAAGGTTATGGCTTCGTAAAGTATACTCCAATGGGGAATACAATGACTAAGGAATTTGCTGAAAGAGCTATTTTAAAAGAAAAATTAGGAAAGGATAAGTACACAGATTTATTAGCTATAAGCTTTTCGCCAATTGATTATATCGGTCACTTTTATGGTCCACACTCTGTTGAAATGCAAGATGCCATTATTCAATTGGATGCTGAGTTAGCTTCTTTCTTCAAATTCGTTCAAAAAGAAGTTGGAAACCAAGTTCTTTACTTTTTAACAGCAGATCATGGAGCCGTTAATGTACCTCTATACCTAACAGACCAAAAAGTACCTTCTGGTTATTTTGATTCTGACGCTTGTGTTCGTTTGATTAACTCTCAGTTTAAATCAGCCTACAATGTGGATTCAATTATAGAAAATTATTCCAATTCTCAGTTAAAAGTAGATAAAGGAATGGTGAAGAAACATCGTTTAAATCCTGATTTTGTGAATGAGAAGATTATCGAGGTTATTAAAGGTTTTGCAGGTGTAAAAGAGGTTTTAATTGTAGATGAAATTCAAAAAGGGACTACAACAGAAATGGAAAGAAAAGCGCTTAATGGTTATTACAAAGGGAGGTCAGGAGATATGTTCATTATTTTAAAACCAGGCTGGATTCACGATAGAGGCAAAGGAACTAGTCATGGATCAGGATATTCATACGACACACATGTCCCTCTTGTTTTCATGGGGGCTGGTGTGAATCATGGTAGCTCTAACCAAATGGTTAATATTAAAGATATTGCTCCTACAATTTCTACTTTGATTAATGTTTCATTTCCTAATGGGACGACAGGTAAACCTTTAAGATTTGAGTAATACCCTTTTAATCATCGGTTACGTTTGGCCTGAGCCTAAGTCCTCGGCTGCTGGACGGCGGATGATGCAAATCATAGAGTTCTTTAAGCTTCAGCAATACAATATACATTTTGCAACACCTGCTTCGCGAAGTGAGTTTGCTTACCCTTTAGAGAAAATTGGGGTTGAAGTAAATCAAATTGAAGTCAATGAATCTAGTTTTAATAACTACGTGTCTGATTTAAAACCTGATATCGTTGTGTTTGATAGGTTTATGATGGAAGAACAGTTTGGTTGGAGAGTACAGGAGGAATGTCCAGAAGCGATAACATTATTAGATACGGAAGATATTCATTCGTTAAGAAAAACCAGGAAATCAGAGGTTAACGGTAAACCATCATCAAAAAACAAAGAGTTAGCATTAAGAGAAATAGCTAGTATTTATCGGTGTGATTTGGCCTTAATAATATCAAAATTTGAAGTAGAGTTTTTAAAAGGAAAAGGAATTTCTGAGAGTCAGTTATTTTATTTGCCTTTTATGGAGGACGTTCCAAATAAAAAGAGCTTTAAGAGCTACAACGAAAAAGCGCATTTTACAACGATAGGAAGTTTTTTACACGATCCAAATGTTGATGGTGTTAGGTATTTAAAAGAGAAAATCTGGCCACTTATAAGAAAGAGGTTACCCAATGCTGAAATGCATATTTATGGTAGCTATCCCAATTCTAAGGTTGAACAACTTCATAATATCCGAGAAGGTTTTTTAATTAAAGGAAGGGCCGAAGATGCTGAAGAAGTTATGAGTCAAGCAAGAGTTTGCTTATCACCCTTAAGGTTTGGAGCAGGTTTAAAGGGGAAGTTTATCGATGCAATGAAATCTGGAACCCCAAGTGTAACAACATCCATTGGTTCAGAAGGATATGGAAGTGAAAATAGTTGGCCAGGTTATATTTCCGATGATCCAAATGAAATTGCGAATAAAGCTATTAAGTTATATACTGAGGAATCTATTTGGAAAGAAAAGCAATTGTTAGGAGTTTCCCTTTTAAAGGAAGAGTTTGCTAAAGAGAGGTTTCATTATGATTTTAAATCGCTGTTATTTGATTTAAAGGCTAACATAAAGAAACATAGATCAGATAACCTAATAGGACAAATTTTAAGGCTGAATACACTTAGATCTACTAAATACATGAGTAAATGGATTGAGGAAAAGAATAAGCGATAATTTGTTTGTGTTTTCTTAATTTTGAATCATCTTGAAAAAAATTCTATCCATACTTTTATTATTTACACTCATTGGCTGCGATGGTGATTACCAAGATGTGAAAGTTTATTTCGAATCAGGCGAATTAAAAGCTGAAGGAGTAATGTTTAAAGGCTACGAACATGGTCCTTGGACAAGGTATTACAAGAACGGTAAGAAAGAATCTGAAGGAGAGTTTAATTACGGAAGTCAAATAGGTGATTGGTACTGGTATTTCGAAAATGGAAAGCTAAAAGAAACAAGTCACTTTGAAGATAATGACGCTCATGGTTATTCTGTTAGGTATTTTGATAACGGACAAAAAAGAGCTGAGGATTATTGGAAATACGATTTAAGGGATGGTAAATCATTTGCTTGGCATAAGAATGGAACCGTAAATTATGTCGGATTATTTTTTGAAGGGGTAAGAGATAGCGTTTGGGTTTGGCATTATGATAATGGACAAATTGAAGATAGCGTTCTTTTTGATAATGGTTTAGAAAAAGGTTTAGGGAGATCTTATCATAAAAATGGTGCTCTAAAATCATACGGACAATGGAGGAAAGGTTATAAGTACGGTGTTTGGAGATATTATGGTGAAGACGGAAAACTTAAGCAAAAAGGTTCTTTTGATGAATATGGATACCGAGAAGGGGTGTGGTTAATTAAAGACTCTTTAGGTATTAGTGATTCAATAATTAATTATGTAGGTGGCTATATTGACACTACTTACAGTGTTGATGCAGATACAATTAATCTAGATTCAATTGAAATAGAACCTTATGAGTTAAAAGGGTATGAAAAACTCGAAATTGAATCAGATAATTATTCAGATTACCAAGGATAATGAAAGTGCCAAACAATAAGTTATCCTCTGTTAAAGAATTCTTTTTAAAAGAATTAAGAAGTTTAGAATCGTCTGAAGTCAACCAATATTTTATTATTCTTTGTGATGCTTGGTTAGGCTTGAGTAAAACAGACTTAATTATAAATTCTGAAAAAGAATTATCAGAATCAGAAATTCTTAAGTTCTTATATGGGATTAAGGATTTAAAAAAACATCGCCCCATTCAATATGTAGCTGGTAAAACATGGTTTTACGGTTTAGAGATAATGGTTAAAGAGGGATGTTTAATTCCTCGTCCGGAGACCGAAGAATTAGTAGATTGGTTGGTTAATGAGGAAGAGAAAGCTAATTCGATCTTAGATATCGGAACTGGAAGTGGTTGTATTTCACTAGCTGTTAAATCTGTTTTAAATAACGCAGAAGTCTCAGCTTATGATATTTCTGAGGATGCTTTGGCTATTGCAGAATCAAATGGTAAACACTTAGGTTTAGCGGTAAATTTCATCCATGCTGATATATTAAATTGGGAAAATCAACTCTTGGATAAAAGCTTTGATGTTATTATAAGTAACCCACCTTATATCCCTAATTCCGACAAACCACAAATGGCTGAAAACGTTTTGGGTTTTGAGCCTCAATTGGCTTTGTTTGTTGAAAATGAAACTCCGATTGTTTTTTACGAAAGAATAGCAGATTATGCTAAAATACACTTAAACAACGGAGGAAGTTTATATTTTGAGATTCATGAATCTTTTGCTGGAGAAGTTATGAATATGCTTAAAGCAAAATCATTTCGAAAGGTAGTGTTAAAGCAAGATTTACAGGGGAAAGATAGAATGGTAAGAGCAAAAAAATAACCCTAACTAGAAATTCTAATTAGGGTTAAAAAATCCTTTGAATAGTATCTTTATTCCTCCGATCCTTTGAAGAAAAGCTTTTTAATCGCAGCACCAATTCCTACAACACCTAAAAGGATAAACTTCCAGAACTTAGCCAATAAAATTCCAAGCTTAGCTAGTAATCCAGCTTTAAGTAAAGCTTTACCTGCAATTAAACCTCCAATTCCATAAGCAGCTACTTCATCAATACTTGAATCAAAATCTGCATACTGATTTCCAGGATTAAAATCTACACTTGAAAGAATAGGGTTAATATTATCATTAACAAGGTTTAAAACACTCATTCCTCCAATTGCATTTAATTGTAAGTATCCTTTTCTACCAAGAATTCTGATGTTATAATTTAATGTGTTTTCCTCAGCTCCGTCAAACTTAATTTCCTTTGCCCAGTGAAGCTTTTTGTTTTCGTGATCATAATATGGAGCAGCTGCCCAACCAACGATTTCAACAGTGCCGTAACCTAATTTAACACGCTCTTTATTAGCTTCTCTTGCAGATGTTTGCAACTCTTCTAATAGTTCGTCATAATCAATGTCAGCAGCGTCATCATCCTCAACGTATCCTTCTTCAGAATAAGTGATATTAATAGAGAAAGTAGAATCACTGTAAGGATCAAAATTATCAGGAACAATCATCCCTAATGATTTATCTGCACCTTCACTTGGTGGATTCCCCCATAAAGTAGTTAAAACAGTTTCACTATCCTCTCCATTTAAATATTTAAATCCTGCAGGAACATTAATAGTAGCTAAGTCAGTATTAATTAATACTTCACCTGTTTGGAAGTTGAAAGAATTAGTAATGCTATCAACATAATTGGAAATAAGAAGCTGTGCTTGCTCCTGAGTAATTGAATCGTTTGATGCTAGGCTATCCGCATCGTTAGCAAACAAGTTTGCTGTTGTAAGCAACATTGTTACTACTAGTGTTTTAATTTTCAATTTAAAGGATAACTTTAGTTGTTTAGCCGCAAAACTAATAATAAAACAAATTAAACGATTTTTAATTAATCTTATTCAAACTCTTCATTCAAATAATCGATTGGATTTAGAAAAAACATTTTCTTCCAACCCTGAGGATCAAAGTCGGCTCTCCAAAAATGTGGTAACCATGATACTATAGAGTAGTGGACATGTGGAGGTTTGCCAACAGCATTTCCAGTAGCACCTAAGGTTCCAATTTTATCTCCTAATCCATTCCAATCTCCAACTTTGGTGTTGACTGAATTTAAGTGAGCGAAATAATGGAATCTCAATTTCGGTCCTAATATGATAACATATTTACCTGATCTTCCTCCATCTCCAGTTGCGAACGTGAATCCTCTAACAGATGCTAATACATCAGTACCTGTTTCACCAAAAATATCTACTCCTTTATGAGTTCCAGATTTACCCCAAGGGTAATGCCAATAGCTATCATGATTATAGTCGTTTTTTTGCATTCCTTTCACTGGGAGTGTGAAAGATTGAGGGAGTAGAAGGAAGAATAAAATGAGTAAAAGAATAACGTTTACTACTTTGTCCAACCAAGTTCTTTTCTTTGATTTACGGAATAGTTTCATATAGTAAAAATATCAGTTTTTCATAGCGATTAAGATGAAGACTATTATTCGTTGCTTCTAATTTATTTTCCGAATATAAAGCAATAAAAAAGCCGACTGAAAGCCGGCTTTAATAATTAATATTATTGCTTTTTTAAGCAGTAACACCCTCAGCAACAGCAGCAGCGATAAAATCACCAACTGCATCAGTTCCAACTGGGTTTTCTTTATTTAAGTCTTCAGTAGCAACGTTTTGATCAATTGCTTTAGAAACAGCAGCTCTAATTACATTTGCTTCTTCAACTAAGTTTAATGAAGTTTCTAATAACATAGCAGCTGATAAGATTGTAGCCATTGGGTTAGCAATGTTTTTTCCAGCTCCTTGTGGGAATGATCCGTGAATTGGCTCGTATAATCCTACTTTAGCACCAACTGAAGCAGATGGTAACAGCCCAATTGATCCACCGATTACTGAACCTTCGTCAGATATAATATCTCCAAACATGTTCTCCGTTAAAATAACATCAAACTGAGTAGGAGCAAGGATCATTTGCATAGCAGCATTATCTACAAATAAGAAATCTAACTCAACATCAGGATAGTCACTAGCCATTTTAGTAACAGTGTCTCTCCATAATCTCGAAGTTTCTAGTACGTTTGCTTTATCAACTAAAGTTAGTTTCTTTCTTCTTTTTTGGGCAGCTTCAAAACCAACCTTTGAAATTCTTTCAATTTCTTCAACAGAGTATGTACAATTATCGTAGGCTACATCTCCTGCATCATTTCTTCCTTTTTCCCCGAAGTAAATACCACCAGTTAATTCTCTTACAACTACAAAATCTGCACCTTCAATTCTTTCTGGTTTAAGCGGAGAGAACTGCTCTAATGCAGGATAGTATGCTACAGGACGAATGTTTGCGTATAGTCCTAATTCTTTTCTAATTTTTAATAAACCTTGCTCTGGACGAACCTTTGCATTTGGATCGTTATCATATTTTGGATGACCGATTGCTCCAAATAGTACAGCATCTGAGTTTTTACAAACTTCTAAAGTTTCATCTGGAAGAGGAGTTCCTGTTTCAACAATAGCACAAGCTCCCATTAAAACTTCATTATAATTGAAGTTATGTCCAAATCTTTTACCAACAGCATCCATCACCTTCATTGCTTCAGTTACAATTTCCGGTCCGATACCATCTCCTTTAATTACTGCAATTTTATAATCCATCTGATATAATTTTTAGAACCGCAAATTTAAGGATTTATTCGGCTTATGAACTAACCGTTGTGGGTGATTTTATTAACGAGTAATTAATAAAAACTTGCACAATCCAATAATGTAGTTCACCTTTGTAAAAGAATTAAGGTTCTTTTTTCCTTGAATTAAGATTAATAGGGAATACGGTGTAAGTCCGTAACAGTGCCCGCTACTGTAACTCTTTTTAAGACTTAACATTCTTTGCCACTGTAATAACGGGAAGGCGTTAAGTTAGGAGAAGTCAGGAGACCTGCCTCAATTCGTTTTATTTCCACTTCCGGGGTCAGAAGTGTAAGAAGTAAACACGTGAGATATACATTTTGTATCATATTAACTCTTATGTTAAAGTTTAATGCTTTAACTCAGTTTGCCGATTCGCTTGAGTTGGAAAGGGTAGAGCTTCGAATTGATCCTTTATCTAAAAAGTCATCCTTTGATTCTATTTTAGAAAAAAAATCAACTTCAATTGCACAAATTTTAATTGATCAATCACCTGTTCAAATTCAAGAATATGGAGGGAAGGGAGCTATTAAAAGTCTATCTGTAAGGGGGTTAACCTCCAGCCACAATAAAATGGTTTGGAATGGACTTCAAATAAACAGCTTAACACTAGGTATGTTTGATTTCGGAGGTATCTCTACAATCGGGAATACCTACCTCAGTTTAAACCAAGGAACAAACATTGAAAATGATGGCGATGGAGCAGTAGGTGGGTCTGTTAATATAGGTTCTAATTCAAAATTTAATCAAGGTGTTTTCTCCAATTTCGAAACATCAACAGGAAGTTTCGGAGATTACCTCTATGGGATTACAGCTGGAATTTCACAAAAAAAATGGTTGTACAAACTTTCAGCTTCTAAGGAAGGGGCTAAAAATGATTACGAATATGTTAATGGAAAAAGAATTGGATTCCCAACAATTAAACAAGAGAATGCAGAGTTTGAAAGCATTAATCTGGTTCAGGAAATTAAATATCAAAGGAAAGATTTAGTACTTAAGTCTGTCTCATGGTGGAACGGTAAAAGAGTAAATATTCCTAACACACTATTGGAAACTTCTAAAGCCACAGGGTTTAATGCTGATAGCTCTTTTAGATCGGTTTTAGAGTTGAAGAAAGATTTAAATTCTATTCAAGTAATTGGAGTTTTAGGAACTGACCGGCAATGGTTTGAACATTCAAACCCAAGAATAAATAGCTACACCTATTACCAAACAATAAATAATCAATTAGGAGTTAGATTGAAATACAACGTTAAACAGTTTACGTTTAACCTAAAATCTAACACTCAGTTTCAATCAGCTCAAAACACTAATTATGAAGGGGATAAGTTTAGAGCTTTAAGCCTAACAAGCTTAAATTCTAGATACATTTCTAAAAATGAGTTAACAAAATTATCTGTCACCTTGGGAGGTCAAAATTCTTCCGTTCTAGATGGTGTTAAGCCGTTAACCTCTTTTAACTATGCTAGATCAATAAAAAGATTAGACTTAATAGGAGGAGTTTCTAGTCATTTCAGACAGCCCACTTTTAATGATTTGTTTTGGTTTAATGTTACAAATGAGAATTTAAAATCAGAATACGGTTGGAGCGCAGAGCAAGGATTAGGTTATAAGTACAAGTCTTTCTTTGAAATCAAAACGTCCGGGTATTATTCGATAATTGATAACTGGATTATGTGGGTGAATAATGGAGGGGCTTGGAATCCTGAGAATATTAAACAAGTAAATGCAAGTGGGGTAGAGTTAGAGTTGAATGGGAAATTGGATTACAAAAACCTTGGCTTGAGGTTAAATAACTCAAGTACCTACACCGAAACAATCGTCACAGAAAGTAAGATTGAGAATGACTTATCAATTGGTAAACAAGCAATGCATATACCTTTATGGAATTCTACATCTAATTTGGCGGTTGCCTATAAAGGCTGGTTATTATCCTATAATTTAAAGTATAACGGACTTCGGTACATGTCTTTAGATAATAATGAAGACTCTGCCTTACCGAGTTATTGGTTAAGTAATATAGGAATGGAAAAAGAATTAAACATTTCCAAATTAAGATTATTCACAAACTTTCAAGTTAGAAATATTTTCAACCAATACTATGAAGTATTGGGTAATATACCAATGCCTGGAAGAGCTTACTATCTAACATTTAAAATCAACTTTAAAACTAAAAAATCATGAAAAAGGTAATTTTTTACTCAGCCGCATTAGCGCTTATTTTATCTAGCTGCAAAAAAGAAGAGTCTAAAACTGAGGCGGAAATAGAAACTGGATGTGGAACTCTTTTTAACTATTCAAGTGGAGCATTGGTTGTAAATGAAGGACCATGGGGTGGTAACGGGACTTTATCACATATCAACTTCGAAAATGATGAAGTGACTTCTAAGGTTTACGAAAAGGCTAATTGCGATATTCCAGCAGGTTTATTTATCCAATCTGTAGCTGCTAATGAAGGAAAAGGATATGTTGTTGTTAATGGATCCGCAGAGATTCAAATTGTTGATTTAACAACGTTTAAACATGTAAAAACACTTTCGCTTTCCTATCCAAGATACATGGCGTTTAATGAAGGGAAAGGATACGTAACAAACGGAACTAGTGAAGGGAAGGTATTTGTTATAGAAAGTAATAGCATTACAGATTCCATTAATGTTGCAAAGGGGCCTGAATCAATTTTGTCATCCGGATCTAATTTAATTGTTACCAATAAAGGAGTTTACCCTGATGTAGACTCAACGATTTCTATAATTAATACAGATGATCATTCTGTTACCAACCTTCATGGATGGTATAAACCAAATGATATTGTTGAGGATAAAAATGGAATGATATGGGTTAGCTGTTCGGGAGCTGCATCTTGGGAAACTCCAGGAGAAGTTTCTCCAGCTTTAATCAAAATTGACTTAACTACTAAAACCGTTGTAGACACTGTAATTGTTGGAACTCCTGATGAATCAATTTCCAAAATCGCTATAAGCCCAGAAGAAGATGTAATTTATTACTACAAATCAGACGGTGTTTATAGATATGGTATTGAAGGCGATTATTTAGCCGATCCAGCTTTCATTACTGGAGCAACTGCATTATACGGATTAGAGGTTGTACCAAGTACTGGTGATATTTTAGTGTTTGATGCAAAAGATTACAGTTCAGCAGGTGAGGTTGTTAAGTACAATAGTTCAGGTACAAAGCTAAATACTTATGAAGTAGGTGTTTCTCCAAATGGTGCAATTATCAAATAAAACAAACCAGTAATAAATTAAGAAAGCTCCTTTATTGGAGCTTTTTTTATATCCTACCAGTAATCTTATAGGTTAAATAACCAATGATTTCATGACCTAAATGAGCCCAGCCAGAGAAAGCAGAACTACTAGGGATAAAACAATGTTCGAATTGGAACTTACGTGGGCCAGCATTATTGTTTGTTGAATAATAATCTACTTCAAATCCTTGTTTTTCAAAACAGGCAATGCTTCTTCTCATGTGCATTGATGATGTAATCAGCAGTATCTTTTCACCAACTAAATGAGGGTGTTCCTTTTCTAAAATTTCCTTTGTGAAAAGTGCGTTTTCATAAGTGTTTCTTGATTCTGACTCAAAAATGAAATTCCTTAAATCCCAGTTAATAGACTTTAAATAGTCCTCCAATAATTTTGCTTCTTTGTTTTCCGGATGGTATAAATCTCCGCTACCACCAGTGAAAACTAAATTCTTTATTCTTTTGTCTTTTAATAGAGGAAGTGTTTGCAACAATCTGTCAGCATTAGAATTAAATCTTTTAACATCATTTTTTGCATCGTATATAATCATTCCGGACAATACAACACCTAAATCATAATCCTTTAATTCCTTTTTTTCAAAAGGAAGCTCCCACATTCTAACAAATTCATCGAGAATAAATTGATTACCAAAAAAGAAAGTGAAGATTAGAGCAAAAGAAAGAAGCTTTTTCTGTCTTCGAGAGTTTTTACAAAAGAAAGCCCAAACAATTAACGCAAAGAGGTAAGTGAATGGGGAAATTAAAAAAGTTAGTATTTTGGATAGAAAGAAAAACATTAGTCTATTTTACCAATTCTTTTTTCAATTGAGGCTCTTTTGTTTTTAATGAGATCACTTTTATTCTTGTTGTAATCCATATTCATTACACAATAAATCCTGTCGGAAATAGGATCCATAATCTCGTAGGCTTTTTCTACAATTTTTAGTAATTCAGGCACAGTGCCTGCCTCAATAGTGGTGCCCATTGGGCCGAACTGATAATTTAATCCCGAATCTTTAATGTGTTGGATTACCTTACTTACATAATCTCCAATATGGTCCCCCTTATCAATTGGAAAGATCGCGAAATTCATTATTGCTGACATGGGAGTAAAATTACAAATTTTCCGGTAGGGGCTGAACATCTTCCGCCACTGCGTTTACATAACAAAAAAACGCTTAGCAAAATGCTAAGCGTTTTAAGTTTATATCATCGATTGATTATCCTAAATCATCAAATTGAACTTCTGTTTCATATTTTGATTCAGAATCTTGTGCTTCGTATCCCTCATAAACACCTTTTTCTTCCTGAATAAAATCCACAGCTTCTTTTAAACCTGTTGCAAATTTTTCAAAATCTTCTTTGTAAAGGAATAGTTTGTGTTTTTCAAAATGAAACTTACCGTCATCGGCAAACTTCTTTTTACTTTCTGTGATCGTAAGGTAATAATCATCCCCCTTAGTAGCCTTTACATCAAAAAAGTAAGTTCTTTTCCCTGCTCTTACAGCCTTTGAAAAGATTTCATCTCTTTTGTCACGACCGTTTTCATTCTCGTTGTAATCCATTGTTTAGCTTTTAGTTATTCAACTTCGCGTTATCTTTCTGATACCTAATATATAATAAATTTTTAAATGACACCTAGTGAATTAGGTAAACATTAGGTTAGCTGTTCTTATTATTAGGTTAACAGACAAATTTTTTTGGGAAACGGAAAAGATTTTAAGGTTATTTATTGGCCTTCCCTTGCTTAGCTTTCTTTTTCTCCATTCTTCTTTGATACCAATCGATATTCTGCGGATTGAAGTAAATGAAAAAACTAATTAGGATAAACCAGATCATGCTGGATTTTAGAACTTCTATAAAATGAGCGAATCCGAATTGTACAAGAATAGATGAATCAGTACCAGTACCTCTGATTGTTTGAGTTAGCACAAAAGAAAATATGCAGAATACAGCAAAAATTAAACTGTTAATCGCGTTGTGATACATCGCCATTTGAAAGGTGATATTATTCTTAAACTTCTTTGTGAAAAGGAAGTAAGAGCTCAAGAAAAGGAACAAAATCAAAATTAATCTTCGATAAGTGTGTAGGGTTTGCTCAATTTCCAAACTTTCTTGTGAGATTTTCTGAAAGGTTTTGTAGGTACCAATTGGCATTGATTTTATTCTATGAAAAATGGTGTCGTTTTCAAAAAAATCTATTTTCAAAGAATCCATTTCAGTTGTAGCGATTCCTTCTTTCTGTTTGTCATCAAGATCATTGAAGAAAAAAGTTTTGTCTTCTATTGATAACGCCTTGAATGAGGAATTATCTCCAACTGAGGTATATGTTATGAAGTAAAGTAGGAAGGTAGCTAAAAGCGTACTTAGTATTACAATTTTGTTTTCTTTCATAACATTAATGATTCTATGCAAATTTAATATATCGCCCACAGACTTCACAGACTTTCGCAGACTAACTTTAGTTAAAGGGTTAATTCTGAAAAACCAATAAGAAATAAAAAAGGCACCCAAATGGATGCCTTTAATTTTATTGTAAGCTTTAATTAGCTGTTCATTGAGATTAAGAACTCGTCGTTGTTTTGAGTGTGACGAACTCTCTCTTGTAAGAATTCCATTGCTTCTTGAGCAGTCATGTCTGCTAAGAACTTTCTTAATGCCCAAATTCTCTTTATCGCATGTCCTTCCATTAATAAGTCGTCGCGACGAGTAGAAGATAGGTTCAGGTCGATAGCAGGGTACAAACGCTTGTTTGCTAACTTTCTATCTAATTGAAGTTCCATATTACCAGTACCTTTGAATTCCTCAAAAATTACTTCATCCATTTTAGAACCTGTATCAACTAAGGCTGTAGCTAAAATTGTTAAAGAACCTCCGTTTTCAATTTTACGAGCAGCTCCAAAGAATCTCTTTGGCTTATGTAATGCGTTGGCATCAACCCCTCCAGAAAGTACTTTTCCAGAAGCAGGAGAAACAGTATTGTATGCTCTAGCTAAACGAGTAATAGAGTCTAGTAAAATCACAACATCGTGACCACATTCAACCATTCTCTTTGCTTTCTCAAGAACAAGGTTAGCAACCTTAACGTGTTTTTCAGCTGGCTCATCAAAAGTTGAAGCTACAACTTCAGCATTTACTGATCTAGCCATATCTGTAACCTCTTCAGGTCTTTCATCAATTAGTAAAACAATCATGTATACTTCGGGATGGTTTGCCGCAATTGAGTTGGCAACCTCCTTTAATAACATTGTTTTACCCGATTTAGGTTGAGAAACGATTAAACCTCTTTGTCCTTTACCAATTGGAGCAAACATATCTAAGATTCTCATAGATAATGATTGCTTTTGCCCTTTAACTAAAGTGAACTTTTCCTCAGGGAATAGGGGAGTAAGGTAATCAAAAGGAACCCTGTCTCTTACAACATCTGGCTCTCTACCGTTAATCTCTTTAACCTTAACTAATGGGAAATACTTTTCGCCCTCTTTTGGTGGACGAATCATCCCAACAACTGTATCACCAGTTTTTAAACCAAATAATTTGATTTGAGTTTGAGAAACGTAAATAT
>JAYPYW010000067.1:461-17022 GCA_038154685.1 Flavobacteriales bacterium | reverse complement strand
TAATATAATCGCCATCCATACCTCTGCTTAAAAGCTTTCCATCTATGTAAACACGTTCGGTACCTGATAGAATAATTATAAAGCGTTCGTTCTCTGCGCCAACTAATTGATAAGGTCCTTGGTTTCCTTCGATACCAAGAATGCTTTGTCGGTTAAATTTACCTCTAGATAAAGCCACATCCGTTTTAACATCAAGCACAGCCTTTTTCCCAAATAGTTCGGAATTGTATTTTCCCGAATAGCTTAAACCTTGGGCTTTTTTATTGTATTTAAGAAATATATCATCCTTTTCAATTGTCTGAATATCCCCCGCTAAAAGCTTGTGTCCATCTTTAGAAAATTGAATAAAAACTTTATCGAAATCCTGCAAAGTTTGGGTGTTTCCTTGCGGCTGAATAGGAATATTATTATCCGTAACGGAGGCTAAAATTTCAACTCCTTGAAAAGTTCCAGAAAGTTGTAAGTTTAAATTTGAATTCACCGAAAGGTCCCTAGTGTTACCTAAGTTAACTCCTCTGGAAATACTTCCCCTTTTTTGCAAAGAACTTGATCCAAACAAATCGTTTCGGGATAATTCCTGACCACCAAAAGAGTAGGGGTTTTTGGTTAGGATAGTTTTCTTTTTTTGCTGTTGGTTATCGAATGGCGACCGTTGCTGAACAATAGAAGTGAAATTCAGCGGGAAAGTTTTATAACTAACAGAAATTGAATCGGAAGATGGGTTGAAAAATTTTATAAACCCCATGAAATAATCTATTTCATACTCCGAGGAATCCAATGGAATAATTAAACTATTTGGGATGATGGATAAGCTATCCAATTGAACAGAATCCGAAAGGGCGATTTTTTTAGTTTGGAAATTGCTAAAGTTGCCTTGAGCAAAGCCCAAAACAGCGGTTAAAATTATCCCTAACAGAATTCGATATTTCAATTCACGTATAACGCTCAAAACCTAGAATAGTATAACGAAAATACGATTTCAAAATTTTATTGGCTTGAGTTTCTATTTATTTGATGTAGGGGTTAAAATAATCTCTCTGAGTACTCAGAGCTCTTAGAGTACAAAACTTATATAATACTTTTAAAAATACTCTGAGTTCTCTAAGAGCGGAATCCGTAAGTCATCACAAGCAATTGGAGCGAATTACACACATTGATGTGTATAACAAAAAAGTTTGGCAAAATCTTGGTAGGTAATCTGCCGTTAAATTTGTTAAAGCGAATTGTGTGATGAAAAACATTGTTAAAGTTTTATTAGCTGGTGGAATTTTGGGAGCGTCTCTTATGAGTTGTGTTCCTAAAAGAAAACTAGACGACGTAACTGCGAGTTACAATGCTGAAAAAGCAAAATCTCAGGAATTACATTCTAAGAACGTTCAGTTAGAGAGTCAGAATCAAGAGTTTCAAAGTGAAATAGCCGACATGGATAAGCGCATGGTTGCTCTTAAAAATGATACTTCTATTCAGGGAACATCTCTTCGTCAGTTAACTAAGAACTACGATCAGTTAAACAAAACATACCAAGAGCTTTTATCATTAAAAGATCAAAATAAGAAAAAGGCTGAAGAGCTTGTTAATAGATACATGAGAGAGATTGAAGAGACTAGAAGTTCACTTCAAATTAAGGAAGACAAGTTGAATGATGCTGAAATGTCGTTAGCAGAAAAAGAAGCAAACTTGAGAACAAAAACTCAAGAGTTAGAAGCAGCAATGGCAGAAATGAAGCAAAGAGCTGAAAGAATTGCTGAGCTACAATCGGAAATTTCAAGAAGAGATTCACTAGCAAAAGCGTTAGAGGATAAAATAAGAAAAGCATTATTTGGTTTAGAAGACGAGGGAATCACAATGGAAATGAGAAACGGTAAAGTCTACATTTCATTGGATAACGAACTTTTATTCAAATCAGGAAGCTATACAGCAGATGAGAAAGGAAAGGTTGCTTTAAAGAAATTAGCTAAAGCACTTAAAGGAAATAACGACATTAACATTACAGTTGAAGGTCACACTGACTCAGACAAATACGGAGGAGGAGCTCAGCTTAAAGATAACTGGGATTTAAGTGTAATGAGAGCTACAACCATTGTTAAAGTTTTAGAAGGATACAAAGTAGATCCTAAGCGCTTAACAGCAAGTGGTAAAGGTCAGCACTCTCCATTAGATCCTGCTGATACTAAAGAAGCTAAAAAGAAAAACAGAAGAACAGATATCGTTTTAACTCCAAGGTTAGACGTGTTCGAAGATATTTTAAAGAATTAAAGATTCTCTTTCTACAAGGTTGGTTTCCAACCCTGATTTTGCTAAGCGAAGAGGTGGTTTCCACCTCTTCTTTCTTTTTATAGGGTTTTGTTTTTTGCTGGCCCTCGGATTTCGCAGATTATTTTCTAGATATTATTTAATAAGTAATTGTCATTGCGAGGAGGTACGACGTGGCAATCTCAATTTTAATTAATAGGGCTAAAAAAGAGATTGCCACGTCGTACCTCCTCGCAATGACGAATTATGTTTAAGAAACGGTTTTAACCTCCCAAGTCTGTCCATTAAACTGAGCCGATTCACCAATTTTCTTTCCTTGAAGAGCTTGTCCAATAGGTGAAGCTAAAGAGATAGCCATGATTTCCTTTGATTCAACTTTTATTTTTCCCAAAGGAACAGCAATAAATAACCAGCCATTATTTGTTTCTAACAAGGAACCTAAAGTCACTGAATCTGTTTTCTTTTCAGGGTTAACCTTTGCAATAAGTTTTTTTAGCTGTAGTAATTGGGAAAGTTGTTTACTGAACTTCTCGATTTCAATGTGCATCATTGCCCGCGAGGTATTGTGTTTATCCCCAGCGGTTGATTCGGATACTGTTGTAAGGCTTTCTTTTTGGTTTTGAAGCGCTTTTTGTAATTCAGACACCCTTGAGTCTATCTCTTCTTTAATCCTGTTATAAACTTGTTCCTTTTTCATTGTGAATTTCGTAGGGGCGGGCCTTGTACCCGCCCTTGCAATAATGCTGAATTCGCGGAAGGTGCTCGGGCAGGTACAAGGCCTGCCCCTACAATAATTTTTTAATTGGAATTATTCTGATTAAAATCTCCTCTTAACTCTCTGTACAATTTCCTTGCTTCAAAAGCATAAAAACTATCCTGATGCTCTAGGATAATCGCCTCAAAGCATTTCATCGCTTCCTCAGGTTTGTTTAAGATCTTTTGGTACAAAAATCCCATTTGGTATAATGCATCATCCTTCAATAAATCATCGTATTCCACAGCTTTTTTATACAATTGAATAGCTTCCTCCCATTGTTTGTTTTTTGTGTGAATTCCAGCTTGCATGAAATAAACATCATCCAGTAAGGTTAAATTTTCTGGATATTTAGAAAGAATACTATCACAAGTTTCATAGGCTAGAGAATCATTGTTTTGATAATTGTAAAGATCTGCTTGGGCGAATAATTTAAGAGGGGCAGTGGAGGTGTCTAATCCTAAGTTATCTGAAATTAAAACAGATAATTGAAGGGCGTCATTAGCAATAAGTTTGGTTGTGCTGGCTTTTAAAACATCTAATTGGGTTTTGGCCCATTCGAAATCACCACCATAGAAATAAGCTTTGGCAGATTTTAGTTTGGCTTCATGACCAATAATGTCCTCAGGGAATTGCTGATTAACTTGTCCGTATAAAAGAGCCGCTTCCCAAATTTCATCTTCTTTTACATAAATATCACCAAGGGCCAATTTACATTTAGCTAATTCGGTTGGCTTAACTCTCCCAATTTTCAAAGCGTTTTCAAGTTCTTCCTTGGCTTTTTGGGTTTCATTAAATTTAAAAGCTAATAATTGAGCATAACCTCTAATTAGATTCATGGAATAATTATTCCTTCCTAATTCTTCTAACGCTTCTTCGTAGTTCTTTCTTAAAGACAGCACGTCTTCAAAAGTAGATTGAGGATCTTCATCGATTTTTAGGTTAAGAATTTCCACTGTTTTTGCTCTCGCTTGTCGGTAGTAATATGAACCTTCATCCTTTTTGAGCAAATATTTATAAGCTCTTAATGCAACATCGTATTCCTTATTTTGAACGCAAGTTTTAGCCAAATCAATAATTCGATTCCCTGCCTCCTGGTTTCTTCTGTCTAATGCCTTTGTATGCGTGAGGGCAGAAGAGAATTTCTTTTCTTGCAAATAAAACCAAATCAATAATTCGGTTAAACCTGTTTTAGATGGGTTTTTCTGAACCTTTTCGAGTAAAGCATCTTTGAAAATTCTTCTTTTTTTACCGTTGGTATCGTCGTTAAAAAATGTAGTTAGGGCTCCTTTCACAGATTCAAGGTGTTCATCACTGTAATCCAACACTCCAATTAAGGATTCAGATACAGCAATTAAATTTCCTTTGGCTTCATAAACCTTGGCTAATTCGAAAGCAAAAGGGTAATCTCCATTTAATAATTTTGCGCCCTTTTTATAGGCTTTAACAGCGTAGTCGTATTTCTTTTTTTGATAGAACCGGTTTCCAACTGAAAGGATAGAATTGACATTAGCAATCATTAATTTGATTGTATTGTCGTAAGCTTGTTCAGCTTTCGCTTTCTTTCCCCATTTTTCTAAAACAAAGCCATGATCCACACCATATTCTATTCTGTCGGGATACTTTTTAATTTGGGTTTTGGCTAGCTTTTCGGCTTCCTTGTATCTTTCTAAAAACAGGTAAGATCCCAAAAGGGGTTCATAGAATTCCTTACGGGCTTCTCCTTTGTATAAATCCTCATAAAGAATAGCCGCTTTTTCGAACTGCTTCTCAGAGTAGTATTGATAAGCTAATTTTTCGTTTTGGGATTGACTAAATGCACTTTCCGAAAGGGCTAGAAATAATACTATGAGGATTCGGTTGAGCATTAAATAAAATTAGCGTTTAAAGTTTAAAGTTTAAAGTCTAACGTTAGGTTTCCTAGTTAATTGCAAAGAAAAAGGGAGCAAAGCTCCCTATATAACTTTATACATTCAACTTTAAACGTTAAACTCCTGAATTAATAATTCAGATTAGGCCCTAACCATTTTTCAATAAACTCTACTGACTCGCCTCTTCTTTCAGCGTAATTTTCAATTTGGTCTTTTTCGATTTTTCCAATCCCGAAGTACTTCGATTCTGGGTGTGCGAAATACCAACCTGAAACAGATGCTGCAGGGTACATAGCTAAACTTTCAGTTAAAGAGATTCCAGTTAACTCTTCAGCATTTAAAAGTTTAAATAATGTAGGTTTTTCAAGGTGGTCTGGACAAGCCGGGTAACCAGGTGCCGGACGAATTCCCTTGTATGATTCCTTGATTAATTCATCGTTAGATAATTCCTCTGACGCAGCATATCCCCAAACATCTTTTCTAACCTTTTCATGCATTAACTCAGTGAAAGCTTCAGCAAATCTATCCGCTAAAGCTTTTAGCATGATCGAGTTATAGTCATCATGATCAGCTTCGAACTTCTCAATATGTGGTTCGATTCCAATTCCTGCAGTAACAGCAAATCCACCAACGTAATCTTCTAATCCGGTTTCCTTTGGAGCAACATAATCCGCTAAAGAGTGGTTGTATGCTTTTGAAGACTTCTTTAATTGCTGACGCAACATATGGAATTGATCCAAAACTTCAGATCTTGAATTATCAGTATATAATTCGATGTCATCACCAATAGCATTTGCTGGCCAAATTCCAATTACAGCTTTGTTTTGAATCCAGTTTTCAGCAACTATTTGATCTAACATTTTGTTGGCGTCTTCAAATAATTTCTTTGCTTCAGTTCCAACTACTTCATCTTCCAAAATAGCAGGGTATTTACCATGTAAATCCCAAGTTTGGAAGAACGGAGTCCAATCGATGTAACCTCTAATTTCACTTAAAGGAACATCATCAAATAACTTAACTCCTGTAAAGTTTGGTTTCTTAATATCTTCAGCTTTCCACTCAATCGGCTGTCTGTTAGCCTGAGCATTAGCCAAAGAAACCATCTCTTTCTTAGCACGACGGTTTTTATGGTGATCACGCATTCTTGCGTATTCATCTTTAGTTTCTTGGATGAAAGATCCTTTGTCTTCACTCAATAACTTACTAGCTACTGTAACGGAACGAGAAGCGTCCAATACATAAACGGTTTGTCCACCTTTGTAATGCTCTTCAATCTTTACAGCAGTATGTATTTTTGATGTTGTAGCTCCTCCAATTAAAAGAGGAATATTCATTCCGGCTTTTTCCATTTCTTTGGCTACAGTAACCATTTCATCTAATGAAGGAGTAATTAATCCCGAAAGACCAATCATGTCAACATTATGCTCTTTTGCAGCTGCTAAAATCTTATCAGAAGGAACCATTACCCCGATATCGATAATCTCATAACCGTTACATCCTAATACAACACCAACGATGTTCTTTCCTATATCGTGAACATCACCTTTTACTGTCGCTAAAAGAATTTTTCCTGCTGAGTCACCTTCTTCTTTCTCTTCCTCAAGATAAGGTAGGAGGTAGGCTACAGCTTTCTTCATTACTCTAGCAGATTTTACAACCTGAGGTAAGAACATTTTTCCAGATCCGAATAAATCACCAACAACGTTCATTCCATCCATTAAAGGACCTTCGATAACGTGAAGTGGTTTATCATGCATCTGACGAGCTTCTTCTGTATCTTCTTCAATAAAATCGGTGATACCTTTTACAAGTGCGTGCTCTAATCTTTTTGCAACAGGTTGCTCTCTCCAAGCAGTATCAACTTTTTTCTCTTTAGCAGAACCTACAACAGTTTCAGCAAAATCTAATAATCTTTCCGTTGCATCCTCTCTTCTGTTAAGGAGTACATCTTCAACGTGCTCTAAAAGGTCTTTCGGAATATCATCGTAAACTTCCATTAAACTTGGGTTTACGATTCCCATATCCATTCCTTCCTTAATAGCGTGGTAAAGGAAAGCAGAGTGCATTGCTTCTCTTACTGGGTTGTTTCCTCTAAAAGAGAAAGAAACGTTGGAAACTCCACCACTAACGTGGGCTCCAGGTAAGTTTTCTCTAACCCATCTAGTTGCTTGAATGAAATCGATAGCATTTAATTTATGTTCGTCCATTCCTGTAGCAACAGGAAATATGTTTAAGTCGAAGATGATATCTTCAGGAGCGAAATTAACTTTCGGTCCAACTAAGATGTCATAACTTCTTTTTGCAATTTCAACTCTTCTGTCGTAATTATCGGCCTGACCAACTTCATCGAATGCCATTACAATAGTAGCGGCACCATATCTTTTGATCAATTTAGCCTGATGAATAAACTCTTCTTCCCCTCCTTTTAAGGAGATTGAGTTTACAACACATTTACCTTGCGCACATTTCAAACCAGCTTCAATAATTTCCCATTTCGAAGAATCCACCATAATTGGAACTCTTGCGATATCTGGTTCTGCAGCAATAAGGTTAAGGAATTTAGTCATGGATTCAACTCCATCAATCATTCCTTCATCCATATTGATATCGATTACCTGAGCACCACCTTCAACCTGATCTCTAGCAATTGCCAAAGCTTCATCAAAAGACTCTTCTTTAATCAATCTTAAGAACTTTCGAGAACCAGTTACGTTAGTTCTTTCACCAACGTTAATGAAATTCATCTCTGGAGTGACAACCAATGGTTCTAATCCACTTAACCTCATAAATGGAACATCGTTCCACTTATATTCATATCTTCCTTCGTAATCTGGATGTAAACTCATTTTACTTAGCTTTTCTAGGTTCGTAAGTTGCTGCTAAATCAGCAATTGCTTTTATATGCGATGGTGTCGTTCCACAACATCCTCCAATAATATTAATCAAGTTTCCTTCTAGGAATTCTTTAATTTGAGCAGCCATATCCTCTGGCGTTTCATCATATTCACCAAATTCATTTGGCAATCCAGCATTAGGGTGAGCACTAACTCCAAACTGAGTGTTTTTTGAAATAACTTCTAGGTAAGGCTTCATCATGTTTGCTCCTAATGCACAGTTGAACCCAACAGACAATAGGTCCATGTGAGAAACTGATGTAAGGAAAGCTTCAGCTGTTTGACCACTTAACGTTCTTCCTGATGCATCGGTGATTGTTCCAGAAACCATAATAGGAAGTTTAACACCTTTTTCTTCGAATACTTCATCAATTGCAAATAAACATGCTTTTGCATTTAAAGTGTCGAAAATAGTTTCTACTAAAATTACATCAACACCTCCGTCAATTAATGCCCCAACTTGTTCTTTGTATGCTGTTACGACTTCGTCCCAAGTAACAGCTCTGAATCCAGGGTCATTTACATCAGGTGAAATAGAAAGCGTTCTGTTTGTAGGGCCAATCGAACCCGCAACATATCTTGGTTTATTAGGATTCTTTGCTGTGTACTCATCAGCAGCTTCTTTAGCTACTTTAGCTGAGTAAAAGTTAATATCGTAAACAGCATCTTCCAACGCATAATCAGCTTGAGCGATAGTAGTTCCAGAGAATGTGTTTGTTTCAAGAATATCAGCACCTGCATCTAAGTATAAGCAGTGGATTTCCTTTAAAATATCTGGACGAACCAAGGCTAATAAATCATTATTTCCTTTTAAAGGATGTGAATGATCTTTAAATCTCTCGCCTCTGAAATCCTCTTCCTCCAATTTGTATGTCTGAATAAGAGACCCCATTGCACCATCTAGCACAAGAATTCTCTCTTTTACAGCATCTAATATATTTGTTTTGTTCATCTTCAATATTTTAAATATTCATTCTTCCAAACTAACCGTCATCCTGAACGGAGTCGAAGGAAATAATAAATCCCCAGATTGAAGAAGCTTTTTTATAAGGATGTGTAATATTGAAATTATCGCATCTTATCTACCCTCTTTCTGGGATGGATTTGGCACCTTCCATATTTGGGGTTGCCAAGGTTTCATAGGGCCTTTCCCTCCACCTTTCTTGATAAGTAATTATGTATAAGAACTAATTGACTACGAATTTACGAAATTCTTAATGCCTTGTCTAATTTTTCCACGGAAACCAAACAAAACAATGGCCATTAGTATTAAATATGGCGGAATCATTAAAAAAAGAATTGCTGAGTTCAAACCATTCGCCCAACCATCATCGTTTTGTTCAGCAACAGCTTTACAGTTTGCACATAGGGCAAATGTTTGTTGGGAAAATATTATTGATAATATGGTTAGGAAAACTTTTTTCAATGTATCTTAAAGTTACGCTTTTTAAAAGAATTGAGATTGCCACGTCGTTCCTCCTCGCAATGACGTGGCAATCTCAATTCTATCCGTAATAAGGCGAAAGCATTAAATAAACAATAGGTCCAGTGATTGCTACATATAGCCAAACTGGGTATGCTAATTTCACTATTTTTTTATGTCCAGCAACATCTCCAGTAATTCCTTTGTAGTATGAAAGAAGAATAAAAGGCAATGAAGTTGCCGATAAAATAATGTGAGATGCTAAAATGACGTAATAAAGGATTTTCATATCTCCTCCATAGGAAGTTTCCTGGTTAGTTACGTGGTACAAAACATAACTCAAAAGGAAGAAGATTGAAAGCAACATAGCGAATGTGTTCAACCTCAAATGTAAATTGATTTGCTTTCTTTTAACCATAATAAAAGAAGTAATTAAGGTTAGAAAACATGAGAAATTTATAATTGCATTTACTGCTGGAAGTGCTTTAGTGAAAGCTGGAGGGTTATCTGGTTTTGGTAATCTACCCATTATTACGACCAACAAGAAAACTACAACCGAAAAAATCCAAATTGCAGGTTTAATCCATTTTTTATCTTCAATTTTTGGTAATGTGTTTAATGTTTGATCAGCCATTTTACGTCTTCTATTAATTTGTTAACCTCTGTTGTATCTGTTCCGTCGTATAGTCCTCTAACGCGGGATTTCTTGTCTACTAAAACCAAATATTCACTATGAACAAATGGAATAGGTTGGGTTGTGTCCTCTAACGCTACAACTTGATATGAAGCTGCCTGGCGGTATATTTTTTGAGCATTCCCTGTTACAAAATCCCAGTTGCTAAGATCGGCATCCATCTTTTGAGCGTAAGCCAATAATATATCAGTGGTATCATATTCTGGATTAACGGTATGGGAAAGAATTCTGTAATCTTGACCTTTTAAAGCTTTTTGGGCTCTGGCCAATTGTATGGTCATTTCTGGACAAATTGTTTTACAAGTAGTAAAAAAGAAATCAGCGATGTAAACTTTACCTTGGAACTTTTCTTGGGTAACTAATTCGTTATTTTGATTAACAAATTTAAACTTCGAGACAGTATGATCGACTTCTTCACCTTTCTCGTTAAATTGTTTCTGACCGTAAATAGGAAGTGGTTGTTTCGGCTCTCCACAAGCCCAAACCAAAAGAATTAAAAGACTAATCTTTAATTTGCTTAATATCGAGTTTCCTTGGAACATATTGATTGCTTAAAAGCTTAAACATTTTTGGGATGTCTCGTGCAATTTTAGCATCATTTATTGTACAAAAAGCACGAATGTGTTCGTCTTTATCAATAAGGACATAATCATATAAACCCGTACTGTCGCTTAGAGAAACCTTTAGATTGTTTTTTAAATCAGCGAATTCCGAAGGAGTAGCATGAGCCATGTACCATTTATCAGAAATTGATTTAACATAATCAACAGGCGATTCTGTCCAGATTTTCATTTCAGGATCGTCCTCATACACACTGATAACTTTAACGTTGTTTGCTCTTTTAATTACTTTCTCTCCAATGTACATTAAGTGCTTTTCCCATTCTTTTGGATTTTCTTTTTGGAATAAAGTAACCATGTAAAGAATTGAGTCCTCATGATTAAAATTCACGGTGTCACCTGTAAAAGTAGGTAATGAAAACTCAGGAACAGTATAGTAAGGAGGAGGGTTTTTGTACTTAAGTTGTACAAACTTTCCATTCATGTCCATAATAGGTAAAGTTCCTAGCCCTTTAGACATAAAAATAAGTGCCATTGCAATTAAGAATGGCACTATAAATAAACCTATATAAAGTAATCTTTTCTTAGGAGATGAAATTGGTTGTTCTCCCATTTTGATTTTTTGCTTAGTTAAGCGGGAAGTTAGCGTCTCCTACAGAAATTGCTTCATTCACTGCGATGAAAATTAAGTAAAGAATGAAGAAAATGTAAGGAACTAAAACTGTCAACTTCATCGATTTTCTTTCATGACCTAAGTGCATGAATTCCATTACGATGTATCCAGCTTTTACTAAAGTAAGGATGATGTATCCGTACTTAATAGCTTCCCAAGTTCCAGCCGTTACGTCTGGGTTACTTTTCGAAAACATAATACCAACTGCAACTTCAACAGCTGTAATGATAGAAAGTAATAATGTTACCTTCCAAATGTTTTTTCTAATAGCTGCACCTTGCTCTTCTGAATGCTGTGCGCCTAATGAATATTCTATAATATCGTCTCTTTCCATGAGAATAACGTTATAATAAAGTTCTTAAATATTTTACTTATAGTAGGTAGTAGAAGGTAAATACGAATACCCAAACTAAATCTACAAAGTGCCAGTATAATCCACCTTTCTCAACCATTTCATAGTGACCTCTCTTTTCGTAAGTCCCTTTGATAACGTTGATTAAGATAACGATGTTAATGATAACCCCTGAAAATACGTGGAAACCGTGGAATCCAGTAACACAGTAAAAGAACTGAGCGTATTGTGGCGGCCCGTAAGGGTTAGATGTAATAGTTGCGTTATCATGCCAAGTTTCGATTAAACCGTCAGTTCCAGCAATGAAAGTTGACCACTCCCAAACCTGAGAACCTAAGAAAATGAAACCACCGATAATTGTTGCGATCATCCACTTAGTAACTCCAGCTTTATCATTTCTGTGCCCAGCTTCAACGGCTAATACCATTGTTACCGAAGAAACGATAAGAACGAAAGTCATAAATGCTACATACGCTAATGGGAAATTCCCATGCACGAATGGAATGTGAAAGAATACTTGGTCCGATACCGGCCAAGATGGGTAAGTATAACGGAACCAACCTAATGAAACGATAAATGCTCCAAAAGTTAATGCATCCGAAATTAGGAAGAACCACATCATCATCTTCCCGTAACTCATAGAGAATGGTGATCTTCCACCTTCCCAAAGCTCCTTAGCTGGAATAGCCTTGCTTACTTCTCCTGCCATTGTTTTTGTTGTTTAAGTTTATCTCAATTAACCTATATATACCAATAGGAATAGCAAATATAGCCACAAAATATCTAAAAAATGCCAATAAATGGAACTAACTTGAATTCCAACTATGTCATTTTCGTTGTACTTTTTCAGTAAACTCTTGATTGTTACCACAATTAGAGAAATAATTCCACCGATTAAGTGGGCCAAGTGAACGAAGGTTAACATGTAAAACCAACTACTTGAAGTATTATCCGAATCAAGGTTTGGAAGAATAGGATTTGAGTTGTATTCATCTCTTAAATCATAAAACTTACCATCTTCTTTTACATATTTTAATTCGTCACCTTTGTAAAAGATTGTATAGTCTTTTCCATATTCTGCGTCTGGGTTATTTAATAAACCTTTTAGTTTCACGGCATCACTTAGGTACATTCCTTTAGATTGTAATTGTCCCCAACCGTCGAATTGAAACTTCACGAAAAGCAAACCAAGAACGAGTGTGATGGTCATTAAAATTGGAAGCGCTTTAAAGTTGCCTTTTTTAGCTAATCGAGTAGCGATAAAAAATGTAATACTACTTAAAACAATGATTGCTGAAGAAGTGAAAAATGCATCTGGAACTGCAATTGAAACCCATGTTGCATCACTTTTAGAAACGATATATCCACTTGAAAATCCAAAGAAGATCATTACAATGGAAAAGATTCCAAAGTACATTAAGTTCTTGTGCGTTTTCTTTTTGATTTCTAATCTCTCCTCTGGAGGTATTGAACTTCTCATTTTAATAATATTGATCAGCTAAAAATGCTAGTAATACCAATGGTAAATAAATAAACGAAGCAAACATTAATTTGGTCGCCCATTTTTCGTCTAAAGTTTTAAATAGCATGTAAGCAGGGTGTAACATGATCATTCCAAGCGCTAAAACAATTAAACTCGCCGTAAAACCTGCAATCCCAAAAGATGGGAAACAAGGCAACATTGCGATTGGAACCATGAAAATAGTATACAGTAATATTTGGAAGGCACTTTTTAAATCTTTTCCTCCTGGTGATGGTAACAAATGAAAACCAGCTTTTTTATAATCATCATGACATCTCCAAGCAATTGCCCAAAAGTGTGGAAATTGCCACATAAACTGCAAGAAGAATAATGATAAAGCTGCAGGAGAGATCACCATCGCTTCTAATACAGATGATTCACAAGCTGCCCATCCAATTAGCGGCGGCGCTGCTCCAGGGAATGCTCCAACAAATACTGCCCAGGAAGATTTTTGCTTCATTGGGGTATAAATGAAGGAGTAGGATATTAAACTGGCTAAGCCTAAAATTCCGGTTAAAGGATTTAGTTTGAACCATAGGATTAAAGTCCCTGCAATTCCATTTATTATTGTGATAATCCATGCAGCTTTTACAGACATCCTACCTGTTGGAAGAGGTCTGTTTTGGGTCCTAGACATTAATTTGTCTAAATCTCTTTCAAAAATCTGATTGAATCCATTCGAACTCATTGTCACCAACATACCTCCAATAATTAACCAGGTTACAGCTACCCAGTCGAATTCGATATCGTAATGTTTTTGATAAAATTTTAGCGCTGTAACATAAGTAACCGAAGCAGAAAAAACAACCAGAATAGCTAAGCGTAGCTTAGTGAACTCCTTAAAGTCGTTCCATAAACTCGGTTTTTTATCTTTTTTCGTGCGCGCCAAATCGAACTAATATGGGTGCAAAGATACGTTATAGATTTTAAGTTCGAAGTTCGGAGTTCGAAGAAATTTATTGAGTTTATAATTAGTTCTTGTGGAAGGGGAACTGTCCGCAGGACTGAGGGGATTGAAAGCCTATTCCAATCTCATCCCCGCTGTAGCATAACCACCTAATAGGAATACCATTTTAATTTGAGGGATCTTTCTTTTATTAAGGGATTTGTAATACCACTGCAAATGAAGACCTCCCCATTTGTAAACCTTAGAATAGAGTTGTTTTTTGTTATCTGACTCTAAGTTTTTGAGGACTTTTTTGGCGAAACTTAAATAATCCAAGGCTTCAATCTCTTCTCTTACAGGGTCTTTTTCTGATTTCCGTGGTTTCTTCCCATAGAAAAGCTTGAATTCTGAGTCTTTGTTGTTTTTATCTAAAAAGAATTCTTGCTTTCCATCGTATTTTAAGGCGTTGAACTCTCCTACAACAGGTAAAACCAAACCTCCATCAAATCCTGCTTTTTTTGTTCTTTGGTATAAAGACTTATTGATTTTTCGTTCAATTGATGGGGTGTTTTTGAATCTTCTGAACTCCAGTTCATCCTGATATTTAATTGCGATTTCGTTGAGCGAAGAAGTATATTCGAGGTTGTCTAGGCCTTTCTTCTTTCTTTTTTGATTGATTAAGGCGAAGACAGTTTGATTTAGTAGAGAATGATTTAATGATCTGACCGTAATTTTTTCATTGCTTGCGGTTTCTAGGGTGTTTGTTTTGAATCTCTCAGAGTTTGGAACATTAAAAAAAACTAAGGCTAATATTACTGATAGTGTTATTTTCATTTTACTTCAACTTTTTCAAACGTTACTTTATTATCCTTTCCCCAAGTGCCTTTATACAGAACATTATCAATAACTGTACTAATTGTATATCCTCCCGCTTCTTTTGGGATTTCTTTAGCATTTGCCCAAAAGTTATATCCTTTGGATTGATTACTGACTAACACTCTTTTAGGATGAAATCTTTTCCCATGAATATAGTAAACGGGTTTTTTTATCTCGCCTTTATTAATCAATAAAGGACTGGCCATTTGGTATAATCCGGGTTTGTAAATTTTTAAGATTTCAGCAGATTCGGACTCTTTGTGGTTGTTGGCTATAGAGTATAAAGCTTGTAAAGAGTTTATTCTATAAGCTTCCAAATGAACTTCATAGTTTTCATATTTATTAATAAATGTGGTGTCCATTTTTAGCCATTTGTCTTTTCGTTTAGCTAAGGCCTTTTTGTATCGGCGGTATTTAACTTTATGCCAGCGTTGGATTTTTTTCGCCTTGTAAACAGTAAGGAAAGGCAGTGCCTCTATGGAGAAGGTGTCTCTACCTTGAATAAATTGGATCAAGTAATTATCGTCATTTGGATTTGGGTATACTCTTATGTCTTTTATATCTAAAACATAGGCTTTTAACGAATTATACTTTTTTAGTTTCTCAGCCTTTGCCTCATCTGATAAAAAGTAAAGCTTCTTTAAATCCTGCTCCATGCTATCGCCTACGTATCTCCACTTAATTCCTTTGTAATGTTTTAATTCAGGATACCCTTTGATTTTATCTCCAAAAGGATTGAAGAGTTGTTCTCGATAACCATATTCAGGAGTGATTTCAAAATTGAGTTTATTCTTTTTCTTTCTGCGTTGCAATCTGATAAATACCTTCGAAACCTTTAGGTCTTGCATCATTTTTGGAATGTCCGAATAATCTGAACAGTTGGGCGTAATTTCCGTTTCAGAATTATCGATGCATACATTTGTTTGCTGATTTAAATTCTGCCATTCCGATTTGTAGTTTAAGTAGAAATACTTCTCTAATGCATAATTCTTATTAAACTTTGGGTAAATAATAATAGGCTTATCCGATTTAACATAAACTTCTTTGTCTTCCTGAAAGGCGCGGACCTCCACAGCATACTTTACATCTGCTACCTCTCCACCCGGAAGGTAACTTGGGTACTTTGTGAGTGCAAAATCTTGTGCATTTACAATTTCCTTAAATTCTAAGGTGACATCTCCCGTTACATCCACATTTCCGGTTCCTATAAAACAAGCGGGTTTTATTTCAACTTTAGCCCCGGATGGAAGATCGAATAGGTCGCCTACTTCAGTATAAATGGTTCTTTTTATCGTTTTTTGATTTTGTTTATAGTCCCACTTCTTAAGTTCATGAGCCGCATAAGAAATCGTTTGATAGTCTGCACCAATTACAGTTTTAGGAGATTGCCAGGTAATTTTATTTTTGGCAATTTTATTACCCACCACATTAAGCATCTTCAATTTCGGGAAATTCTCTGGTTGAAGAGGAAAGTAGGTTAAACCGCAATTATTAATATAGATTTCTTCTAGTTTTTCTGATCCTTTTATTTCCCAATTAGATCTACCAAATACACAATTCTTGATGTAGAGCTTTTTAATCTTTTTGTTTTTTCCGATCTCGTTGAAAACATCTGAGGGGTTTGAGAAGCTACAATTCCTAAAAGCGACTGACTTACCTCTAAATCGCGAAAAAGAACTCGACAGCTTTTCCAAACACGAATTATCAATTTTAAGCGTGTGAATCTTTTTTAGTTTAGAAATATTGAAGGGAACAGTCGTTAGGTTTTGGTGCCCAATTTTTAGTTCTTTTAGTGTTTGGTAT
>JAYPYW010000067.1:0-451 GCA_038154685.1 Flavobacteriales bacterium | reverse complement strand
TTCTAAGAATTCAATTAAATCGGATGTTTTTAAGTTTTTACACCCCCTAACGTCTAATTTCTTTAAGCTGATTAATCGCTTAAACTCTTCTGGTAAAACTTCAAACTTTCCGTTAGTAAGGATCAATTCTTCCAGGAAATCGAGTTTGTAGATTTCATTAGGTAATTTTTGAGCTCCCGATATTCTTAATGTTTCAAGGTTCTTTAAGAATTCTATACTATAGTAAGTGAATTTATTCTCAATTGCAGGGGTGTAGCTAATATCTAGTTCCTTAAGGGTGTTCATGAAAACTAGAGTACTTGGTAAGGTATCGATACAGTTGTAGGAAAGATCAAGCTTCTCCCAAAAAGTGTATTCGAAAATAGGAGGGAGGTACTTAATATGATTATCCGAAATGTTTACATCCTTTAGTGTTTTAATCCTTCTTACGGCAACAGGTAGGTAAAACATG
>JAYPYW010000066.1:9026-17024 GCA_038154685.1 Flavobacteriales bacterium | reverse complement strand
ACTATAATAGTTAAAAGTAAACGCTGCTTCTATCTTCAATCTTTCAAAGAACTTTATATATCAATCAAGCTAGGCTTGAAGTATAATCGTTTCATTAATCTTTAGAACGTCCTCATTTGTATTCTTCACGGTAACTTTCCAGTCCATTACTTCAAACGGGGCGACAAAGATATATCTAATTTTTTAAACCGCAATGGAAAAATAAAAAAATATTTTTTTCTTTTTTGGTTTCAAAATGTGTTAGAACTACTTCCCAAAAACGGGAGGGCAAAGATACGTTAAGAAATCTTTAACCAACAAATAAATTCGAATAAAAAAATGCGTGATTTTGCTAAACCGCTAGAAAATAACGATTTAAAAAGTAAAAAAGTTTCAAGAAAATTACTGATTATGGTGTTGACACAGAGAATGGAATAATCTTTCCATTCATAATAGTAGAACAATTAAATGCAAAGTTGATGATTTGTTCTGCCATTAATTCTGAAGAAACTGGTGCTTCGTAGCCTGGAAATGCTTCTTTTAGCATTTCTGTATTCACCGCTCCTAATGCCAAGCAATTTGATTTCACTCCAAATTCTTTTAATTCTTCGGCCCAACATTCAGACAAATTAGCGACAGCTGCTTTAGTTGAACTATAAACAGACAAGCCAGGAAATTTAGCACTTCCAGAATATCCTCCCATTGAACCTATATTGATAATATGTGCTTTTCCTTCCTTGAGATTATCAAGTAATGATTGAACTAATTGTAAAGGTGCCTTATAATTAATGGCTAACATTTTATCTATTTCAGCAAATGATGTTTCTTGGATAGCTCCGTTATATAAGTAACCTGCATTATTAATAAGGACAGAAATAGGTTGATCTCTAACCGCAGATTCAATTCCCTTCAACCAATCATCCGAAATGAAATTGGCTTGAATTGGCACTAATTTAGAATTTGATTGTAATTGAGACGTATTAGAAGAAATGGCAAAAACCTTATGTACCTCATCCAAAGAAAGCAATATATCTAACATTGCTTTTCCTATACCTCGGGAACATCCCGTAATCAAAACATTCATTATTTAGATTTAAATGCTTTTAAAGTTTCTGTAGTGAAATCAGATAAAACTAGTGTCCCACTCTGTTCAGTTCTAGCAATCATTTCCAGCTCAATATCGCCAGCATTTTTCCATAACATATTTTTCATTTCAGACATAGCCTCTGGAGAATACTTAACGTACTCACCAACTATTTCGGCTCCTCTAGCTTTAACGTCATCAACTAGTTCCGCGTACATTCCTTTATCTAAAGCCCAGTTAGCCGATTTCCAACTGGTTGGATTTAAAGACATATTATTAAAATGTGCTAAGCCAATTTTTCGCTCAACAGCAGGACCAATAACAAAAGGCCCGATACCAATAGAAAGTTCACTTAGTTTACAACTAGCATTTTCATTGGCAATTACATAATCCGAAGCGCATACAACTCCAACACCACCACCAACTACTTTACCTTGAACAAGCGTAACAACAAATTTAGGAACGTTCTTAATCGCTGCAATTACATTTGCAAAACCTGAAAAAAAGACTTTACCTTCCTCTTTGTTTTTAATACTCAACAGTTCATCAAAGGAAGCACCAGCGCAAAACGCTTTTTTACCTCCACTTTTTAAAAGGATACACTTTACTTCATCATTCTCTCCCAAACTTTTAATGGTTTGAGCTAATTCATTAAGCAAATTTGAAGGCAATGAGTTACTCTTAGGATGAAAAAACTCAACCTCTCCTACTCCGTTTATAATATCTGATTTGACGTACGCTTCCATAATTTCTGTTGGCTTAGATGAAGATAAGAAAATTCGAATTGATGTTTGACCAAATTTAAATACAGAAAGATTTATCTTAGCATTTATAATCATTATTCATGAAAGATCAGATAAAAGCATTAGCAGACAAACATTTTGATGAAGTTGTAAAACACAGAAAACATCTTCATGCTAACCCTGAGTTATCTTTTAAAGAATACAAAACAAGCAAATACATTCAGGAGTTTCTTTCTGAAAACAATATTGAATTTCAGGCAGGTTTTGTTGAAACTGGCGTTGTTGCTCACATTAAAGGAAAAAATCCGGATAAGAAAGTGATTGCTTTAAGGGCAGATATTGATGCCTTACCTATCCTTGAAAAGAATGATGTTGATTACAAATCTCAAAACGAGGGTGTAATGCACGCTTGTGGTCACGATGTTCATACAAGCTCTATGTTTGGAGTTTGTAAGATATTAAATGAACTAAAAGATCAATTTGAAGGAACTATTAAGATTGTTTTCCAACCAGGAGAAGAAATTGTACCTGGAGGTGCTTCTTTGATGTTAAAAGAGGGTGCTTTAAAAAATCCAGATGCGGAGCTAATAATTGGTCAACATGTATATCCTCAAATGGAAGCTGGTAATGTTGGGTTCCGAAAAGGAATGTACATGGCTTCTGCCGACGAACTACACGTTACGGTAAAAGGAGCTGGTGGACATGGTGCTTTACCTGAAAAATGTATCGACCCTATTGTTATTACCTCTAATATAATTGTTGCATTACAATCGATTGTTTCACGAAGCGCAACTCCTACCATTCCGTCAGTTTTAACTTTTGGACATATTGAAGGCTTAGGAGCAACCAATATTATTCCTGATGAAGTTAAATTGAAAGGAACTTTCCGAACATTTAACGAGGAATGGCGAGCTGAAGCAAAAGTTAAAATGAAAAAAATGGCAGAATCTATTGCCGAAGGAATGGGTGGAAGTTGTGATTTTGATATTCATGATGGATTCCCTTACTTGGTAAATGATGATAACACTACGCAAGTTGCTTGGGAAACTGCTGAGGATTACCTTGGAAAAGATAAAGTCCATGCGCTTGATTTAAGAATGACATCAGAAGACTTTGCATTTTATTCTCAGGAAATGCCATCTTGTTTTTACAGATTAGGTATAGCAAATACACCTGAAGGTGTTAACTCTGGTTTACATACCAATACTTTTGATATAGACCATGAATCATTAAGAACCTCAATTGGCTTAATGAGCTACATCGCATTAAACATGTTGAAATAAATTATTTCTTGATAAAAGTTGAAGAGTAGATTTCTCTTCCTTTTTGAATAGATAAAATATAAGTACCAGATGAAAGACTAGCAATATTTAATTGTTGGTCTTTTTTTGTTTCAGTTTGAACTAATTGACCTTTTAAATCAATCACTTGAATTAACAAATCTTGATCGTTTGAATTCTCAATATTAAACTGAATCGTATTAATGGCTGGATTAGGGTACACCTCAACATTTAATCTGTTAATTGTTTTAGGAGTTTCTGAAACTGAAGTTACATAATGGTCTGAGGTAAATATCCCTCTTCCATGAGTTGCTACGTAAATTTGACCGTAATTAGGGACCCATTCAAAAGTTTCCTGACGAATCATAGTAACTGGCCCTTGAGGCGGACCACTAACTTCTTGCGTCCAATTTACACCTCCATCTTTACTAGAAAACAATCCATACTCAGTTCCAATTATATAAGCCCCTGAGTTCACTTCAATCATTGCTGAATAAACAGGGATTTGAGGTAGGTTTCCATCAATAGATGCAAAACCACTAGCGTCGGAAGCACTAATACCTGTGTTTGTTTTGTAAATATTTGTTGTTTGATCATAGTAACCTACTGTCGCAATTACATGCTCTGAGTCATTAGGATCAACAGCGATATCGGTTATAACTGTGGGTAAACCTAAATCTGTTTGATAAAACTCTCCGATTAACGAAACAGTTGCATTAGAAACATCATCATCGCTTAACACCTTTGAAACATTACTTACCCGATACAATTTACCTCTATTTGTTCCATAAAAAACATGGTCGCCATCTTTAGAGGCAGCAATAGCTGTAATCCCCAGGGGCAATGAGGCTATTTGGCAACCTTCAGTAGATAACTTGATCCATTCAACGTTAGTGGAAAAATCAATCGCGTTTCTAGACATATAAAGTGCCTCATGAGTACCATATAACAACATGGATTGTTTTGGAACTTTAACCATGATAGAATCATCTTCCTCTAAATCATTAGGTATCGAATCATAAAAATTTAAACCGGAAATGTTGGAAGAAAAAAGCACTTGTTCGTCCTTCACATAATCTCGATCCGCAAAAAACTTCACACTGTCCGGAACTAAAGTATCACCTGCAGATTCCCAAAGTGTAATTGGTGTAACAAATTCACTCCATGCATAATTATAATCTACAATCCCAAGCGTTAACCATGAATCAGGGTGAGAAAAGCATTCCGTATAACCATCAGATCGACTATTATCTCTTTTGATATTACCATACTGACTTTCGATAAAGAATACATCAGGAAGCAAATGAGAAATAGCAGCATGACCACCATCTCCAGAACTATGTAAATCCCCACTCTGTTCGGTAGTCCCTGAATAATCGATATATATATTAGAATTATCTTGAGTACCCCCCAAAACAACTCCGTCTCCTCCAAAAGCTAAACCATAAAACTGGGTGATATTAAAACCTCTGTTCAATCTCTGATAAACACTACCGTTATCGTTGGTAAAGAAAATTCCCCCATCAGTTCCAATGTAGTATTGGTTTGATTTACTTGGGTGAAAAACTATTGAATGATGATCAGCATGGATATAATTTTTATCTCCCCAACCTGCGTTCCATTTAGATTTCTTCACCCAATTCTCTCCTTCTTCCCACTCATAAAGATCTAAACCTCCTAGTAAAATCTTGTTGGGATTATTTGGAAAAACAGCTAAACATTGATTAAAGTCTCCTTGACCATTAAAGGGTTTAAAAATTGAACTACCTCCAGAAAAAAGCTTCTCCCAAGTAACCCCAGCATCTTTTGATCTAAACAACCCATCAAATTGTTCATCATCATCAGCTCTGGAAATATAAATAACGTTTTCATCTGAAGGAGCCACAGCAATAACAGACCTACCCTGAGCGGGAGTTAAAACCTCTCCTACACCTGAAATTTTTGTAAACGAATTTATTTCTCCGTTGGAAGATGAGTAATAATCTATTCCCATTGCCAGAATAACCTTACCAGACGATAAAACTTTAACATCCGAAACAGTTCCTGTAATCGGAGTTCCATCAGTTAACGAACTTACAACCTCCCAATTCTCTCCTCTATCAGTACTTTTCACTAATCCATTATAAGCCCCAGCATAAATGGCTGTTCCTTCTGAAGCAATGCTATTTACAGCAAGTGTTATATTTTCAAAACCAACCCAAGAATTTGTTAATTGCTTAAATTCAGTCCCATGCGGTTCAATTGATCTAAAGATCCCTTGACCTCTATAACCAAAACCTGCTGCAAACGGTACAAACCTACTTGGTTCTTGGTATAAAATACTTTCTCCCGTACCGTAATAAACATATCCCTCTGCATCTTGAGTTATGCAAGTAACGGTTAACACCTCCGCATTATCCCCTGGTGTTGTTTTTTGCCAAGACAAACCGGCATCAACGCTAAACCATAATCCGCCAGCTACCCCACCAGCATACATTAGGTTATTGTTTTTACTATCGATTAGAATAGATCTGTTTCTTCCACCAATATTATCTGGCCCCAACTCTTTCCAGTCTAAACCTAAAGTTTTTCTTTTGGGAGTTTTAGCGATTTGCTTTCTCGATTTTTTGACTTTCGATAAATAATCTTCAACTGATTCAAAAGTCCCGATGCGTTGGTTCCAATATTGTTTTAACCCTGCAGCCTCTTCATTTTCTCGATATTCAGAAACAACCTCTTTAGTTGAAGTTAAACTCACTTTTAAAACTAAAAGAGCAAATAATCCGAATATGATTAGGCTATTCTTCAAGAGGTATTTCTATTTAATGTGCTTTTCTGCGTGATACGAAGATCTTACTAAAGGCGAACTTTCAACATGTCGGAACCCTTTATTTAAAGCATATTGCCTGTACTCCTCAAACTTTTCTGGAGTAATAAAATTAGAGATTTCTAGGTGATTTGGAGTTGGCTGAAGATATTGTCCAATTGTTACTATATCAACATTAACCGAAGCAAGGTCATCAATTGTTTCAAAAACTTCTTCATCTGTTTCTCCTAAACCAACCATGAATCCAGACTTGGTTTTCATCCCTCCTTTTTTCAAACGGAATAAAAGCTCTAAACTTCTGTCATATTTAGCTTGAACGCGCACTTCTTTAGATAGTCTACGAACTGTTTCAATATTATGAGAAACAACTTCTGGAGCTACATCAATAATTCTTTGAAGATCTTCCCATTTACCTTGAAAATCTCCAACCAATGTTTCCATTGTTGTTCCTGGACTAATTCTTCTCACAGCTTCAACTGTTTTCACCCAGTGATCAGCCCCTCCGTCAGGAAGATCATCTCTATCAACAGAAGTAATAACGGCATGTTTTACCTCCATTGTTTTAATGGATTTAGCAACTTTTACTGGTTCCCACTCATCTAACTCCTCACCTTTCCCCGTTTTAACAGCGCAAAACCCACAACTCCTAGTACAAGTATTTCCAAGGATCATGAAGGTAGCTGTTCCTGCACCCCAACATTCTCCCATATTGGGACAATTACCACTCTGACAAATTGTATGAAGGTTATTGTCATCAACTAACTTTCTAACCTTTTTATACCCTTCACCTATTGGTAATTTTACTCTTAACCACTTTGGTTTTTTATATAATGGCTTTTTCTTTTCCACTTTTTCTTTTTGTACTTTTTCTACTTGCTCACTCATTCCCTGCTATATTACCTGTACCATTTCGTACCGTACTGTAGACATAAATAAAGACTTACATAAACTGGATAGTTGTCTGTAAAAGCTAAAATTTCAACATTTTTATAATAACCATCTACTACAGCTCCAATTTCTAAACTTCTTATTAGTTCTCTATCAGCGGCGTATTCAAAATTCAATGCAAATTTACCGAAAATTCCTGGCTGAACAGTCAATTCAGAAAAGCCTTTAAAATAAGGTCCTGTTTTTATGATATTAAACACATCATGCCTTTCTTCATCGAAACGTTCTAAGGTTGGTGTTTGATTATCACCATAAAGCATGTAGTAATAAACAGGTTTTAAAAAAGTTGAAGTAATTCCTAAAGACCAAATCGTTTTTAATTCCACCCCTTCTCCAAAGGGTTTGAAAGCAATTAAGTTATGTTCTCCTAAGCCAAATCTTAAATTATAGGCACTATTGAGCTTACCAAAAACAAATCCATCTGAACCATCAGATGGAAGCAATCTTACCTCACGAGGATGCTTAAGAGTCGTAAACTCTCCCTCATAAAGTCGTTTCCTTTTTACCGTTTTGTGATAACCTCTTCTGGCCCCTAAACCCCATCCGTGGGTATTTATCTGAACACCCGAATAAAGAATATGGTGATAACCAATCGTATGATCGTGCTTATCTTCCTTTTGGCTGTATCCCAAAAAGAATGAAAACATTAATAATATGGCTATCAAATAAGATTTCATTATCAAACCAAAATAAGCTTTTTATTTACCTAAAGCTAATATTAGGCTAAAGCCTTTTGGAAAGAAACATCAGAGTGTGAGGCATTAAACGTACATACTCCTTTATTTATTACAAGAATCTGTGGAGACTCATGCATTACATTATATTCTGCAGCTATTTGGTTACTTACTTCTCTGAATGAAATCAAGTCTAAATAATATACATCAGCCTTAGATTTTACCTCATCATTATATTCAGAGGTAAGAATCCTCTTTGCAAACGTGCTCACACTACAACGGGTACTGTGTTTAAAAATAATTTGCGTTTTCTCCTCCGACTTTTCATTGATTTCCTTCAATTGTTCAACAGAATTCAAATTTATCCAATCCATCTTCTTACTTTTAATGTGAGTAAAACTCTTGAAAAACTTGTAAATTTTCAATTCAACTTTGTTTTTTGTTTTTATTCATTAATTGAATTTATCAATGTTGGAAGTTAATC
>JAYPYW010000066.1:0-9016 GCA_038154685.1 Flavobacteriales bacterium | reverse complement strand
CCTAAAATTCATCCTAGCTGGTTAAACAGATTACAAAACGAGTTTAATTCTGATTATTTTAAAGAATTAACCGATTTTCTGACAAAGGAAAGATCTGAATTTGATATTTACCCGGACTCTGAGGCTATATTTGAAGCGTTCAACTTAACACCATTCGAAAATGTTAAGGTTGTTGTTTTGGGACAGGACCCATATCACGGGCCCGATCAAGCTCATGGATTGAGCTTTTCGGTTAAAAAGGGTGTAAAACAACCGCCTTCACTTAAAAATATCTTCAAGGAATTATTCAGTGATTTGAATATATCTCAACAAGAACATGGAGATTTAACTAATTGGTGTAAACAAGGAGTTTTATTACTAAACGCAACATTAACTGTAAGGGCGCAAACGCCGGGAAGTCATCAAAAAAAAGGGTGGGAACAGTTTACTGATAAAGTAATTTCTCTACTTTCAGAAGAAAAAGAAAATGTTGTTTTTATCCTATGGGGAAAATATGCTCAAGATAAAGGATCAGTAATTGACGATCGTAAACATTTTGTTATATCCTCTCCACACCCATCTCCTTTTGCCGCTCACAGAGGATTTTTCGGAAGTAAACCATTTTCAAAAACCAATGACTTTTTACAATCAAAAGGCATTAATCCCGTTGATTGGAAACTATAAATGAAATTAATTCTCTCCATACTGCTATGTTTTGTTTCTACCATTGGACAGACTCAAATTAAAATTGATTGGAAAGGAAATATCCCTAAATCTGATGAATTTCAAACAGACACAATCTATCAATCGTGGAAAGACCTAGATAAATCCATTTTTTTTCTCCAAAATCAAGCCTACAGCAATGGCTTTTTAGCTTTTTCATTGGATAGTATTTTAGCCAATAAGGACAGCTCAAAATTCACAGGATATATAAATTATGGAAAAAGATATACCTGGAGTACAGTTGAGCTTAATGAAAGAGGGCCAAAAGTCCCAAAGTTCATACAAGGTAAATGGAAAAACAAAATTGTTTCTCCGCTTGATTTAGGAGAACGATTAAGGCAAACAACGAATTATTTCCAAGAAAACGGATACCCTTTTACCAAGGTTTATCTTGACAGCTTAAGCTTGATGGGATCCAATCTTTCTGCCCGAATTAACGTCCATGTAGATAGAAAAATCGCTTGGGATACTTTAAACATAGTTGGAGATGTAAAACTTCAAAAATATTATTTGGCAAATTACCTCGGGATTCATAAAGGAAAACCATACAACGAAAAGACTTTCCAAGAAATAAATAAACAATTAAAAGAACTTCCTTTTGTTACTGCAACGCAAACTCCTACTGTGAAATTCACAAAAGAAACTGCGATTGTGACCCTTTATCTCAAATCAAAATCTGCCAATTTCATAAATGGTGTTATAGGTGTTTTACCCAATTCAACAAGTGCATTAACAAACGACGAGTCTCAATTGGTTGTTACAGGAGACTTAAAAATGACACTTGGGAATTCTTTTGGCTACGGAGAAAAAATCAAACTTAATTGGAGAAGAATTCAAGCTGAAACTCAGCAATTAAATACCGAAGAAGAAATTCCGTTTATTTTAACTTCTTTTATTGGTTTAACGCACACTTTAGATTTATTAAAGCAAGACACCAGCTTTATTAATTTTAAAAATAGACTCGGGATTAAATATGATATCTCCGCTAAACAATCATTTACTGCTTTTTGGGAAAACGAAGGAACAAGAAAGCTTTCAACCGAAAGCTTAAACTCAAGTAATATCACTTCTAATTCAGGATCAAAAAACGCATATGGATTAAGGTTTTCATTAGATTTATTAGATTATAAATACAACCCTAGAAAAGGGATTGCTTTGAAACTGGAAAGCAAAGCCGGAATAAAAAAAATTACAGGAACAAAAAGAGATGAAAAAATCGTTATTCCTCTATCAGAATCCGAGGATATCGCTACCAGTTTATTTGTTCCTGAAACCTCAATGATGTATGAAGGAGATCTATCATTCGAGAGTTTTATACCTATCTGGAAAACAATTTCTCTGCGGCTAGCTAATATATCAGGCTTTAAGCTAAACGACTATTTATTGGATAACGACTTATTCCGCCTAGGAGGTTTTAGTTTACTAAGGGGATTTGATCAGCAATCGGTATTCGCTAATAATTATTCCATTTTTACTACTGAAATCCGACTTCTTTTTGAGGAGAACTCTCATTTAAACCTATTCTTTGATCAATCAATACTTCAAAAACTCACTTTACTTGAATCCGAAATTGAACATCCGATGGCATTTGGAGCTGGAATAAACTTCCAAACAAAACCAGGGATATTCTCTATAAGCTATGCCCTTGGTCGATTTACCGGAAGCCCAATAGAATTTAGTAGCGCAAAAATTCACTTTGGATTTATAAACCTGTTCTGAAACATGGAATGGTACTTGGGAGTAAAACGCATTGTGTGGTTTAAAAAAACATTTGTTGCTTTAATAATTTTCAGTGGTCTGGCCTTAGCTCCCGTCAAACAACCTACTGAGCAAGATATAATTTTTTTCACCCAAGAATATTGTAACGACTTTTACCCTGAAAGGGAGGTTAAAGAACTTTTGTTTGTATCCATTAAACAACAAAGAATTTACCTTATCAGACACGGCCATATGGTAACTTCATATCCTGTTAGTACAAGTAAGTTTGGATTAGGAGGAAGGAGTAATAGTAAAAAAACACCTCTTGGGCTTCATGTAATCGAAACCAAAATTGGAAGCGGAGTTCCTGCAAGAGGAATAATAAAAGCAGGAGTTTACACTGGAGAAGAAGCCGATCTAGAGCATTATCCAGTGCCAATAGATGGCGATTTTGTTACTACGCGATTAATGTGGCTAAAAGGTTTGGAGCCTGGAAAAAATCTTGGCGGAAATGTAGACTCTTACTTAAGAAGAATTTATATCCATGGAACACCTGAAGAAGGACTTATCGGCAAACCCTCTTCTCATGGATGTATTAGAATGACAAATCACGAAGTTATAGAGTTATTCAAATTAGCTGAAAAAGGTTTGCACGTCCTTATTTTAGATGTTTAACCGATTCTCTATTTTCTTATCTTTAAAAAATGGAGATTGCTTTATTAATAATCGGATTAGTGGCTGGAGGAGTGATTGGTTTTTTTATCGAAAAATCAAAATCGAACAAATTAATCTCAAGCATTCAATCACAAACTTCTGAGAAAGAGGCCATAATTAATCAGCTAAACAAATCGATTCAAGATTTAAAAGAAACCATAAGCCAAAAGGAAGCAGTAATCTCTAAATCTCTTGATGAGTTAAAGTTTGCTGAAATTGAATCTGCAAAAAAATCCTCAGAATTAGATGCTTTAAAATTAAGATTTGATGAGTTTAAAACTGAAGCTGCAGATCTACAAAAACAACTAAAAACAGAGTTTAAAAACATTGCCAACGAAATTGTTAAAGAACAATCAAAAGATTTTTCAGAGCACAATCAAAACCTACTTAAACCTTTTAAAAACCAATTGGAATCCTTTGAAAAGGCTGTGCAAGACCAAATGAAGGATAACATTGAGCGAGCTTCAACTTTCAAAGCCCAATTAGAAGATTTAAAAAATTTAAATCAAAAAATATCTGAAGAAGCTACCAATCTTACTAACGCCTTAAAAGGAGATAATAAATTCCAAGGTAATTGGGGAGAGTTAATTCTAGAGAGAGTATTAGAAAGCTCAGGGCTAGAGAAGGGATCTGAATACAAAACTCAAGTTAGTTTAACTAATGTTGATGATGATAGAATTCAACCGGATGCCATTGTTTACCTTCCTGATGAAAAACACATTATTATCGACTCAAAGGTTTCTTTAGTTGCCTATGAACAATACGTAAATGCAACAACTGAAGAAGAAAGGGAGCAAAATTTAAAAGCACATTTATTATCGGTTAAAACTCACATTAAGCAATTAAGTGAAAAGAAATACCAAACAGCAGAAGGATTATCTACCCCTGATTTCATATTACTATTTGTTCCAATAGAAGCTTCATTTGGAGTTGCTGTTAAAGAAGATATAGACTTGTTTAATTTCGCTTGGAATAAAAACATAGTAATTGTGAGTCCAAGTACCATGTTAGCTACTTTAAAAACTGTTGCTTCGTTATGGAAACAGGAAAAACAAAACAAGAACGTATTAAAAATAGCTGAAGAAAGCGGAAAGCTTTACGATAAGTTTGTTGGTTTCTTGGCCGACTTGGAGAAAATTGAAAAGACGCTCGATAAAACAGCTAGAGAGTTTTCTGACACCAAAAAGAAACTTTCTGGAGGTAGAGGAGACATCATTGGAAGAATTGAAAAAATTAGAACCCTAGGGGCTAAAACTACAAAGCAAATTGATGAAAAGTATTTGGAAGATTAGTCTGTTAGTTTTAGGTTCCGTAATACTCTTTTCGTGCAGCGGAGCGAAGAGGTTAAATGAATTTGACCTTGCTGATAATTACGAAATTAGTGGTTTAGAATACACACTTGATGCTTCATTCGAAAGCTTAAACGACTCTATTTCCCAAGTTATTGTAAAAATTAACCCAAACGATTTTCTCTTTACAAAAACAAATACAAATAATCATATCGCTAGATATTCTATTGGATATAAAGTTTTTGAAGGATATAATGAGAAAAATCCACTCGACACAGCTACTATTCATTATTCCTTAAAGCAAACCGAACAACCATTTAAGAACTACAAAGTTCATTCAATTAAAATGTATGCGCCCGTTGGGAAAAATTATGTGGTTAAAGTTTCTTTAACCGATGAAAATAGAAACTTCCAAACTTCTCAAATTTTCACACACAGGAAGAAATCCGAATTTTCAAGATCTAATTATCGAATCTCTAGTCTTACAAAAGAACCTAATAACAGTCAGTTCCAAAAAGATTCATTCTCAATTGAACTTATCAGTAAAGAAAAGGCGTTTTTAAAGGTAATGATCTTAGAAAACAAAACTACTTCTGCCGCCAAGCCACATGAAGTTAATTACAGCTATAAGTTTGGAGCCTATCCAGACACATCTTATACAATAACTATTAATAAAAAACACACCTTCCCTCCAGTTAAAAATCACTATTATCATTTTATTACAGATACCATTTCGAAAGAAGGGTTTTCTGTTTTTACCGTCAATGAATCATTCCCTAAATTATCCTCACTGAAAGAGGCAAATGGAGCCTTAGGCTACCTAGTTGATAAATCTACTTACGGTGAAATCTTAAGAGAAAACAACCAAAAGAAAGCATTCGAAAACACATGGCTTAAGTTATCTGGAAATAGAGAGCGAGCGCGTAATTTAATCAAAGAATACTATGCCGAGGCATCTATTGCCAATCAACTTTTTACATCAAACCAACCTGGCTGGAGTACAGATCGAGGAATGGTATATATTATTTTCGGCCCTCCTCGAATTGTATATAGGTATGATAATTCCGAAATATGGATTTACGGAGAGGAAAACAACCTATTAAGCGAGCAGTTTGAGTTTAGAAAAATTTACTCGAACTATTCAGATAACATCTACGAGTTAAGAAGAAACATCAATTACAAAATCAACTTTAACCGAATGGTTAATGCTTGGATTGATGATAGGGGATATTAATGAAGTTTGAGCTGAAGCATAAGCGTGAATTAATGCCAGAGCTCTGAATCCTGAAATTAATGACTCCAATCAAAATCATCTAAACCTTCCACAGAAGCTACCAATAAATCAATTGAGTTTTCAATATCTTTTTTGTGACACATTTCAATTACTTGGTGAATATGACGTGTTGGGATAGATATTGCCCCTGCAATACTTCCTCCAGCAGAAAACTGTTGTAACCCCATTGTATCAGTCCCTCCTCCAGTTAAAATTTCTGGTTGCCATTTAATGTTATTTGAATCGGCCGTTTGCTTCATGAACCTAACCATTCTTTGATCACAAATGGTTCTGGAGTCCATAATTTTTATTCCAGTTCCTTCACCCAAAGAAGTGATTTTCTCATAGTCTGAAGCCCCTGGAGTGTCAAAAGCGATTGTTGTATCAATACAAATTCCAAAGTCAGGATTTATAGCTAATGTAGCAACTTGCGCTCCTCTAATCCCTACCTCTTCTTGCACTGTGAAAACAGCATAAAAATCGAATGGAATCTCTTTTCCTTTTAATTGTTTCAACGCTTCAATTAAAATAAAAACTGCAACTCTGTTATCTAAAGACTTGCAGTTTACACAGTCTCCCATCTCAATCAATCCACGCTCCCTTGTAACAGGATCACCAACTGAAATATTTTTTTCAACCTCTTCCTTATTCATCCCTAAATCGATGAAGTAATCAGAAATCTTAGGTGCTTTATTTCTTTCATCAGGAGACATAACATGAATCGGTTTTGCTCCCATTACACCTATAACATCATTTTTACCGTGAACAATAACCCTCTGCGCTGTTAATGTTTTTGGATCAAAACCTCCTAACGTATGAAACTTTAAAAATCCCTCATCCGTGATATGCGTAACAACAAACCCTATTTCATCCATATGAGCTGCTGCCATAACTTTTTTAGGACTCTTACCCTTTTTTATAGCTACAACATTACCCATATTGTCTATCGAAACTTCATCTACCAAACCATCAATCTCCTTTAAAACAAGAGATCTAACACGGTTTTCAAAACCAGGTGCCCCTGCAACCTCACAAATATCTTTTAGTAAATTAACGTTAATAGCCATATGAATTAAATTTCTCCTGGGAGTGAATTTTGCTTTTTGTAAAAATAAAAAAGGGAATTAACTGCTGCTAACTCCCTTTAGAAATAATATTGATAAAATTAAGCCTGACTTAATTTTAACGTATTAGTTTTTCCTTTTGCCTTAATTGGCATTGATGCAATGTTGATGAAGTAATCTCCATCCTTAATAACACCTTTTGCTTTTAAAGAATCTTTAATGTCATCAATGTTTTTATCTGTTGATGAAGAATCATCGTAATAATAAGCCTGAACACCCCAAATTAAGTTTAACATGTTTAAGATAGCTTTATTGCTAGTGTAAACATATGTAAAAGCTCTTGGACGCTGTGAAGAAATCTTACAAGCAGTATATCCAGAAACAGTCATCGTAATGATTGCTTTTGCATTAACGCTTTTTGCTAAGTTAACAGCACTTGTACAGATGTTATCAGAAATAAATCTCTCCTCTCTGTAAATTGGTAAGTAATCGTGGTTGTAAATATCATCATATTCTTCAACCTTTTTAACAATGTTAGACATTGTTTCGATAACTAAACCTGGGTGTTTTCCAACAGATGTTTCTCCTGAAAGCATTACAGCATCAGCGCCATCCATAACAGCATTTGCAACATCGTTTACTTCAGCTCTTGATGGTGTGATTCCATCAATCATACTTTCCATCATTTGAGTTGCAACGATAATTGGTTTTGAAGCTTTTAAACACTTCTTAACCATCATCTTTTGTAACAACGGAACATCTTGATAAGGAACTTCGATTCCTAAGTCACCTCTAGCAACCATGATCGCATCCGTTTCATTTACAATACCGTCGATATCATCAATCGCTTCTGGCTTTTCAATCTTAGCAATAATTTTAAGATTTTTCCCAGCCGCTTTAATGATTTCTCTTAACTCAATAATATCCTTTGCAGATCTTACAAAAGAAAGTGCTATCCATTCGATATCTTGCGTTAAAATATAATCTAAATCTTTTCTATCCTTTTCTGTTAAAGATGGAAGCGAAATTTTAGTATTTGGAAGGTTAACCCCTTTTTTACTTTTTAAAACACCACCATGCTCAACAACAGCAACAACTTCGTTCACTCCATTAGAACTTTCTACTCTAACAGCCAACTTACCATCATCAATTAAGATTAATTCACCTGGATTTACATCCTTTGCAAAGTTTTCGTAAGTCATATACACCTTTTCAGATGTACCAACACATTCTTCGTTTGTAAAAGTGATTTTATCTCCGTTTTTGATTTCACACCCTTCATTCTCCATCACACCAACCCTTAATTTCGGCCCTTGTAAATCGGCTAAAATCGCGATGTTGGCATTAAGCTCATCGTTAACTTGTTTAACGCGCTTAATATTTTCTTCGTGAATACTGTGGTCTCCGTGAGAAAAGTTTAAACGACAAACATTTAGGCCCTTTTCGTACATCTCTTTAATCACTTCAACAGATGACGATGCAGGTCCTAATGTCGCTACAATTTTGGTTCTCTTTAAGTCCATATAGTTTTGGTTTACTAGTCTATCTAAAAAACAAGCCTCAAATATACACATTTCGTTTCAAATAACACCCTTTAAAATCAAGGGGTTTTCAACGTTAACCGTGGATAAATTCAGGGTTAATTAATTGGAAATTTACAGATTTAAAAAAGTAAATTATTTCTACTCTTTAATTCGAGCGGATCAACAGAAATTGCAGTAAGCACAGAAGGGATTTTCCTAAGTTCATCCTTGAAATCAGACAACTCTTCATCGGACATAGGGCCCCAGTACTGAACAAAATAATCGATTTGTTTTAGTTCCGGAATAAGATAACCAGCACTGCATCTGTTGGAAATTAGATGAAAAGTAGTATAACTTTCTTCGTCGTCAAATCTATAAAGCCCGAAATTGCCATGCTTTTGTTCTCCGAAAGATAAATCAATATCTTCCACTCTCTCCAAATCGATTTCGAACAATTGATTCATTCCCCAAGCCAAACGATAGTTAGCAACATGACTTGAAACACCAAAAAGGGCGAAATCAAAATCATATTCTACTTCTAAAACTAACTTACTCATTTAGCACATTGTATTGCTTGCAGAATCTTTCAGCAGCTTTCTGTTCAGCTTTCTTTTTTGATTTTTCTTTTCCTCGAGTAATCTCTTCTCCATCCAACTTAATACAGGCTTCGAAAACTTTATTTCGTCCTTCACCTGTTTCATTAACAATATCGAAAACCAGATCTCTTTTCTCCTTTTGGGCCCACTCGATAAC
>JAYPYW010000065.1:1170-17338 GCA_038154685.1 Flavobacteriales bacterium | reverse complement strand
TGCTGGTTACACATTTGCTTGGCAGGATGGTTCAACTGGTAACGACTTTACTTTAACAGGAGCTACGTTGGCTGATGGAGGACCAATTTCAGTTGATATTGTGAGTGATGAAGGTTGTGACGGTGATGCAAATGCTACTTTAACAATTAATGTTTTACCAAATCCAGCGCCAACTGCTCAAGAAATTTGTGAGGGTGATGTGGCAACTCTTGATCATTTAGATGATGATTTTGTAAGTAGTGATTGGACTAATTCAGGATCTGGTGCTTACGTTGGGTCAGGAAGAACAATAGATGTTAGCGATGCTGGAACTTATGAGGTAACAGTTACCGATGCTAATGGATGCGTTAACACGGCAACGGCTGACTTAACAGTTAATACTAATCCAGTTGTAAATTTAGCTGCTGCAGGTCCTGTTTGTGAGGGAGAAATTATTCCACTTAATACAGGTTTAGATGAAGCAACGCATACATTCCAATGGAGTGGGGAAAGTGTAGCAACTACATCTGCAATCGACGCAGTGACAACAGGTACATATACTGTAGAGGTTGAGGTAATACTTACAGGTTGTACCGCAACTGATGAAGTTGAATTAACTTTTAATGAAGTACCAGTAGTTGATCTTGGGCCAGATTCTAATATTTGTGAGGGACAGGTGATTGATATTATCAGCAATGTAACTAATCAGGATTATACTTACGAATGGTCTGGGGCAGTAGAAAAGGTTAATGTAACACAAGTTCAAGCATCAGTTAGTGGAGTTTACAGATTAACTGTTTCAAATGGTGATTGTCAAGGTGATGATGAAATAGTTGTTACTGTAAATGAAAATCCTATTAGTAGATTAATGAACGATACAATTATTTGTTTTGAGGATTATCCTGATGGTTTTGTTTTAACTGCGGGTAGAGGAGGTACTGACGAGTATTTATGGAATACTTTAGCGCAAGAAACTACTCCTTCTATTACAGTAACTCAGAGGGATCAGTATATGGTTAGAATTACTAATGAATATGGTTGTCAGATTACTGATAATGTGTTTATCAAGAACGATTGTCCTGCTCAAATTTGGTTACCTAATTCATTTACGCCGGATCAAGATGGAAACAATGAAGTTTTCAGGATTCAAGGAAGAGGAGTTGAGTCTGTTGAGCTTCTTGTATTTAATAGATGGGGTGAACTAATTTGGACAGGTAATAGCGTTGGTGACTTCTGGGATGGAACTTACAATGGTTTCCCTGTTCAACAGGACGTGTACGTATATAAATTGACATACTCATATATGAATTCTAACGAAAGAACAGAAGAGAAGTCTAGAGTTGGAAGGGTAGCAATCATCAGATAAATACATTCTTAACCTTTATTTAATTTTCCAGTTTTCTCTAAAACTGTTAGTTTAGCGTAAAATTTTGAAGAATGACGAAAATTAAATTCGGAACCGACGGTTGGAGGGCGATTATAGCAAAGGAATATACTGTAGAAAATGTTGCAAGAGTTAGTGTTGCGACAGCTAAATGGTTAAATGAGAAGTTTGAGTCACCATCTGTAGTTATTGGTTACGATTGTCGTTTTGGAGGAAAGATGTTTGCTGAAACTTCAGCAAAAGTATTAGCTTCAAACGGAGTTAAAGTTTTATTATCTTCAGAGTTTGCATCAACTCCAATGGTTTCTCTAGGAGTTGTTAAAAAGAAAACGTCTATTGGTGTTGTTATTACAGCATCACATAATCCACCAGAGTATAACGGATTCAAGTTGAAAGGAGGTTATGGTGGTCCAATGTTAACAGCTGATGTTGACGAAATTGAAAATATTATTCCTGATCAATCTGATTTTGATGTTAATTCATCTATCCAACCTTTTGTTGAAAACGGAATGGTTGAATACATCGATTTAGAAGGTATGTACATCAAACATGCTGAGGCTAGCTTCGATCTAGAGGCTATTAGAAACTCAGATATGAGTTTTGCTTATGATGCTATGTATGGTGCTGGTAAGGATGTGATGAGAAAGTTATTACCTGATCTTACTTTCATGCACACAGATGACAATCCTGGATTTGAAGGTGTTGCTCCGGAGCCAATTTTGAGAAATCTTGGGGAGATGTCAGAGGTGATTAAATTGAGCGGGAATATTGATTGTGCAGTGGCGACTGATGGAGATGCTGATAGAATCGGTTTGTTTGATTCAGCTGGTAACTTTGTTGATGCGCACCATATTATCCTTCTTTTGATTAAGTACCTTAAAGAAGAGAAGAATTATACTGGAGAGGTAATCACTGCTTTCAGCTGTTCTGAAAAAGTTGGAAAGCTATGTAAGCATTACGGTTTAGAGCAGATTACTACTAAGATTGGTTTCAAATATGTTTGTGAATACTTACTAAACGGTTCTTTCCTTTTAGGAGGAGAGGAGTCGGGAGGTATGGCAATCCAAGGACATATTCCAGAAAGAGATGGTGTTTGGATCGGTTTAACTATCTGGGAGTACATGGCGAAGAGCGGTAAAACTTTAGAGGAGTTAATTGATGAGGTTTACGATATTGTAGGTCCGTTTGCTTTCGAAAGAATAGATTTACACCTTACTGAAGAACAAAAGCAAGCTGTAATGGCCGATTGTGCTTCAGGTGCGATTAAAAACTTAGCGGGTAGACCAGTAGAAAGAGTTGATGATACGGATGGGTTTAAGTTTTTCTTTAATGATGATGAATGGATGATGATTCGTCCTTCGGGAACTGAACCAGTATTAAGAACATACTGTGAGTCTACTTCAAGTGAGGAAGCGATTAAAATATTAAAAGAAGCTCACAAGCAATTGTTAAACTAATTGACTTTCTTTAGGAAAATAAAAATTAATGGTCCGATTATTTTAATCGGACTTTTTTTTAGCTTCAATTATACTGAAGCTAAGTTTGACACCTTGTTTAAAGAGTCCGATTCATTGAATACGGCTAAGATTTGGGCGTTAAGCTCAACAGCAACTGTTGGAACGGTTACAGTTTTTACAATTCTTAGTAAACAATGGTATGGTGGTTATTCAAAAGTGCCTTTTCATTTTTTTAATGATAATAGCGACTGGTTACAAGTAGATAAAATTGGGCACTCTTTATCCGCTTATTATGGCGGTTATTATGGTTGTAATGGACTCAAGTGGACTGGGCTAAGCGAGAAGAAAGCTATTTGGATTGGGGGTAGTTATGGTTTTTCATTTTTATTACTTACTGAAATTATGGATGGGTTTTCTCCTCAATGGGGTGCCTCAACTGGAGATTTGATTGCAAATGGAGTAGGGGCATTGGGCTTTATTGGTCAGCAATTGTTTTTCGAAAAACAAATTATAGTTCCGAAATTTAGTTATTGGCATTCCGATTATGCTCAATACCGCTCCTCACTTTTAGGAGATAATAATTGGAATAGGTGGCTCAAAGACTACAACGGACAAACTTATTGGTTGTCTTTTTCTTTAACTGATGTTGGGTTAGGAAATACTAAGCTTCCAAAGTGGTTGGCTATCTCTGTTGGTTATGGAGGAGATGGTATGCTGGGAGGTTCAAGTAATCCAGAATTTAATGAAGAAGGAGTTGAATTGCCAAGATTTAAAAGGTCGAGAGAGTTCTTTTTGTCGCTAGATTTAAACCTTCAGAATATTAAAACCAAAAGTCACTTTTTAAATTCCTTTCTGAGAGGAGTTTCATTCTTCAAATTTCCGTTTCCCACATTAGGGTATTCCGATGGTAGTTTTAAAGTTTATGCCTTGAAGCTTTAATTTATCTTAATAAAACTAGTTTAGAAACAGCTTCTTCCGAGTCACCGCCACTTGTTTGAACTGTCACTTTATAAACGTATACACCTCGTCCTATTTTATCTCCGTATTCATCTAAACCATCCCAATTAACAGGTCCAACTCTCTGGTTGTTGGTATTGAATGTTCCGTTTAATGTTTTTATTATTTTACCTGAGATAGTGTAAATCTGGATTAATACCTCTAATTCATTATTGGTCTGATTATGCTCGAAATAAAACCCGGTATTTGTTGTGAAAGGGTTAGGGTAGTTTAACACGTGTTTTAAGGCTAACTCAGGATTGTTTTCAATAATAAACTCTGTATATGCCTTTGATGAATTATTTTGATTGTCAAAAGCTTTAAACTTCAAAGAGTGTCTTCCTTCGGATAGTTGATCGATAGGGAAGATTACTTCGCCCTTTCTATAAGTAGATTCTGAGGGGCTGTAGTATTTATTCAGGTTGAAGCTTAGATCATTTCTTTCATCGATAACTAGCGTAACATCTTTACCAAGATTGTTTGGCATTATATTGATTCCACTAGAATCAAATAGCTGAGCAATAAAAATAGGGGAAGAAGTAACGTTGTCCCCAAAAACGAATGTGGTGTCATCTAAGAATAATTCTATCGCAGGACCTTTCTCATCAATGCTCGCATTTTCATCAGTTCCACCAAGAATAACTTTTTCGTTATTTCCTGCGGCGTCACCTTTTGTTTCATCAAGTGCATAAAAACTGAACCTAGAATAATCAAAATCCTGACGAGCATCTTTTGGTACGTAAATTTCAGTTTGGAATTTACCATTAATTACTTTGGCCTTTCCCTTGAAAAGAAGATCTTCTTTAGCATCATAGTCAAACTTTCCTACAGGATCAGTTCCAATGGTTATTATGTATTTCTCTTTATCAAATAATTGAATCTCAACCCAACCATTATAATCTTCCGCTACTTCGTGACTCTCGTTAAGAACTGAACCGAAAATAGTAGGGGATGACAAGGATTTAATTGTGTCCGTTGAAAGCTCACCAAGTTTTACACTGTCTAAAACTGTTTTAAAAACAGGCAAAGAAAGTCTCATCGCAGGATCGCCTAATAACGTGAAGTTCCTATCGTTATTACCTCCGTCGTTAACAACCTTAGTTGTCTTAAAAAGATCGCCTAAGGCTAACTTGTTGTCCTTGATGGATTGTTGTAATACTTTATAAAACGTTTCATTCAATCGGAAGTTTGGTGCCGAGAATACTAAACGTACCGTGGTAAATAGAGCTATTGCACCACCATCTGGTTTTAAAACGAGTAATTCACCAGCACTTAAATGTTCAGGAGCATCAAATCGACTGAATTCACAAGTCGCAGTCATGAAAAGAGGAAGTTTAGTTTTGTTACTCATCTCTTTTATGTCTTCAATCACATATATCCTTTCATCCATCCAACCAAGTTCCCCTCCATGTCCATTAAAGTTTACAATTAAAACACCTTCATCCAGCAACTCCATTAACTTTTGGTTGGCTCCAGGAGACCTAACACCATTACTAGTGTTTATCTGTTCAAAAGCATCGAGGAAAACTTTTTTCTGGTTAAGGTTCGAAACTATTGTGTCAACACGATCAGCAATTTCTCTTGCCTGCCTCATGTGTATATTTCGATCTTCGTCATCAGCAACAAATAATATGTTATTTCTCCATGATCCCTTACTGGTGTATATTGATTTTTCGTATTTAGTTCCCCCAGATGTTTCTGGATAAATGTCATAGTAGTTTTTAAGTTTTTCAACAACGTTATTGGCTTGATAAACTGAACTTACAGGTAATCTTCCTATTCCAAGGTCCAATAGGTCACCGGCCTCATAGTCACCTTCTCCATCGTCCATAAGTCCGAAGAAATCATCAGTCACATATGATCTTGTTAGTTTGATAGAGTTGTCTGATTGATAAGTAGGAATAAGGTTCAGGTTCATTGAGGTTCTGTTTTTAGGATCGAAACTTCCATCTCCAAAAAGAAGAACATATTTTAAACTGTCGTCAGTACCTTTCCCTTTTTCATACATAGACTTAATGAAGTTTCTTAAAGCAATTGCCTCAGGTCTTCCGGAGGAGAATTCGTTGAAAATTTCGTCAACAAAATAAAGCTGTCCAGATAGGTTGTCATGCTCTTCATGAAGCTGGATGATTTCTTTTGCCTGACTCTCAAAGTTTTTAGTGGTAAGTACAATATAGTTGCTTGCCTTAGCTGCGTGTAGATTTTGATTATTGATTTTTGAATCGAAGATGGGTTTTAAATAAGTTTGGTCTTCAATAACTATAAAATCTCTTACTGTATCTAAGTTAGAAGTGAAGGTGCATCCAGAGTCATTTTTTGTTGATTTAACTGTAAATACATTTTCTAAATCGGTAATATCCCAAACTTCAAAATTACTAGCGCTTGAAAGTACATTTAATTCCGTGTTCGCTTTTGTGTTATCTAGGACCTTAAAATAAAATTGCGAATCTAAAGACACAATTCGCTCATTTGAATTTATTGTATAGTAATCTATCCAAGCTAAAGGATTGTCTTTTTGATGGTATTCAAATTTTAAATCGTATGTATCCTCTTCGCCGATGTAGAATAGGTTAACTGTTTTAGATCCAAAATTGACATAGTTGTTATAATATTCTTCGCTAACCTTACTTATCGATACATCCGAAACAGTATCAGAATTAATAGAAACAGATATTACGTTATCAGTACTAACTTCTGATCGAGCGCATAAGTTGTAGTTAAGCGTAAAGGCAATTGGTTTTGATTTTGGTTTGTTATATGAGTGAGAGTATTCAAGTTTACCCTCTTCAAATTTTTCTCCGTACCAGTTTCTACCACTTTTGATAAAGTTTAACCATTCTTTCTCATGATGGATTATTCTTGTGTAATCATACATGGATTCAGATGGGGTAATGGATACGTCTTCTGTTAAGACTTTTCTCGAATCTCTATCTGTCGATAAAAACACGTAGTTAGTGTCGGAATATAAATTGACCTCATTTTTCCAAACTCCTTTATCTGCATCGTATTTTATTTTACCATTAGCATCAGTGTAAAAAGAAATGGAGTTTCCTGGTCCAAAAAGATCTGTGTCATTAATTTTAAGTTTTGTTGGGAGCTCGACTAGATCGTCCATTATAGTTTCTCCAACAATATAAGAAAGCATTTCAGAGGAATTTGAATATATTCCTAGAGATTCACTTGGTATAGGAGCTGAAATAACACCTAGGTCAATTAGTTCCTCGTAAGTTATCTCGTAAATTCCTTTTTGAGGTATTTTAAATTTATACCACGTACCATTTTTTAGAACTGAGTTTTCAGCCCAAGTAGATCTGTCAGAAGAAGAATCAGGTGTTCTGTTTCTTGTAAGTTCAATTTTAATAGTTTGAATTTTTACAACTTCCCCGCTTAGTCGGACAAATGGATTTATTTTTATAGTTGATTGCCATTGATCGCTGCTTTTTCCGACGGTTAATATTATCTCTGGTGAATCAGGTATTTGGTCATTTTGAATTAAATCTATTTCTTGTTTACTGCAGTTTGTATATGTAAAACCAGATTGTTTGGCACTTGAAAAATTTCCATTTAGGCTTTTTATCAAGAAAGGGTATAGGTTATCGCTGTAAACAGCGTTCTCAAAAGCAATTAAGTCTAATTTCTCCGATTTTAGGATCTCATAATTTTTAAACTCTAATTCATAGGTTTGTCCTAATAATGTAACTTGGTAAAGAATTAGTATGTATAATAAAAGTCTTCTCATAATAGTTAGGGTAGGCCGATGTTATTAAAAATACGAGTTTAAAACAATTTAATTGTAATTTTTGTTACTTTTTATAATGTTAAATGTTAAACAAAAAGTAGCTATCATTTAGGATGATAGTGATTTTCAGTAAATATTCATTATAATTGTAAATTGTAAAGTTTTGAATATGGGTAAAAGAAACTTGCTTTTAATTGTTGTGTTACTGTTTGTGTCAGTGTTTTTTAACGAAGGGGTTAAAGCGCAGGATCCACAGTTTACGCAGTTTTATGCGAATCCTTTGTATTTAAATCCAGCATTTGCTGGTAGTTCTAGATGTCCACGAATCGTAATGAATTATCGAAATCAGTGGCCTGGTATTAATCGTACTTATATTACTTATTCCGCGTCTTATGATCAGCATGTCGATGCATTAGCTGGTGGTTTTGGAATGTTAGTAACTAATGATCAAGCTGGAGATGGTACTATTAATACCACAAATGCTAGTTTAATATATTCCTATTATTTACCTGTTACCAATACTTTTTCTGTCAAGGCAGGAGTTCAGGCAGCATTTAGCCAAAAGTTTGTTGACTGGAGTAAATTGACTTTCGGTGATATGATTGATGCTAGATATGGTTTTACTCAGATGACCAACGAAACTCCTCCGAATGGAAATGTTACAAATGTTGATTTTTCAGCTGGTTTATTAGGGTATAGTAACTCTTTCTTTATTGGTGGGGCAGCTCATCATTTATTAGAGCCAGATGAGGCTTTTTTAAGTCCAGGAGCAAGTCCATTACCTATGAAAATTACAGCTCACACTGGAGCAATTATTCCAATGGGTGGTCAAAGCGCAAAGTACAGGAGAAGAAGAAGAAGAAACGCCAATACGCTTCCTGAAAGCTCAATATCTCCAAACATTTTGTACAAGAGACAAAAAGATTTTCAACAATTAAACTTAGGTTTATATGTAACTAAAGGACCTATTGTAGGTGGGCTTTGGTATAGAAATGAAGATGCGTTTATTTTATTAGTAGGAATGATGACTACTAATTTTAGATTCGGATACAGCTACGATGTAACTGTTTCGAAACTAAGTAATGCTACTGCAGGATCTCATGAATTGTCGATGACAATTCAGTTTAACTGTAGACCTAAAAAGAAGAAATTTACGCCTGTAAGTTGTCCTTCTTTCTAGAATATTAAAAAAAAGTTGTGTGTTAATTGTTACGTTTTCGATAAGAGGCGTTATTTATTGTAAGTAAACTTGTACTATTATGAAAAAGTTGGTTACAAAGTGGTTTAAATTAGGTGTGTTTGTGTTGATGGGAACTGTTTTCTTAAGTTCTTGTCGAAAAGAAGTTTCTAATACCACAGGTTGGACAGTAAACAATCCAAAGAATGGAGGTTTCGAAGTTGTTCCTTTTTATGAGCAAGAAACCGGTCCTGGTTTAATTTTAATCGAAGGTGGTCGTTTCACTATGGGTGCTGTTGAGCAAGATGTTGTTCACCAGTGGAACAATGTTCCAAGAACTCAATCGGTTTCTTCATTCTATATGGATGAAACTGAAATTAGAAATGTAGACTGGAGAGAATATGTTTACTGGTTAAGAAGAGTTTATGGTGCTGATTACCCTCAAGTTTGGGTTAATGCATTACCTGATACATTAGCATGGAGAGATGAGTTAGCTTTTACGAAACCTTACGTTGAACTTTATTACCGTCACCCAGCTTATTCAGAATATCCAGTAGTTGGAGTTACTTGGTTACAAGCGACAGATTATTGTGTATGGCGTACAGATAGAGTAAATGAGTGGATTTTAATCCGTGAAGGTATTTTAAAAACTAACCCTAACCAGGTTAATGAAGATAACTTCAACTTAGATACTTACTTAAAAGGTCAGTATGAAGGTTTAGTTAAGGATGAAATGATTGACCTTAACCCTAATAACGAATTTAGAAAAGTTAGAATCGAAGATGGTATTTTATTACCTAGGTATCGTCTGCCAACTGAATCAGAGTGGGAGTTTGCTGCTTTAGGATTAATTGGTAATACAATCGATGAACGTATCTTAGATAGGAGAGTTTACCCATGGAACGGACACTGGGTTCGTAACAAAGAAGATACTTGGCAGGGGGAAATGATGGCTAACATCACTCGTGCAAAAGGAGATTACATGGGGGTTGCGTCGAGATTAAATGATGCTGCTGATATTACTGCTCCTGTTAGATCTTACTGGCCAAACGATTATGGTTTATACCAAATGGCTGGTAACGTTTCTGAGTGGGTAATGGATGTTTATCGTCCAATGACTTTAGAAGATGGTAACGAATTCAGGTCATTCAGAGGTAACGTATATGAAACTTACGCTAAGGATGCGGATGGGTATTACTTAGAAAAAGATTCATTAGGAAAAATGGTAATGAGAGGTGTTGATATTAAAAACCCTGAAGATGAATTAGAAAAGAAAAGAAACTATAAGAAGTCTCAAAATATTGATTTCTTAGATGGTGAGTTTTCTTCATCTGTTTACTATAATGACGAAGGTATGGCTGATCCAGCTAAAGCTAAAAAGTTAATGTATGAAACTACTAAGCATTCATTACAGTCTAACAGAACTAGAGTTTACAAAGGTGGTAACTGGAAAGATAGAACTTACTGGATGGCTCCTGGTACTAGAAGATTCTTAGACGAAGATCAAGATCAAGATAACATTGGTTTCAGATGTGCTATGCACAGAGTTGGTAAACCAACTGCTTGGGAATAAAATTCTTAATAACTTATTTTGAAAGCCCTCTGATTTTATCAGGGGGCTTTTTATTTTTATTGCATGGATTTGAATAAACTATATGAAGCTTACCTTGCGTGTGACTTGGAGATTTGTACTGATACAAGGCAGATTATACCTGGTTCATTATTTTTTGCCTTAAGTGGGGCTAATTTTAATGGAAATAAGTTTATTCAAACTGCATTAGATCAAGGTTGTAAGTTTGCTATTTGTGATGATGGTTCCTTATCCGGAGAAAATATAATCAATGTTGAAGATTCCCTTATTGCGCTTCAGTTACTGGCAAACCATCATAGAAAACAATTTGACATTCCAGTATTGGCTATTACGGGAAGTAATGGAAAAACAACAACTAAGGAGTTGTTAGCCGAGGTCTTATTGAAGAAGTTTAATCTGTTGTTTACAAAAGGGAACTTGAATAACCATATTGGAGTTCCTATAACGTTATTAAGATTAAGAAAGGAACACGATTTCGCGTTAATAGAAATGGGAGCGAATAAACCTGGAGATATTAAGGAGTTGTGTGACATAGCTGATCCTGATTTTGGTATGATTACCAACATAGGTACTGCTCATATTGAAGGTTTTGGTAGTAAAGAAGGGGTGGTTAAAACTAAAAGTGAAATGTATGATCACCTGATGGCTAAAAACGGTTTGTTGTTTGTTAATAATAACGAGACTTATCTAAAGCCCCTTTTAGGTTTGTATAGTAATATCAGGGAGTTCGGAGGTGATAATGGTGAAAACTTCAAATTGGATCCGACGAAATATGAGTTAGAACTTGAAATTGAAGGGAAGCAAATAAAAACGAAGTTGTTTGGTAAGTATAATGCTAATAATGCTTTAACTGCATATGTAGTAGGTAAAGAGTTTGGAGTTGATAATAAACTAATCGTTGAAGCTCTTGAAGAGTATGAACCCAACAATAATAGGAGTCAGATAAAATTAACAGAGAAAGGAAATCAATTAATTCTGGATGCCTATAACGCAAATCCCTCAAGCTTAAATTTGGCCATTGATGAGTTGCTTTCTAAGAATGGTGAAAAGGTTTTTATTGTGGGGGATATGAAAGAGTTAGGCTCAGTGTCTAAGGAAGAACATGAAGCTGTGATTAGTAAATTAGTTGAGTCTGGTAATTTAGCTTTTTTAATTGGTGAAGAGTTTTCAAAGTATAATACAAGTTCTCTATTGTCATTTAATGATGTAGATTCATTTATTGCTAGTAAAGAGTTAGATTTTTTAAATAATGTACAAGTTTTAATTAAAGGTTCACGAGGTGTTAAATTGGAAAAGGTGGTTCCATTTTTATAAAGTTGTACACTGTATTAAAATCAATCATATTTCTCTTTTGAAGATTGTATGAAATCACACCACTTTTTTTTCTTGTGATTTTAGTGTGAAAATTCTTTAACTGTCCTATTTGTAAGGGTTTACTTTCCTTTTTAGGTGGTTTTCTCCTTTTGGGTTAAATAAAGGTTTATAGTTTTTGTCAATATTATTTTTGTCGAAAAGTGCTTTTATATATCGTATAATTTACAGGACTTTTGTATTTTTGTTCTCTGAATAAAACGATTCATTTATGGCAAAAGATGGTAAGGCTCTAAAGTACTCGAAAGAGCAATACTTAAAATGGTACGAAGAAATGTTGTTGTACCGTAAGTTCGAAGACAAAGCTTCTGCTTGTTATATTCAACAAAAAATTAGAGGATTCTGTCACCTATACATTGGTCAGGAAGCTATCGTAGCAGGATACGAAACTTCATTAGGACCAGATGATAGTGTGATTACAACTTATAGAGATCACTGTCAACCAATCGGTAGAGGTGCTGATCCGAAAATTATTATGGCCGAGTTATTCGGTAAAACTTCTGGAATCTCAAAAGGAAGAGGAGGTTCGATGCACATGTTCGACAAAGAGAAAGGTTTCTATGGAGGTCATGGAATTGTTGGAGGACACATTCCTTTAGGAGCGGGAATCGCTTTTGCTGAAAAGTACAGAGGGACTAAGAATGTAAATATTTGTTTAATGGGTGATGGAGCTGTTCGTCAAGGAGCGTTCCACGAAGCATTAAACATGGCTATGACTTGGAAGTTACCTGTAATCTTTGTTATCGAGAATAACATGTATGCAATGGGTACTTCAGTGGAAAGAACTTCAAACGTTACTGATTTATACAAATTAGGTCATGCATATGAGATGCCTTCATTCGCTGTAAATGGAATGAAAGTTGAAGATTGTGCTGATGCATTTGAAGAAGCTGTTGATAGAGCAAGAAGAGGTGATGGTCCAACTTTATTAGAGATCAGAACTTATAGGTATAAAGGTCACTCTATGTCTGATCCTGCTAAATACAGAACGAAAGATGAGTTGAACTCATACAAGGATAGAGATCCAATTGCTGATGTGTTATCTACAATTCAGGAGAATAATTTTGCTTCTGAAGAAGAATTAAAAGCAATTGAAGATAGAGTTAAACAAGTAGTTGCTGATGCTGAGAAGTTTGCTGAAGAAGGTGAATTTCCAACAGATGAAGAGATCTACGATCACGTTTACGCTCAAGATGATTATCCATTTATCAAAGAATTTTAAGAAAATAAAAGAATTATAAGCTATGGCTGAAATAGTTTTAATGCCAAAATTAAGTGATACGATGACTGAGGGAGTCGTAGCAGAATGGCACAAAAAAGTTGGTGATAAAGTTGAAAGTGGGGATTTGTTAGCTGAAATCGAATCAGATAAGGCAACAATGGAATTCGAATCTTTCCAGGAAGGTGTTTTATTGCACATTGGAGTTGAAGCTGGGCAAAATGCGCCAGTTGACTCTGTGCTAGCTGTTCTTGGTGAAGAAGGAGAAGATATTGCTGCTCTTCTTGAGGAAGCAGCTAAGAAAGCAGAAGGCTCAGTAGAAGAGGTACCAAAAGAGGAAGCGCCAGCGCCAGCTGCGGCACCTGCACCGGCTGCGGCACCTGCACCAAAGGCTGCTTCAGCGCCTGCCCCAGCTCCGGCTGCAGCACCTAAAGCTGCTTCAGCGGCACCTTCTGTTTTAAATGATAAAGTTGTTGCTTCTCCATTAGCGAGAAAGTTAGCTGATGAAAGAAATATTCCTTTATCTCAGGTTCCTGGTTCAGGAGACGGAGGTAGAATTGTAAAAAGAGATGTTGAGAATTTTATCCCAGGTGGAGCATTCAATGCTACTGAAAGCTTTACTGAAGTTGGATTGAATTCAATGAGAAAGGTAATTGGGCAAAGATTATCTGAGTCTAAATTCTCTGCTCCTCATTTCTATTTGACTTTAGATATCGACATGGATAATGCAATTGCTGCAAGAAAAGCGATTATCGAAGGAAAAGGAACTAAAGTTTCTTTTAATGATATGGTACTTAAAGCAACTGCGAAAGCGCTTAAGCAGCATCCAGGTGTTAACTGTTCTTTCTTAGGAGATAGAGTTCGTTATAATAACCACGTAAACATTGGTGTTGCGATGGCTGTTGAAAACGGATTATTAGTTCCTGTGGTAAGATTTGCAGATCAGTTATCGTTACAAGATATTTCTGCTCAAGTAAAAGATTACGCGGTTAGAGCTAAAGAAAATAAATTAACTCCAGATGATTGGGCTGGATCAACTTTTACTGTATCTAACTTAGGTATGTTTGGAATTGAGCAGTTTACTTCAATCATTAACTCTCCAGATGCTGCAATTATGGCAATTGGAGGTATTAAGCAGGTTCCAGTTGTTAAAAACAACGAGATTGTTCCTGGAAACGTAATGAAGGTAACTTTATCATGTGACCACAGAGCTATTGATGGAGCTGTTGGAGCTGCATTCTTACAGACTTTCAAGCAGATTCTTGAGAACCCTGTTTTAATGTATGAATTGTAATTAAGAATTCAGAAGCCGGGTTTCAGGTTTCAGAATTGAATAATAATATAAAGGCTACCAACCGGTAGCCTTTTTTGTTTTTAATAATTGAGATTGCCACGTTATCCCGAAGGTAATGAACCTTTTCCTCTAAATATCATTTCTCTTCGCAATGACCTATATTTGTAAAACGTCATTGCGAGGATGCACGACGTGGCAATCTAAATTCTATGCAATCTATACATGAGGATTATCAAAGAGAAAACCATCAACTTGATATTACAATTGTTTGTGATTCATTGGAATCTCCTGCAAATGTAGGTGGTGTTTTACGTTTGGCTGATGCTTATGGGGTAAGTAAGGTGATTTTCCTTAGGGGGGTTGATGAATTCACTCAAAGGGCGAAATCAGTATCGAGAGGAACTCAAAAGTTTGTTGATTTCACTTTTGCCAATGAGTTTGATTTTGATGATAGGGAATGGTTTTGTTTAGAGCTTGCAACAGACAGTAAGCCATTAGTTAACTTTAAGCTTGAGTCAAATAAAATAGGAGTGATAATTGGTAACGAAAGGAGTGGAGTCCGTGAAGAGTTTTTAAGTAGATTCTCAAGTTATCATATTAAGATGTTTGGAAACAATAGTTCCATGAATGTAACAAGCGCTCTTTCTGGAGCTCTATATCAAATTACTCAGTAACAGATTCCCTTTTTATAATATCCTTCAAAGAAGCTGGTCTTTGGTCACCTCTCCAGATAAAACCATCTAACATTTCTTCCGATTTAGGAAAGTCCTTTAAAGGGTAGAAGGTTGCCTCAGGCATCGTAATGAACTTAATTCGGTCAATCTTACCAGCTTTAAATTTGATTTGGATATCGCTGCAAATTGCTTTATTTACACCAGTGTATTTATCTTTTTCGTCTTTTGCGTAATAAACGGTTTGTCCGTTTCCAAGAACATCCATCACCGAAAGTTTTCCCTTTTCAAAATGTCCAACCAAATCTCGTCCTTTAACTTGATCATACCTTTCTGGTGTTGAATCGGTTAAAGAAGCTATAAATCCATTGTTATTGACGTACAGTTTTTGAATTTTGTTGTCGAAATGAAGCAACTCAATTGAATCACCCGTTAACTGACTCTCACCATTCCAAATAATAGGATCGTAAAAGAGTTTGATTAAAGAGTCCTGCATATTATAAGCTAGAGAATCACATTTACCTTGCATTTCAGCTTGGAAAAGTTTTACGTTCCAGTAGGCAAAGAAACTTTTATTGGAATCGTTTTCTTCTCTTAACAAAAGTGTGTCGCAAACTAAGTAGAGTGTGTCGCTATCGTCTGCTCCTTGTGCAAATAAAACATTATCCGTGATGTAAGAAAAGTTGTCCTTTCGGTTAAAATAACCTTCCTCACCATTCACTTTTAAATTTTCATCATCATCAATTAAAACTACGTTTCTATGTGCTGTAGAGATGTCGGTTCTTTTATCAAAGTAAATACTATCAGCCATTAAAGATTGATTGTCTTGTTTTAAAACAGCGTTTTCTTCAAACTGGCCAATATCTAGCGTTCGGTTGTAGTATCCATCTTCACAATAAATTTTTTCGTTTTCAAGATGAATGTTGGTTGGACCTAAAAAATAGGATGTTTTTGAGTTTGTAGAATATTCTAATGTGTCTGAGAATATTTTGTACTCAGGGTTATCTACAACAACTGAATCTTTTAGTTTAAGGTATTTATTTCCTGTGTTGTAAAAACCTTTTTTAGAGTAAATTTTTGAATCATCCTGAGTTGTGTTAGCTCCGTTTAAATAATATACTAACTGGCTCTTTTGATCGAAGTAGAGGATGTTTGTTTTTAAAAGCGAATTTTCACTTTTCATTTTAACATCACCAACAAGCTTTCCTTTTTTATTTGCACCAGTATAAAAAAGAGAATCTCCCCAGGCTTTTAGTTCGTTCTTTTGATTAATAAAAACATCGCCCCAAG
>JAYPYW010000065.1:275-1160 GCA_038154685.1 Flavobacteriales bacterium | reverse complement strand
AAATCTTGTGTTTTACTGTTTACCTCAGCGCTATCACAATAAAGTATAGCGTCATCGTATTTAAGCGCAACATTTCCAATCAGCTTTTGGAAGTCTTCACTTCTTCCTGGCTTCAATTCATTAGCGCTTAAAATCTTAACAACCTCCTTTTGTGCTAAAAGGAGGTTGCTAATAAATAAGGTAATCAATAAAATGTTTTTACGCATTTACAGTGTCTCTCATTAAAGTTTGAGTTCTGTCTGGTCCAACAGAAACAACAGTAATTGGAACTTCTAATTCTTTCTCTAAATAAGTGATGTAATCGTTTAATTCTGATGGTAATTCAGAAATATCAGATAATCCAGTTAAATCCTTGTCCCATCCTGGTAAAGATTTTAAAACTGGTGATAAGTTATTTTCATCAATATTGTAAGGGAAATGCTCGATAGTTTCTCCTTTGTAATCGTAAGAAGTACAAACTTTTAATTCTCCAAAAGCAGATAATACATCAGCCTTAGTCATGATTAAATCAGTAACACCGTTTAACATGATAGAGTATTTTAAAGCAGGAAGATCTAACCAACCACATCTTCTTGGTCTACCAGTAGTAGCACCAAACTCATGACCAGCCTTTCTTAATTCTTCTCCTGATTCATCTAAAAGTTCAGTTGGGAACGGTCCCGAACCAACTCTAGTACAGTATGCTTTAAATATTCCGAATACTTTTCCAATTCTGTTTGGAGCAACTCCTAATCCAGTACAAGCACCCGCACAAACTGTGTTAGATGAAGTAACGAATGGGTAAGAACCAAAATCGATGTCAAGTAAAGAACCTTGAGCTCCTTCAGCTAGGATTGATTTACCAGCTTTCATAGCTTCTCCAATGTAGTGCTCACTATCAATAAA
>JAYPYW010000065.1:0-236 GCA_038154685.1 Flavobacteriales bacterium | reverse complement strand
TTTTTGAAATCGTATTCGAAATCGAATTGCTTTAACATTTCTTCATGCTTAGCAACTAAAGCCTTGTATCTATCTTGGAAATCATCTAATTCTAAATCCCCAACTCTTAAACCGTTTCTACCAGTTTTATCCATGTAAGTTGGTCCAATTCCCTTAAGAGTAGAACCAATCTTGTTTTTACCTTTTGCAGCTTCAGATGCAGCATCTAATACTCTGTGAGTAGGAAGGATTAGGTG
>JAYPYW010000064.1:8341-17641 GCA_038154685.1 Flavobacteriales bacterium | reverse complement strand
GCAGGAATTAACACAAAGTTAGATACTCCTAAGTTTGATGACAGCTCTGAAGGCATCACTAAGGATACACAAGGAAGTAAACTTGGGAAAATCGGAATTAAACCTGATTCTGAAAAAATCACAGATGGTATCGATAAGATTGACGGTACAGATTCAAGTGGTGATTTAACAGGGGTTAATACAACTGGAAAACAACCAGGATTAGATGATAAAGAAGACGGTTTATCGTTAGAAGAAACTAAAAATCTGAAGCCTAAGAAGCTTAGCATTAAAGGACATGAATATACTTTAGGCGACAATGGTGAAAAGCTTTTCACAGATGGGTCTGTAGAGAAAAACGGAAATTTATCTATTAATGGAAGAGACTTCAAATGGGGTGAGACTGGTGAAAAAATCTACACTGATGGAGCAATTGAAAAAGATGGAAAAGTTAGCATTAACGGGAAGAACTTCAAGTTTGGAACAAACAATGAAAAGATTTTCGATGATGGATCAATTGAGAAAAATGGAAAGTTATCTCTTAATGGACGAAACTTCAAATGGGATGAAAACGGTGACAAAATTTTCACAGATGGTTCTATCGAAAAGAACGGAAAGTTAAGTATTAATGGAAAGGCCTTCAGACTAGGAACTAACAACGAAAAGATCTTCAACGACGGATCAATCGAGAAAAATGGTCAGTTATCATTCAAAGGAAAGAACTTCAAGTGGGATGAAAATGGAGACAAAATTTTCACTGATGGGTCTATCGAAAAGAACGGGAAGTTAAGCTTAAATGGTAAGTCATTCAGATTAGGGACCAACAACGAAAAGATCTTCAGCGATGGATCAATTGAGAAAAACGGTCAGTTATCATTCAAAGGTAAGAACTTCAAATGGGACGAAAATGGAGATAAAATTTTCGACGATGGATCAATTGAGAAAGGAGGTCAATTGAGTCTGAATGGAAAGCCGTTTAAATTCGGGCCTAACAATGAAAAAATCTTTGATGATGGATCTATCGAAAGAAACGGAAAACTTTCAGTAAACGGGAAAGGATTTAAATGGGGAGCTGATGGAGAGAAGATCTTCAACGACGGTTCAATCGAGAAAAATGGAAAGTTAACCATGAATGGTAAGGCTTTCAAATGGGGACCTAATGATGAAAAAATATACAGTGATGGATCTATTGAGAAAGATGGAAAATTATCAGTAAATGGTAAATCGTTTAAGTGGGGAACTGACGGAGAAAAGATCTTTTCAGATGGGTCAATTGAGAAAAATGGACAATTAACTATGAACGGAAAGCCTTTCCGTTTTGGACCTAACAACGAAAAGATTTATCAGGATGGTTCAATGGAAAAAGATGGTAAACTATCTATCAACGGAAAGTCATTTAAATGGGGTGATAATGGAGAGAAATTATTTGCGGATGGATCGATTGAAAAGAATGGAAAATTAACTATGAATGGTAAGCCTTTCAGATGGGGTGCTGATAATGAAAAGATCTATTCTGATGGTTCAATTGAGAAGGATGGGAAATTATCAATTAATGGAAAAGAATTCACATGGGGCGATAACGATGAAAAGCTATTCAATGACGGTTCTGTTGAGAAGAATGGAAAGTTAACTATGAAAGGCAAACCATTCCGATGGGGAGCTGATAATGAAAAGATTTATTCTGATGGATCAATTGAAAAGGATGGTAAGTTATCCATCAATGGGAAATCATTTAAGTGGGGGAACAACGGGGAAAAGCTATTCGCTGATGGTTCGGTTGAGAAGAATGGAAAGTTGAGCATGAATGGTAAACCATTCCGTTGGGGACCTAACGATGAAAAGATTTTTGCAGATGGGTCGATCGAAAAAGATGGAAAATTATCTATAAACGGAAAGGCCTTCAAATGGGGCGATAACGATGAAAAGTTATTTGCTGATGGATCAGTTGAAAAAGACGGAAAATTGTCAATCAATGGAAAGCCCTTCAGATGGGGACCTAACGATGAAAAAATCTTTAGAGATGGTACAATCGAAAAAGATGGTCAGTTGAGCATTAATGGAAAGAAATTCAAATGGGGCGCTGATGGCGAGAAACTTTTCGTTGATGGATCAATTGAGAAAAACGGGAAGTTAACCATGAACGGAAAGGCTTTCAGATGGGGACCGAATGAAGAGAAGATATTCCTTGATGAAGCGCGTAAAGATCTTAAGAAAATAGATGCTGCTGGTAAAGAATATCAGTTTGGTGAAAAAGACGAAAAACTATACACTGATGGTGGAGTTGAAAAGAATGGCGAGTTAACATTTAACGGTAAAAAGTTCAAATGGGGTGAAGATGGAGAAAGAATCTTTGGAGATGGATCAATTGAAAAAAATGGAGTGCTAAGCATGAATGGAAAGCCATTCCGTTGGGGACCTAATGACGAGAAGATTTATGAAAATGGGGTAATTGAGAAAAACGGAACGTTCTCTGTAAATGGAAAATCATTCAAGTGGGGCGATAATAACGAAAAGATCTTTGCTGACGGAGCTATTGAAAAAGATGGTAAACTTTCGTTAAACGGAAAGCCTTTCAGATGGGGACCTGGTAACGAAAAAATCTTCGCTGATGGGACAATCGAAAAACTGGGTCAGTTTTCTATTAATGGTAAAACTTTCAAATGGGGTGAAGATGGTGAAAAGATCTTTACCGATGGTTCTATCGAAAAGAACGGAACGTTAAGCATGAACGGAAAGCCATTCCGTTGGGGACCAAATAACGAAAAGATTTTTGCTGACGGATCAATCGAGAAAAATGGAAAGTTAACCATCAATGGGAGAGCTTTTAAATGGGGTGACAATGATGAAAAGATCTTTGGAGATGGTTCAATTGAAAAAGACGGAAAATTATCAATTAACGGTAAGCCATTTAGATGGGGACTAAACGATGAAAAGATTTTTGCTGATGGATCAATTGAGAAAGATGGAGTTTTAGCAATTAATGGAAAGAAATTTAAATGGGGGCCTGAAGGTGAAAAGGTCTTTACGGATGGATCTATTGAAAAAGATGGAGTTTTATCTATTAACGGTAAACCTTTCAGATGGGGGCCTGATGACACAAAAGTATTTGCTGATGGATCTATTGAAAGAAATGGCGAGGTTACCATAAACGGGAAGAAATTTAAGTGGGGGCCTGATGGAGAGAAAATCTATGCTGATGGTACAATTGAAAAAGGAGGCTTATTATCCGTTAACGGGCGACCATTTACATGGGGAAGTAACGGTGAAAAACTTTTCGAAGATGGTTCAATTGAAAGCAACGGAAAGTTAACTTTTAAAGGAAATGCTTTCGACTGGTCGGAAGAAACTGGCTGGGATAAACTGTTTGCCGACGGTGCTACTGAAAAGCAAAAAGCTTTCTCATTAAAAGGAAGAAAATTCGTTTGGGGGCCAGAAAATGAGAAAATCTTCGAAGACGGTTCTATTGAGAAGAACGGGATATTCACTATGTATGGTAAGAAATTCGAATGGGGTGAAAATGGTGAAAGGTTATTTGCTGATGGGTCTATTGAAAAGAATGGGAAGTTAAGTATCAATGGAAGACCATTTGCATGGACGCCTGAGGATGAAAAAATCTTTAGTGATGGAGCTATTGAGAAAGATGGAATCTTAACCTTAGATGGTAGAAGGTTCAAATGGGGCGAGAATGATGAAAAGATTTTCGAAGATGGATCAATAGAGAAAAACGGAGTATTCACTTTAAATGGGAAAAGATTTGTTTGGGGTGATGATGATGAAAAATTATTCTTTGAAGATGGTGAATTCAAACCTGCTAATGATTTAACTGCCGATGCTTCTTCTCCAAAAATTGGAGATGGCTCTCCTACCCTTGATAAAGTTGAAACACCTCAACCTATCGATTCAATTGTTAAGTTAACTGAATCTGGAACGGATGAAATTACTGCACCAATCGCTGCAAAAACTGATTTCAAATCGGCTGATATTATAACGAAAGGAAAGATTAAAGCGGGTGATGAAGTTTTAGCAGGAGCAAGAGTTAGAATTAAAAAGGATGGTAAGTTCTACAAAGAACTAATTACTGATTCGGAAGGAAACTTCACGGCATTATTAAGTCGTGACGGAATGTACACAATGGAAGCTATTAAAGATGGGTTCGAAGGAGAAAAGCAAACCATCGCACCTGGACAAATGGATGCGGAATCGAGTAACATCTTCTTGAACTTCGGATTGAAAGAAGAAGAAAGAAAAGAGTTAACCGCTGCTGAGAAAACTGCAGCATTAAGTAAAGAGGCTATTCAAAAAGAGTTTGAAAACGAAGTGCATAACGAGAAGGATATTAAGACTGTTGGAATTGTATACAACAAAGACGAAACTGTTGAGGGCGCTGATGTTAGAATCTTTAGTGGTAACGACTTAATTGTATCTACCAAAACAGATGAGTTTGGACGATTCACCGTTGCCTTACCTAAAGACAAGAAGTACTCTTTCAGAATCTCTAAAGACAATTATAAAGGGGAGCAAATCAACTTCGATCCTTCTAGTGCGAAGTACAAGAATTTCTTAAACCTTGATTTCGAAATTGAGAAATTCAAAGAGAAGGATCAAAAGGTTGGAACTATTCACTTTATTGGAACTGTTAGTTCAGATGGAAGAGCATTACAGGAGGTTAATGCTAACATGTTTTTAGAAGGGGAACAGTTCAAAAACATTGTTACTGATGAGTTTGGTCACTTCCATGCCGACCTCTCCCCTACTGAGCTTTATACAATCATTTTAAAGAAAGAGAATTACTACTCTAACCAAATCTCCTTCTTCCCTAATCAGAAAACAAAAAAGGATACTTTAATCCTTCACTTTGACATGCCAATTAGAGGAGCTGTAACGAAGTTTGGTAAGGTTACTTCAAACGGAAAACCTGTTTACAAGGCTGATGTTAAAGTATACCAGGATGGTGTTTTAGTTACGCAAACGGAAACAGATATGGAAGGTCTTTACGAGGTAGCATTAAGATCTAATCAGGATTATACATTCATGATTAATAAGAACAACTTCTTCAAGCAAGAATTAAAGATTTCTACATTCGGAGAGAACGGAAGAAGTGCTGTTGCTGTTAATGTTGAAATGAGAAAATTACAAACGGCTCAAGCTGAAAAAGTTCAGAATGTTTACTTCGAATACAACAAGTGGGATGTTAACTTCTATGCGAAAATGGAGTTATTGAAATTAGCCGACTTCATTAAAGCGAACCCTCGAATCAGAGAAATTGAAATTAGTGCCCACACTGATAACAGAGGTAGTGAAACTTACAACCAAAAACTATCTCAACAAAGAGCTCAAGCTTGTGTAGACTTCTTAATCTCATTAGGAGTAAACAGATCCATCCTAAAAGCAAAAGGATATGGAGAAAGCCGACCAATTATAGAAGCTCCTTTAAGCGAAGACGAGCATGCTCGCAACAGACGAGTTGAATTCGAAATCAAGAAAATTTGGAGGTAAACATTCCATGGACCATGGCCTATAGTCTTTGGTCTCTTTAAAATTATTAATTTTGTCCCATGGCTAAGATTTCAGACAGAGGAGTAAACATGCCGCTTTCACCAATTAGAAAGCTATCCCCTATTGCTGCTAAGGCAAGAAAGGAGGGAAAGTATGTGCATCAATTAAATATTGGTCAACCTGATATTCCTACTCCTGAATGGGCCATTGAGGAATTAAAAGCTACCAACTTTGAAGTAGTAGAATACAGTCCTAGTGAAGGTGAACTTGGATTGAGAGAATCTTTTGTTGAGTATTACAAAAAGTACGACATCAATGTATCTACAGATGAAATGATCATTACTTATGGAGCTTCTGAAGCTTTAATGATTGTTTTATTAAGCTGTTTAAATCCTTGGGATGAAGTTATCGTTCCAGAACCATTTTACGCTAACTATTCCAGCTTTGCAGGAGCTGCTGACATTACTGTTAAGCCTATTTCAGCTTCAATTGAAAATAACTTTGCACTGCCTTCAATTGATGAGTTTGAAAAGCTAATTGGGCCAAGAACAAAAGCTATTTTAATTTGTTCTCCAAACAATCCAACTGGCTATACTTATTCGAAAGAAGAGTTAGATGCTTTGCGTAAGATTTGCTTAAAGTATGATTTATTCCTAATCTCTGATGAAGTTTATCGCGAGTTCTATTACGATGGTGAGTACGCACCTTCAGTTATGGAATTAGAAGGATTAGAAGATAAAGCAATCATGTTGGATTCCGCTTCAAAACGTTACTCCATGTGTGGAGTTCGTATTGGTGCGATTGTTTCAAAAAACAAAGAAGTTTTACAAACCGCGCTAAAATTTGGTCAGGCAAGATTAAGTCCGCCATTATTTGGTCAGGTAGCAGTTAAAGCTGCACTTAAAGCACCTGATTCATATTACCAAGATGTAAAAAAAGAATACGAAAAGAGAAAGAATGTACTAATCGAGGAATTAGCTAAAATTCCAGATGTGAAATATTCTCATCCATATGGTGCTTTTTATACTGTTGTTGAATTACCAATCGACGACGATGAAAAGTTCTGTAGCTGGATTTTATCTGAATTCGATTACAACGGTGAAACAGTTATGTTCGCCCCTGGTTCAGGTTTCTACGTAACTCCAGGCGCAGGAAAAAAGGAAATAAGAATTGCATACGTTGTAAACGAAGACAAACTTCGCCGAGCAATGAAGTGTTTAAGAGAAGCCCTTAAAGTTTATCCTGGGAAAGTTTAGTTTTCTTATTTTTGAAATACTTCAATGATACTTTCCATTGCATGAGGATAACAATCATAAAGGTCATCCTGAATAAATGAGGAACGAGCGATTAAAGAGTCTAAAGTATTTACTTAAAAACAAAATCTCACTGGGAATATTCTTCACTTAATAAACCCTCTTACTTTTTATTAATATTTTAGTGAAATTTAATCACAAATGAAATTCCTACCCAGTTGTCTTATTCTAATATTCACTGTACTAACATCTTGTAAAAAGGACGTTTCGAAAATAGAATTTTGTAAAGGAGAGACCACTATTATCGAATCTGGAATTATAACCGATTCCACTAGCTTATTCATACCAACTGCTTTCACACCAAACGCCGATGGACTTAACGATTTATTTTGTCTTCTTGGTAAAGGAATTGAGGGGTATCAAATGACGATTTATGATAATTCCAGACCTATTTACCAAAATGATTCAACCCTTACATATGATCCTTATAATGGACTTTGGAACGGTAAAAAAGAAGGTAAATATGTGAACTCTGGTAACTACAAATACGAATTAATCGGATCCTTTATAAATGGATCTCCATTTAATATAATTGGAGATATAAGCGTTATTTACCCGAAAGAATATTCAAGTGAAACTATTTATTCTGGATGCGAATCTTGCATTTTTGGAGATATGATCAACCCTCGTGAAGGTATTGAATACTTAACAAATGAAGTTGGTCTGCCTTGTGAGTAAATAACTATTGCCTTGGCATCTCCTTCACATGCAAATCCATTTGAGGGAATGGGATTTCAATATTAGCATTATCCAGCGCTTCTTTACCGGCTTCATAAATATCGAAATAAACCTCCCAGTAATCTTGTGGAGCAGTATAAGGTCTAACAGCAAGATTTACAGAATTATCTCCAAGTTCAAGCACACCAACAAAAGGTTTAGGATCCTGTAATATCTTAGAGTGATTATTCATTACTTCTAACAAAACTTTCTTCGCCTCTTTAATACTTGCATTATAGCTAATCCCCATAACTAAGTCCACTCTAATTTTACCCTCAGTGGTATAGTTTGTGAGGTCACCATTTGAAAGTGGACCATTTGGTACAATAACTGTTTTGTTCTCGGGTGTTAAAAGCACCGTTACAAAAATCTTAATTTCTTTTACTGTTCCTAAATGACCTTGCGCATCAATTAAGTCTCCAACCTTAAAAGGTTTAAAAAGTAAAATAATTACACCTCCAGCAAAGTTTTGTAAGGTTCCCGAAAGTGCCATACCAACGGCTAATCCAACTGCACCTAAAATGGCTATAAAGGAAGTAACCTGCACTCCTACCATTCCTAAGAAGGTTATTACCACCAAAGTTTTAAGCAGAGCGCCGAGTAAACCTTTGACAAAGTACATTAAAGACTCCTCCACCTTGCTTTTACGCATCATCTTCCCGGCAATCTTCTCTAAGAATTTAGCTACGTAAATTCCAACCACTAAAACCACCAGCGCACCTATAATTCTTGGTCCGTGTTCGAAGGCTAATTCAATTCCTTTTTTTACAATAAAGTCTATTTTGTCTAAGTGCTCAGTCATATCAAGGGTAGATTAAGTATTTCTGTCTTATTAGTTTAAATTTCTCCAAATCATCTTGCCATGATTTTTTAATCTCTTCGGCTGCATTTCCGGATTTTAACTGTTTGGCAAAAGTATCATTACCAGCTAGCAGATTAAAAAATGACAAACGATTTAGGAATTCTTTTTCGGGAGTAATACATTCTTTCGCTCCAATTATAATTGCAGGATCAACCTTCCAATTATTTCTTACCGAATCTAAACTCCAAGTCCTAAAATCGATACCTCCACAAAGTCTATTTTCGTGTTTAGGATACTTTGCTTTTCCAGGCATACTAATGGGTTTAAACTCAAAATCTTTAAATTCACTACAACCTGTATTTGGGTGTCCCCAAACTTGAAATGGAAATTCTGTCCCTCTTCCAACACTTACTTCTGTTCCTTCAAAGTAGCATAAAGTTGGATATAGGTAAATGGATAACTGATTAGGTAAATTTGGACTTGGTGGTATTGGTAAAATGTACTCCTTTTGATGATCCCAATTCTTTAATGGAACAATTGTTAAGTTGGCTTTTAAAGAATCTTTTAACCAATATTCCCCATTTATCATTTTACCATACTCTCCAATGGTCATTCCATAAACGGTTGGAACTGGATGCATTCCTACAAAGCTTTTAAAATCGGTATCCAACACCGGTCCATCTACATAATGTGCATTGGGATTTGGTCTATCCAAAACAATCACCTCTTTATCATTTTCAGCAGCCGCCTCCATTACGTAATGCAACGTTGAAATATAAGTGTAAAAACGAGCACCTACATCCTGAATATCAAAAAGAACAACATCTACACTATCTAAGCTTTCTTTGGAAGGCTTTTTAGTTTTTCCATGCAAGCTAAATATTCTTAAACCAGTTTTAGAATCTACTCCATGTTTAATTTTAGCTCCAAATTCTTGGTCTCCTCTAAACCCATGCTCAGGTGCAAAAAGAATCCTAATATCTACTCCTAATG
>JAYPYW010000064.1:0-8275 GCA_038154685.1 Flavobacteriales bacterium | reverse complement strand
CTTTTTTTCCTCTTAATCGCTCAATGTATAATTCGATAGATTCGGCTCCAACTTTTGTTGGCAAGTCCAATGATTCAGGCAATTTCATCTGAGGATCAATTGTACAACGAGGGACATTTATGGAATCTATTGGATCAGAATCTAGCTTTGCAGCAGCCCCAACTCCCGATGAACAAGAAACAATTAATAAGGTTAGTAAAAAAAGCTGCCAAAGATATTCCTTGCCACTAAGCATAAAGTAGTATTTTAGATGTTCTAATTTATTGAATATCCTTTGAAACTCGAATTCTTCATAGCAAAAAGAATACTGTTTGATAAAACGGCTAAGAATGCATTTACGCGCCCAATTATCAATATTGCCGTTTGGGGAATTGCATTAGGAGTTATGATTATGATCATGGCGGTAACCATGACTAAAGGATTCCAGAAGGAAATCAAAGGAAAAATTGTTGGATTTGCCTCTGATATTCAGATTAGTAAAACTGGAATTGATGAGTCCTATGAAAGTACTCCGTTTCTGTTTGATAGCACTTTTTATAATTCTTTAAATGCCTCTGAAGACATTAATCATGTTCAAGTTTATGCTACGAAAGCTGGAATAATAAAAACGCAGAAAGCATCTCATGGAACTATATTAAAGGGTGTTTCTGAAGATTACAATTGGGAGTTTTTCAAGAACAATTTAATTGAAGGTGAAATCATTGAGTTTGATTCCATTGGAATTTCTAAAGATGCTATAATTTCTAAAAAAATTGCAGATAAGCTGGATTTAAAGATTGGAGATTTATACCGTGTTTTCTTTGTCACACAAAGGGAAGACGCCAGTGGACAAGCTTATTACCGACAGAAGAAGAACTCTTTCAGAGTAAAAGGAATCTACCAAACAGGATTGGCTGAGGAGTTTGATGACAAGATTATTTTCTGTGATATTAAAAGAATTAGAAAACTCAATAAATGGACTGAAAGCCAGATTGGTGGTTACGAGGTATTCCTAAACCAGGAATCTGAAGGGTTAGATTTGTTTAACAGTAAATCAGGTTTCGAGTATTACCAAAACCTAGAAAATAAAATAAGGAATGAATTTTATTTGGAAACGGCATTCTTAGATGTAAGATCTATTTATACACGTTATGCGCAATTCATCAGCTGGATCGACTACATGGATATGCACATCGGAATTATACTGCTAATAATACTTGTTGTTTCGATTGTAAACATGTCTTCTGCCCTATTGATTATCATTCTGGAAAAAACCCAAATGATAGGGATTTTAAAGAGTTTAGGGGCTACAAACTTTAGTATTAGAAAAGTATTCCTTTTTAAAAGTGCTTTCCTTATTGGTAAAGGAATTCTGTTTGGCAACTTAATAGCATTAGCCATCTGCGGAATTCAAATCTTTTTCGAACCTATTTCACTAGACCCTGATGTTTACTATGTAAGCGGTGTTCCGCTTGATATGAACTTCGCCTACTGGTTATCATTGAATATCTTAACTATTGTTATCTGTACTTTCGTATTGATTATTCCTTCGGTGGTTATATCAAGGATTTCTCCTATTAAGGCAATCAAGTTTGATTGATAATCTAACACAGGTTTATAAGATTAATTTGATTGTTTTAAAGTGTAATCTATAATCATGTTAATCACATTAATCTGTGTGAGACGCTGAAAAATTTCCGTAATTTTAATCCAAAGCAAATTCTTATGTGGTACAATAACATTTTAGAAACAATTGGAAACACTCCTTTAGTTAAAATGAACAACGTTGTAGCGGATGTTCCTGGAACGATTCTAGCGAAAATGGAAACCTTTAATCCTGGTAATTCCATTAAAGACAGAATGGCTTTGAAAATGATTGAAGAAGCTGAGGCTTCTGGCGCATTAAAACCTGGAGGAACGATCATTGAAGGAACATCAGGAAACACAGGAATGGGATTAGCTTTGGCTGCTGCTGTTAAAGGCTACAAATTGATTTGTACAATGCCTGATAAGCAATCGAAGGAAAAAATGGATATCCTTAGAGCTGTTGGCGCAGAGGTTGTAGTTACGCCTACAAATGTTGAGGCAGACGATCCTCGTTCTTATTACTCAGTTGCTAAAAGATTAAATGAAGAAATTCCTAATTCTTTTTACCCAAATCAGTACGATAATCCTTCTAATCCACAAGCTCACTATGAGTCTACTGGACCAGAAATTTGGGAACAGACTGATGGAAAAATCACCCACTTGGTAGTTGGTGTTGGTACAGGAGGAACCATCTCTGGAACGGCTAAATATTTAAAAGAAAAGAACCCTAACATCAAAGTTTGGGGAATTGATACATACGGATCTGTATTTAAGAAATTCCACGAAACAGGAGAGTTCGACCAGTCTGAAATATACTCCTACTTAACTGAAGGAATTGGTGAGGATATTCTACCTAAAAACGTTGATTTCTCCTTAATTGATCATTTCGAAAAAGTTACTGATCGTGATGGAATGATCATGACGAGAAAATTAGCTCGCGAGGAAGGTTTATTCCTTGGTAACTCTGCCGGTTGTGCAATTGCAGCTGTTCAGCAATTAAAACAAAAACTTTCTGAAGATGATGTTGTTGTTGTAATCATGCATGATAGTGGTTCTCGTTACGTAGGAAAAATATTTAACGATGATTGGATGCGCCAAAGAGGTTTCTTAGACCGTGAAAAAGCGATCGAAATCCTAAATGGAAAAGAAACTAAATTCATCAGTATCAGCAGAGACGCAACGATTGGCGAAACAGCTGAGAAAATGACAGCAAATAACGTTTCTCAATTACCTGTAATGGATAAGGGTAAAATGGTTGGTTCAATCTCCGATAGAGACTTGTTCAATAGTATTCTTCATACTCCTGATGCAAGAAACCATTCCATTAACGGAATCATGCGCGCACCATTCTTAGAGGTGGATCCAAACACTTCTATTGAAGAGTTAGCTCAAATAGTTGGTAACGAATCTTCAGCTGTTGTGGTAAGGCAAAAGAATGGTGCTCTTGGGATAATTACCAGGCACGATATTATTTCTGCTTTGTCTAAATGATTATCGCACCTGTCTGCCGGCAGGCAGGCGCGGATCCGGTAATCCCACAGATTTAAAATACTTAACAAGTTATTGTCATTGCGAGCGATAGCGTAGCAATCTCTTGCTTTTAACAAGTCATCAAGTAAAACTCAGATTAAAAATGAGGTTGCCACGTCGTACCTCCTCGCAATGACCGATTTTGGCAACTTATTATTCTTTTAAGTGCCTTGTCACCCTGAGCGGAGTCGAAGGGCGCGGGCAACACAAAACAAAAAATCCCGACCAATGGCCGGGATTTTCAATATCTAGAAGTATAACTTTCTTAAGACTTCAAAGGAACTAAAGCTCCTTCTTTAATCGCATCAACCACAGATGGATCAAGTAAAGTTGAAGTATCACCTAAATTCGATACATCACCTTCAGCAACCTTTCTTAAGATTCTTCTCATGATCTTACCAGAACGAGTCTTTGGTAATCCTGGAACAACTTGAATCTTATCTGGCTTGGCGATTGGTCCAATCTCCTTAGTAATGATTTTTAACACCTCCGCTCTGAAAGCATCCTCATCAGCTGGAGTCTCTTCAGTAATTACGTAAGCGTAAATACCTTGACCTTTAATATCGTGAGGGAAACCAACAACAGCAGACTCAACAACGTTTGCATGCTCGTTAATTGCGTTTTCAACCTCTGCAGTACCCATTCTGTGTCCTGAAACATTAATTACGTCATCAACACGTCCTGTGATTCTGTAGTAACCATCTTCATCTCTTCTACAACCGTCACCTGTGAAATACATGTTTTCGTATGTACCAAAGTAAACCTCTTTACATCTATCGTGGTTTCCATATGTAGTTCTGATGATCGATGGCCAAGGGAACTTAATACATAAGTTTCCTTCAACTCCATTTCCTTCAATTTCATTTCCATCAGCGTCCATAATCGCTAACTGAATACCAGGCATTGGTAAAGTAGCGTATGTAGGCTTTTCTGGAGTAATTCCAGCTAATGGAGAAATTAAGAATCCAGCAGTTTCAGTCTGCCAGTAAGTATCTACAATCGGACAATTCCCTTTTCCAATATTCTTATGATACCATTGCCAAGCCTCTTCGTTAATTGGCTCACCAACAGAACCTAAAGCTTTAATTGAGCTTAAATCGTACTTTTCAACAAACTCAGTTCCGAAAGCTTGTAACGCTCTAATTGCAGTTGGAGCAGTATAGAATTGGTTTACTTTGTGCTTCTCACAAACTTCCCAGAATCTTCCAGCGTCTGGGTAAGTAGGAACACCTTCAAACATCACAGTAGTCGCACCAGCTAAAAGTGGTCCGTAAATAATGTAAGAGTGACCAGTAATCCAACCGATATCAGCAGTACACCAGTAGATATCATCCTCATTGTATTGGAATGCATTTCTGAAAGTGTAATCTGTGTATACCATGTAACCTCCAGTAGTATGAACAACCCCTTTAGGCTGACCAGTTGAACCAGAAGTATAAAGGATGAATAACATATCCTCAGAAGCTACAGCAGTAGCAGGACAGTTAGCATCAACCTTTGAAATTTCATCATTCCACCACTTATCTCTTCCTTCAGTCCAAGTTACTTCAGCACCTGTTCTGTTTACAACAATAACAGACTCAACAACTGGAGAGGTTTCACAAGCCTGATCAACAACAGCCTTAACTGGAATGTTTTTCTTACCTCTGTAGTTTCCATCAGAAGTTAAAACAACTTTTGCTTCAGCATCGTTAATTCTATCAGATAATGCTTGCGCTGAGAAACCAGCGAAAACAACCGAGTGAACAGCTCCAATTCTAGCAGCAGCTAAACAAGCAATAGCAAGTTCAGGGATCATTGGCATGTACATACATACTCTATCTCCTTTCTGAACACCATTCGCTTTTAACATGTTTGCAGCTTCACAAACCTTAGCGTGTAATTCTTTATAAGTTAATTTGATCGCAGGATCTCCTGGCTCATTTGGTTCCCATAAAATAGCAACCTTGTCACCTCTTTCCTCTAAATGACGATCTAAACAGTTTTCTGTAATATTTAATTCACCTCCTTCAAACCATTTTACATCTGGTCCTGAGAAGTTCCAATCAAGAACTTTATCCCATTTCTTTTTCCATACAAAAGAATCTGCATGACCAGCCCAGAATGCCTCCGGATTGTCTACACTCTTTTGGTACTCCTCTTTGTACTCTTCGAAGCTAGTTATCCTTCTACGTACGTCCATAATTCAGTTATTTTGTGGTTTTATAATCTTTTAACTTTGGTTCCCAAGATTTGGGAGGCCTAATATAATAATCTGAATCAAGATAGAGAAAGGTTATGCCCTCATTTTTTACTACAAAAGCAAGCTATTTCTCAACAATCAGAAAATTATTAAACCTTAATAAAAATCTTGCGATTATACATCCATCTTAATAGGAGGTAGAATGGAATCATCCAAACAAATGCATAGATATGACTTGCCCATTTTGCAGCAACTAAATCAGGATGATTTGCAAAAATTTCATGGTAAGGCGTATCTGTAAATAATCCTAAAAAGAAGTTAGCAATATGGCCACTTATAGATGTTTCTCCAACTTGAATATTATGAATTAACGAACTAACTAATTCACTCATTAAATAAGCTGTTAAAGCATTTGAACCATATACAATAAAAGGTTTAGCTATTTTCTGATAACCTTTGTAATCCATTAGCCAAATACAAAAAGCGGTGCACATTGCAGCAATCCCTCCAGTATAAAGCACGTAACTACTTGTCCATAACGCCTTATTAATTGGGAAAATAATATTCCATGCCAAGGCAACAGTAGTTGAAATACCTCCTGCTACGAATAATCCACTTACTTTTTCTAAAACTGTTTTTTCTCCTTTGATAAAGGTACCGGCTAACATTCCCAGTATACATGTACCTACCGCGGCAATAGTCCCTAATAATGACTCAGGATCCCAACCGTCATTTCTTGAAATCGGCCATAAATGATCTTTAGTTAAGATTTTCGTATCCAGCCAAGCTCCAAAGTTTTTATTTGGAACCGAAAGATCCACTTCATATGCTCCAGGGATTTCGATATATAATAATCCCCAGTAACCTAAAAGAATAACTATTAAAGCAATCCAAAGAGACTTAACATTTGACTTAATGAACAGCAATCCTCCCAAAATAAACACCAAACCAATTCTTTGTAAAACACCTGGAATTCTCCAATCCCATGGTCCCCAACCAACATACTCTCCTCCTTCCAAATGGAAATAAGGAAACGCGTCTTTTAATACCCCTAACAAGAATATAATCAAGCCTCTCTTTACCAACTTAAGCATTAAAGAGCTGTGGTTAGCTGGGTCCTTTTTCTTGTTCCCCATGGCAAATGCAATTGAAGCACCAACAATGAAAACAAAAAATGGGAAAATCAAATCAGTACTTGTACAACCATCCCAATGACTATGTGAAAAAGGTAAAAATAAATGGTTTATCCATTCAGAATTTACGGCATCCCAAGCACCCCAGCTCCCTGGATTGTTTACTACAATCATTAAAGCAATTGTTAGTCCGCGCAAAAAGTCAATTGAAATTATTCTTTGGTTAGTGGCTGCCATAATTCAGTTAGTTAAGTGCTGCGAATATAAGTTAACCCATTGGAATCGGAAAAATTATAACCGGACGAAAACCATACAAATAAAAAAGCCCCGTAAAAACGGGGCTTTAGTTTTATATAAATCAAGCTATTACGCTTTCTTTAATCCTACTTTATGACCAGATACAGCATAGTAAAGAATGAACAAGTAACATGGAACTAATAACCAGTAACCGCTAGTTGCAGCTTCAGCTATTTGTTCTGGCGTTCCATCCTCTGGTTTTAATGAATCTACGATATATCCATATAATGGTGGGATTAAAGCCCCTCCTGAAATCGCCATTACTAATAAAGCAGATGCCGTTTTTGTAAACTTTCCTAAACCTTCAAGTGCTAATGGCCAAATTGCTGGCCAAACTAATGCGTTAGCTAAACCTAAAGCAGCAACTAACATTACCGAAGTTTCTCCTGAAGTAAAGATGATTCCAAATGCTAATAATAATCCTAAAGCACCTGATGCTTGTAAAGCGAATTTTTGTGAAATAACCTTTGGAATTAATACTGCTCCTAATAAGTACATACAAACCATTGCACCTAATGTGAATGAAGTATATTTTTCAGCAGAATCAAGCCCCATGTTTAACGCATAAGATACAATTGTATCTCCAGCCGAAACTTCAACCCCTACGTAGAAGAATAAAGCAATGACCCCTAAAATTAAGTGAGGGAACTGCATGATAGAAGTCTTCTCAGAAGCAACATCATCACCTGCAGCATCTTCAGATCCTTCGTCTGATGATCCTTCATCTAAGTCAGGAAGTGGAGCAAATCTTATTAAAACACCAAATAAACCTAATAACGCAGCCATTACAATGTAAGGAGCAACAACTGATCCAGCAGCTTCATTTAAGATTGCGTCCTTAGCCGCGTCAGTGATTCCTTCAGCACCTAATTCTTCTTGCGCCTTTTTAATTCCTGAAAGTAAAATCCCTCCAAAAATTAAAGAACCAACTCCTCCAGCAAACTTGTTACAAATACCCATAATAGATATTCTTTTAGCAGCAGATTCTCTAGGTCCTAAAATTGTAATGTAAGGGTTACAAGCTGTTTGTAATATTGTCATTCCAGCACCTTGTAAAAATATACCTGTTAAGAACATGAAATAAGTTCTTGATGATGCAGCTGGTATAAAAACTAAAGCTCCTAAAGCCATAATTATTAATCCAACCGACATAGCGTTTTTATACCCTAACTTTTTGATAATAAAAGAAGAAGGTAATGCCATTACAACAAACGAAATATAAGATGCTGTTGCAACCAAATAAGCTTGTGATTCAGTTAATTCACAAACTGAACGCATAAATGGAATAAGTACAGAGTTGATCCAGGTTACGAAACCAAAGATCCCAAACATCACCCCAATAACAATAAATGGGATAGTAGTGTTCTTTTTAGTTGAAGTTGTCATTAGTTAATACAATTAAGTTTAATCGGGGCCGAATATACGGATTTAAGGGGAAACGAAAGAAGCTTCTTTGCTATTGTTTAAAAGTTTATCAACAAAAAAAAGCCTCACAATAGGAGGCTTTAACTATTACTTTAATTCTTTTGTATTATTTCACAACAACCTTAGAAGTTGTAGATCCATT
>JAYPYW010000063.1:6931-18178 GCA_038154685.1 Flavobacteriales bacterium | reverse complement strand
GGATTCCTCGAAGAAAATTCCTAAATCAAATCATATCTATCACTAAAGGTTCAAAAATACCTTATCAGCTGGAAGTCGAAGGTGCAGGAGGAAGTGATGCTAATTTTCTACATAGAAGCTCCTACCCGTTTCAATGGTGTTTTATTGGAGCTGCAGAAGACAATGTTCATTCCCCTTTTGAAAAGGTTGCAATTCAGGATTTTGAAGCAATGGTTGATTTATACAAACTATTAATGATAGAACTTGATTGATAAATAGTATTGAAAATCAAGTTAAGTTAGTGTAAATTTGTTGCCACAAAATTTGAGAAATGGGGATTAAGGAAGAATTGAAATCAAACTTTGATAGTAACAGAATAATGGCGACTGTAAACATCTTTTACACTGCCAATTTTTTAAGAGACATCGCTGCTCCTATTTACAAAAAGCACGATATCTTAAGTCAGCATTATAATATTCTAAGAATTGTTAGAGGTAGCCATCCTAAACCTGTTTCTCCTGGTTACATTAAAGAAGTAATGATCGATAAAGGTCGAGATTTAACTCGTTTAGTCGATAAGTTAGTTAAGTTGGGGTACCTGGAAAGAAATCTTTGTGAACATAACCGCCGTCAGATGGAAATTACAATTACGAAATCAGGGTTGGATATTTTACAAACTATGCAAAAAGAACTAGATGAATTCTTCACAACTTACAATCTAACAGAAGAAGAAGCTCTTACACTAAGCAACTTACTTGATAAGCTTAGATCTTAATGGAAGAATTTGTTGAAGTAATCGCCCAAATTACCTTTTTCGAGTCTAATAAGGGCGGAAGAAACATCCCTTTTGGATCGGGATTTAGCCCTAAATTAATACTCGACTCCTCTCCTACGGAATACTTCACAGAATTAGATATTAATGATTCAGACACTATTTATCCTGGTGATCAAATCAAACTACCTATCAAAATAAAAGGTTCTCCAGGAGTTTTCTTACATGCGGGAGCTAGTTTTGATTTAAAAGAAGGAGAAAATACAATTGGTACGGGGACTGTAATGAAGGTGATATAGGAGATGAGGAATATAGAAAATATTAGAAGGAGAGGTTAACCCTCTCCTTTTTTTATTCTTTTTTCATTCTTTTCTACATGCTCTATTCTCCTACCTAAAAACGCAACTCCCTGTTTTTCAAGTCACAAAAAATTAACCTTGAATTAATTTAAAAAAAGCTTGCAGTAAAATTTAAAAAAGACGTATCTTCGCGGCGGTGAAGTGACAGAGTGGCCGAATGTACCAGTCTTGAAAACTGGCGTAGGGAAACCTACCGGGGGTTCGAATCCCTCCTTCACCGCACAAGTTAAAACTGAATTAATCCCTGAGCTTTTGCTCAGGGATTTTTTGTTTACACCCCCTCAGCCAACGGCAGCTCCCCCTGAAAGGTGGAGCATTACAAACACACTTTTAAAAACTCCACACTCAACGCTCCACCTTTCAGGGGGAGCTGCCGTTAGCTGAGGGGGGAACTAAGCGACTTTTAAGTCCTGGAAACAAAAAAAGCGACCAAAGTCGCTATATAGTGCCCTGAACTGGACTCGAACCAGCACGCCGTAAAGCACAAGCCCCTCAAGCCTGCGTGTCTACCAATTTCACCATCAGGGCGTGATTATTAGTAAATCTTTGGCAAAAATACGATTAACAATCGTTAACACAAAAAAGGTTTTCTTAGAGAAAATCGAAAAATCTTATCTCCAACTTCGCGTTAACAACTGAACTAACAGTTAAGGTAAATCAACTCCCATGAAAAAATCACTCAAAGGAATTATTGTAATTTCATTCACCATCCTATTTAACTTTTTCTTCTGGCAAGAAAAATTAGGAATCAACTTAGTTTTAATAACGCTAATATTTGGATCCTTTCTCTTTTATTTAAATCCTGAAACTAGAGATAAGAGACAAACTTTAATCGCCATAATTGGTATAGCACTTTCCAGTTTTGGAATTCTTTATCATAATTCTAGTTTTAGTAAATTCATGATGTTTTCGTCTGTTTTTCTCTTTGTTGCCTCATTAATGGAAAAACAAATCAAAACGATTTATTACCTCATTCCAAGCGGATTCCTTGGCATAATTACTTCTCCATTCAGAAAACATTCTTTTTTCTCCATCCCCAAATCAGGATATTCAGGAAAAACTTGGAAATATATTAAACTAAACTTAATACCATTAGTGGTGACATTAGTATTCGTAATACTTTACAGTATGGCTAATCCTGTTTTTGCAAACAAGATTAATTATTTGGTTGAAAATTTAGGAGACTATTTCGCACATCTTTTCAAGCACTACCCTATCTCCAGGTTTGTTTTCATCGCACTAGGCCTGCTTATCGGAATTGGAATTTTCTATTATCAATCTCTTCACCTATTTGATGAAAAAGAATCGAAACACACAACAAACCTTACCAGAAAAAAACACAGTCTTGTAACTACAAACGGTTTACCTAAAAGAGAGTTTTCGATGATAAGCTTAAAAACTGAAGCAAGCATTGCTTTACTTACATTAATCTCCCTAAATGCATTATTGTTTTTTGTAAACCTATTAGACATCAATGTGTTTTTTGTCCAAAACAATGCAGTAAACAGTGATTATAGCAGTCTGTTACATAAAGGAACTTGGATCCTTATTTTCAGCATAATTCTTTCCGCTGGAATCGTACTCCATATTTTCAGAGAAAACCTCAATTTTTACAAGAAAAACAAATGGCTGAAAATAGCATCATACGCTTGGATAGCTCAAAACATGGTGCTTGCTTCATCGGTAATCATGAGGGTTTATAATTACATTGTCCATCATGGGTTAGCATATAAGAGAATTGGTGTTATCGTTTTCGTGATTGCAACAATTGTTGGGCTTATCACATTAGCACTTAAGGTAAAAGACAAAAAATCTGTTTCTTATTTATTCCGAATTAATGGGATATCTATATTCAGCATTCTATTACTTACTTCTCTATTCAATTGGGACTTGATAATTGCTAAACACAATATAAATCATGCTCATAATAAAGAGATTGATTTTCTTTTCGAGCTTTCTTTATCGGATAAAACGCTACCTGTGTTAGATCAAAACCGGAATATCATAGAAACAAAAAATAATGTGTACAAAAATTACAGTCTGGATAGTTTTTCATGGACTAGAAACAGAAGTTTACTCGAAAGACTCGATGACAGAATCGAAAAATTTAAAAAGAATCATAAAAAACACACATGGTTATCATGGAATTATTCAGATCAGAAAACGGCGGAATATTTTAACTTGGAGGAATAATTAATTTCCATGAGTGATACAGGACTAGTAAGAGACGTTTTTAATAAAGATTTAGTAAAAGAAATTGCCCGACAATTAAATCAAGCTCACGCAAAGTTTGATTCAAAAGCTTTTATTAAGAAAGCAGCCAGTTTTAATCATGAGGATGGATTTAAGGACCGAGCAAAATTAATAGCAAAGTCCTTAGTCGAATTTCTGCCTAACGATTTTCCGACTTCTGCAAGTATTATAAAAGCAACTTTTGGTCCACTCCAAGATGAAGAAATTAATTGGGAAAGTTTCTTTTACATGCCCTACGCCCTATTTGTCGAATTGCAAGGATGTAAAAAAGAATACTTAGAAATCTCATTCGATTTATTAAAAGAGATCACGAAAAGGTTCACTTCTGAATTTGCAATCAGGCAATTCATAATAGATTTCCCAAATGAAACTTTACCTGTTTTAAAAAACTGGGCGAAAGATGAAAACCATCATGTTAGAAGATTGGTTTCCGAAGGATCAAGATCAAGATTACCATGGGCGCAAGCCATTGTAGCCTTTAAAAAGAATCCTAAACCCTCATTAGAGCTATTAGAATTGCTTAAGGCAGATGATTCTAAATACGTTCAGAAATCAGTGGCAAACCATATGAACGACATAACTAAAGACAACCCAGAAATTGCATTGGATATTCTCGCCAAATGGAAAAAAGAAAACAATCCAAACACAAACTGGATTGTAAAACATGCCTTAAGAAGTGAGTTAAAAAAGGGAACACCTAAAGCATTAGAGATTTTAGGTTATTCTTTATCTCCTAAAATCGAGATATCAGATTTTGAATTAAGTGCTGACAAGATAAAAACCGGCGAAGACTTGAGGGTAAAATTCACAGTAACCAACACAGGAAAGAAAACCGAGAACTTAATGATTGATTACATTTGCCACTTCATGAAAGCCAATGGAAAAACCGCTCCGAAAACGTTTAAAATCAGCACCAAAAAACTACAGACCGGTGAGTCTATATTGATCAATAAAAAACAATCTTTCAAATTAATCTCTACTCGTAAAATGTACGCTGGAGAACATAGAATTGAACTCTTTATCAATGGAATTTCTTTTGATGAGTTATCGTTTAACTTATTGACTTAATTAAACTCACACAGATTAATAGCATTAACACGATTGATTATCAGTTTAAATAATTCTTGTTAAGTTTTATTAATCGTATTAATCATATTAATCTGTGTGAGAAAACCTAGCAACTCTGTTTAAGATTCACTATCTTTGAGCCCTAATTTTTTACACATGGAATTGAATACTTTAACGGCGATTTCACCAATCGACGGAAGATACAGAAGAGTAACAAAAGATTTAGCACAATACTTCTCGGAAGCTGCTTTAATTAAATACAGAGTAAAGGTTGAAATTGAATATTTCATCTCGCTTTGTGAGATCCCTCTTCCTCAGTTATCTGAAGTTAAAAGTGATTTATATCCACAGTTAAGAGCTATTTATGAGAATTTCTCTGAAGCTGATGCATTAGCTGTTAAAGAAATCGAGAAAACAACCAACCATGATGTAAAAGCTGTTGAATATTTCATTAAAGAAAAAATGACTGCTTTAGGCTTATCTGAAAGTTTAGAGTTCGTTCATTTCGGATTAACTTCTCAGGACATCAACAACACTTCTATTCCGCTTTCATTAAAGGATGCTTTAAACGAGGTATACTATCCAATGTTAGAAGAAGTATTAGCAACCTTAAAATCTTATGCTAAGGATTGGAACGAAATTCCGTTGTTAGCCAGAACTCATGGTCAGCCTGCATCCCCTACAACTTTAGGAAAGGAATTTTACGTTTTTGTTGAAAGAATTGAGATTCAATTAAAGCAATTAAAAGCTGTTCCTTATTCAGCTAAATTCGGTGGAGCAACAGGAAACTTTAACGCGCACAAAGTAGCTTTCCCTGGTAGAAACTGGGTTGAATTTGCTAATCATTTTGTAGATAACGTTTTAGGTTTAAATAGATCTCAAACTACTACTCAAATTGAGCATTATGACAACATTGCCGCTCTATTTGATGCTATGAAGAGAATCAATAATGTTTTAATAGATTTGGATAGAGATATCTGGACTTACATTTCAATGGACTACTTCAAACAACAATTAAAGGAAGGAGAAGTTGGTTCATCTGCAATGCCTCATAAAGTAAACCCTATTGATTTTGAAAACTCTGAAGGTAACTTAGGAATCGCTAATGGTATATATGAGCATTTAGCTGCAAAGCTTCCTATCTCGAGACTTCAAAGAGACTTAACTGATTCAACTGTTTTAAGAAACGTTGGTGTTCCAGTTGGTCACTCAATCATTGGTTTAGCTTCTACACTTAAAGGTTTAGGAAAACTTTTATTAAACGAAGCCAAATTAAAAGAAGATTTAGATAAAAACTGGGCAGTTGTTGCGGAAGCTATCCAAACTATTTTAAGAAGAGAAGGATATCCAAAACCTTACGAAGCATTAAAGGCTTTAACAAGAACTAACGACGCTATTACAGAGAATTCAATTGCTGATTTTATCGAAACTTTAAACGTTTCTGATGACATTAAAAAGGAATTGAAACAAATATCTCCTTATAACTACACTGGATTAACTGCTAGTATCGCATAATGCGTAACCTAGCTTATTCAATATTATTGGGCTGTGTTTTCTTTTTGAAGGCACAGCTTTCTTTTGCTCAAGACTTAGCTTTTGATTGGAATCATATTCCTAATCAGCCATGGTTGGCTTATAACTTTTGGCAAAACTCTTTAAATGATTGGAAGATTGATTCAAATCGAGTAATCGGAAGGCCATTTTTCTCTAATAATAGAACGGCGCATATCACTTCACATTCAATTACAAATTCGGACAGCACCTTAGCAATTGGGTTTGATGTTAAGCTTTTTGATGTCGTTAAAAGGGACTCAACTGCCGAATTTGGAGTTTTAATTGGGGCGGGGTCTCCTGATTTATCGAACAAAACAAATAATCTTGTTTTTAAAACCACCTCACCTGGTCCATGTCATTTCTTTGGAATTAAAACTAATGGTGAGCTTATCCTAAAGGATTTCAATAGTGATACGATTATAATTTCACTTGGGATTGACTCGGCAAAAAAAGAAAATATTTTAAAAGCACTTTATAATGAAGGTGTTAATATAAGGTTGGTTTACAATATGACTCAAAAACTATTCAGTTCAACAACTAACGACCTTACTTCCCTAAGTTTAACAGCTAATAAAACAACATACAATAAAACTGCTTTAAAAACCCCTGCATTAAAAGCTCCAAAGGGGAATATTGCATTGCGATACACATCTAATACTCCTTATGAAAACAACGTTTCATTTGACAATTTAAGAATAACTGGAGATGGATATACCTTTAACGAATCGCACGAAGGACTGATAGATCCAATCCTTTCTTCTTTTTACACTTGTACACAAGACTCCTTATTTTTCACAGCTCAATTAATGCCATTTGTGCCGGACACTACCGAACTGTTTTCACTAACAATTTGGCCTAACTATAAATCTACTTACACTTATATTGGTGTTTTTGACACAACAACCTACCAATTAAGGTTCCGAGCAAAAATTCCAGAAGGTTTTAAGAAGTTTGATTACATCCTTAAGTACAGGGGAAACCAATCCGATATTTGGACAAGTAAAACCGGAATTATTAAAGTAAAACCCAATCGTAAAAAGCCTAGGATCATGGCTTTAAATTGTAATGGATTCTCATTTTATACCAACCATTTAATCGATTATAAAAACCTGCTTTATCCGTATCGACAAATTCAAAAGGGGTTTGAAAAATTTAAACCAGATGTGGTAACCTTCCTTGGTGATCAGATATATGAAAGCCGTCCACAAGCCCCAATAACTGCTAAAGGTTATAAGGAACTTGATTATTTATATAAATGGAGCATTTGGTGTTATACATTTAGAGATATCACAAAAAACCAACCAACGATTATCCTTACTGACGACCATGATGTATTCCAAGGGAACCTTTGGGGAAACGGTGGTAAGAAAATTGAGGATCAACCAAACGCTATCCCAGCCTATTACGGAGCTAATAACTACGACACATGGTTTCAAGATCATGGTGGATACATTTGGGGAACTGACTTTGCTAACATGGTTTTAAGCAGTCAAACAAGTCATTTACCTTTTCCAAAGGATCCTGTTTTAGAAAACGGCTTAATCAATTACTACACCGATTATAAGTATGGTAAACTTAACTTCGCTATTCTAGAAGATAAAAAGTTTAAATCGCCTCCTTCAGAAAACAATTTTGAGATATATAACGGTTTTGGAATTTCAGACTCCTTAAAACCAGAGGATTTTGACCAATCTACATTCAAGTTATTAGGAGATAAACAATTGAGTTTTTTATCCGCTTGGAGCGACAGCTTGAAAGGCAAAAAGGAACCTAAAATCATTCTAACACAATCCGCATACGTAAGTCTTACAACAGTCCCATCAGATTACTCACCTACAAAAAACAACCCCGCAAAGAGAGATTCTTCAGCGCAAGAGTTATCTGCTGACATGGATACTAATGGCTGGCCTAAGGCAGGCCGAGACAGAGCATTAAATTGCTTAAACCAAAACAATATTTTAATCATTTCTGGTGATCAACATCTTGGAGCTGTTGTTGAAGTTTACGATTCAATAAAGAAACCTTACACCTTCTTTTCTGTTCCAGCAATTGCTAACACATGGCCAAGAATGTGGTGGCCTCATGATTCAAATAACAAAAAACATCCGCTTGGAGAATACGAAGATGCTTTTGGAAATCAGTTAAATGTTAAAGCTGTTGCCAATCCAGTTATTAATGCGCCCTACCCTTCTGAATTCAATTACAAATCACCCGGTTTTGGAATAATCGATTTCAATAAAAAAGGAACAAAAGCTAAACTAAAAGCTTACCCCTTATATTTTGATTCTAAGAAGAAGCCTATTCAGTTTAATGGATGGCCATTGAACATTAAAATCAAATAGACCTCCATATTATAAGACCACTAAATAATTTACCGTAATACACATTTCAAGGTAAAAAATAAAACCTCGCACTCAACTAAAAACCAACAACTTAAATAACATTTTTATTTGGTAACTATCACCGAGTAAAAATGCTATAAAGAGAGCCTACAATTCTTATGTCAATAGATCCCGGCATCTTTTACGATGATGACCTCCATTAAACCGTAAGGTTTAAAAAAACAGTTTGTAAAACTTTAAAATCATTTGAACAAGCTTTAGGAGAAAATGATTTATTGAGGGTACAAAAAAGCCATAATATTAACTGCGTCATTTCCTATCAAAAAGGCAAAACCTGAGAGGTCAAATTATCTAACGGCTCGATAGCTCCAATATCTAATAGCAAAAAAGAGAAATTCCTGCAGGTTTTTAACTTATAATTGCACTTATGAAATTTATAAAACCACTTTTGGCCACATTACTAATTACTTTACCAACAATAATTTGGGCAAACGATTCGGTTCCAGTAGAGGTTGCAGATACAATTAATCAAACCATCTCCCCAAGCAAGGCTATTAAAGGATCACCTCTTGTTGATCCTAAAAATGGAATTATGCGCACAGGCTTTATTGTGCTTGGAGGCTTTGTATTCATTTTTGTGATGTTCCTAACTTTTAGGAGTAAGCGCAATTAACTATCCCTTTAAAACTAAAAGCGGCTGTTTTGTATGGTAGCTTAAACGCTCAGTAACACTTCGGTGAAATAGAGATTGTAACAAGTTTCTGTGTTTAGCCTTTGCAACCACTAATTGCGGTTTAAACTCTTCAATTGCTTCTTCAATAGCATCAACACTATTTGTATTAAACTTCATATCTAACGCAACAACTTGTCCGGGAAAATAATCTTGAAACTTTTTAATTAAATCACTCTCTTCTTGAGTAGAAATCTCAAGCGCATCATGATAGTTATGGAAGAGATGTAAATCTTTATCTTCTGCTGTTAACTCCACTATTAAATCAACCTCTTTTCTATTAAGTGTTTCTTTTAAATCTAAAGCGATGAATAACTTTGATAACGATGAATAAGCTGCATCTCCAGGGATAGCCAAAATAGGAATTGTTGTATTACCAATAACTTTTGCAGTCTCACTCCCAATTAAAACGGCTTCTAATCCTGTACGACCTTTGGTTCCCATCACTACAAAGTCGTAATCATCTCTCAACGATTCAATAACAGTATCAAGACCTCCTAACTCTAAACGAGCATCAATCTTTATCTCAGGAAACTCCTCTTTTAAAATCGCTTCTTGTTCTGATAAATCTTCCTTAGAAATTTCTTTTGCCGAATCGTCAAAATCTATAAAAACACTAGCTGTAGTATATTTCAACTGATATGCGTTAAGCAAGGTAATCTCTGCATTTTTTACTTTAGCAAACTCTGCCGCAAATCTTGCAGCATTTAATGCATTTTTAGAAAAATCGGTTGGAACTAAAATTTTCATCGATTGAGAGTTTACTCAAATGTATATGATTTACCTCACAAGACCAATAGTATAAATCAAGTTTAATCCTGATTTTTATCATCGGATTATGGATTCTTAAATCTGACCTTTGGAACAAATCAAATTTATTATGAAGACTATAACTATAACACCAAAAGAAACATTGCAGGAATTTAAAGACAGTTTTAATGCGATGTTCCCCAATTTAAAGATTGAATTTTTTACCAAAAATCATGAATCAGGTGAAGGAAATGCATTAGCTGATCTAATAACAGACTTATCATTAACCTTAGAATCTGCAAGTGATGTGGATCATGAATTCTCTATCAGCGTTGATGGACATAAGAAAGTAAGCACACTTGAAAAAGACTTCTCTGACTTGGGACTAAACCTTCAAGTTTTCAGAAAATCAGGTAATGTTTGGTTACAAACAACCACAACAGATCACTGGACTTTAGCAGAGCAAAACAAAGAAGCTGAAGCTACTTTAAGTTAATATTAAAGAGATTGCTTGGTTCAAAACAATGTATCGATTTGGGTCATTGCGAGGAACGAAGCAATCTCATTTTTATTAGTCAATCATTGCAACAACCCTTGCAGGTGCCGCTGAACATCCTTTTAACTTTAAAGGAAACACTGCTACCTTAAACCCATGAGAAGGCAGGGCATCAAGATTCACTAGTTGCTCCATGTGCAGGTATTCTTTATCTACCCCTACCAAATGAGCTTGCCAAAACAAATCGGGATTATTTTCTTTTTTAGCTTTTTCGGCTAGGTATTTCAGAGGTAAATCCCATCCCCATTGATCGATCCCCATAACCTTACTTCCTTGATCAATTAACCATTCAGTTGCCTCCTTACTCATTCCAGTACCCTTAGCAACATAATCATCTCCCGATAACTTATCACGCCCCGTTTTTATTAATGTAATGGTGCCAGGTTTAACTTCAGCTCCAGATTGTCTTAAATCCGCTTGTATATCTTCTATTGTTATTTCCTCAAAATCTTTCTTGTGCTTTACATCTATCACAACAGCTTCTCCATAAAGCCAATCTAAAGGAATTTCATCGATGGTTTTCGCTTTCTTACCCTCTACCTCTGGTGCGTAATGCCAAGGAGCATCAATATGAGTTGTGGCATGAACTCCCATCGACTTAATTTTATCATCGGCCCATCCTTGGAAATTACTCGGAAATAATTTCTTAGGTAATCCAACAAACTTGTTAATTAAGAATTTACTCTTCTTGTGAGATTTATTTTTGATTTTGATCCTCATAAACCAAGGATCAGACTTTTTATATTCAACGGTTTTTGATAGGTCGATTATTTGCATGCGCAATTATAAATCGAATTGTTCAAATCAGGTGTATATTTTTTGAATCTTTTGTATTACGATAAAAATTAAACTTCCTATTCCATACATCAAAACATCTAACCAAT
>JAYPYW010000063.1:1471-6921 GCA_038154685.1 Flavobacteriales bacterium | reverse complement strand
GCAGTATATTTAGAATTATACAAAGGTAAAGCAACCTCGAACAATGTTGAAAAATAAAGGAATCCAATTAAAATCTGAACCAGCGAAAGCTCAAAATCACTGTTTCTTTTAAGCCGTTTTATTAATTCCGTTGAAACATAAAACACTATTGGCATACAGAAAAGATCCGCTAAATAATTATTCAAAAAGGAATCAGATGGTTTATAAAACTTAAGATAAAGCGATCCTAAATAACCAATAGCAAAAAGCCAAAACAAATAGTGCTTAAAAAATCTTACCCTGGTCCCCATGCTACCATAAATGCAATGGCTGAAAGAATTGCCATGTAAATCATCCAAACAGAATACCCAATCCAATAAGCTATTTTTAAAAATGGATTTTTAGTGCTTTTCCATTGAGCTAAAATTTTTTCTAACCTGGATGGTGCCTGCTCCTCTTTCTTTTTTTGAACTTCACGAATTTTTTGAACACGAATTCTTTTAGGATTTAAATCTGCCTCACAATTAGTGCAAACATCCACATTATTCCAGGTTCCACATTCGGGGCATTTTCGCTCTACTCCCATTATTTGTCGTTCTTTCAACTAAAATTAAAAAGCAATAATCAACTAAGCCTAACCGCTCATCATATTTTTTTATTTGTTGTAACAAATTTTGTTAAAACTTTAATTAACTTAGTATTGAAATTAAAAACATTAAGTCATGAAAACAACATTACATAAATCAGAATCAAGAGGATATAAAGACATAGGTTGGTTAAAATCTAAACACACTTTTAGTTTTTCTGATTACTATAATCCTAAAAGAATGAATTTCGGTGTATTAAGGGTAATTAACGATGATTTTGTTGAGCCAGGTATGGGATTTGGCACACACCCTCACAACAACATGGAAATCATTTCAATTCCACTCGAAGGAGATCTTGAACACAAGGACTCAATGGGAAATGTAAAAACTATTAAGGAAGGTGAAATTCAAGTGATGAGTGCTGGAACGGGTATTACACATAGTGAGTACAACCCCAATTTAGATAAGGCGGTAAAGTTCTTCCAAATTTGGGTTATTCCAAACGAACAAGGTGTTGAACCAAGATATGATCAGCAACCTATTGCAAACCTTGCTCAGGAAGGTAAATTCTACCCTATTCTTTCACCTAATGCAAACGAAGCTGGTGTTTGGATCCATCAAAATGCCTGGTTTCACATGGGGGATTTTAAGGCCGATCAAACTTTCAACTACTCGTTAAAAGATAAAAAGAATGGCGTTTACGCTTTAGTTATCGAGGGGTCTGTAAAAGTTGGTGATCAAGTTTTAAACAAAAGAGACGGTTTAGGAATTGAGAACGTTGAGCAATTTGACGTAACTGCAAGCGAAGATGCAAAAGTATTATTAATGGAAGTACCAATGTTTTAAATATAAAATTATGAGTTTATTAGACAGTTTAAAGTGGCGTTATGCTACTAAGCAATTTGATAACACTAAAAAAGTTAGTGAAGAGGATTTAAACAAAATTAAGGAAGCAATTCAACTATCAGCTTCATCTTATGGGTTACAGCTATACAAGGCTATTATTATTAAAGATCAAGCCACAAAGGACAAGTTAGTGCCTGCATCATGGGGACAAAAGCAAGTGTCCGATGCATCTGCTGTAATCGTATTAGCTAGTTATTCCTCTGTAAAACCTGAGAATGTGGATAGCTATGTTGAAAGAATGGCCGAAGTAAGAGGAATGAACAAATCCGATTTATCTGGATTTGGCGATTTTGTAAAAGGTAAAATGGCTGAAACACCTACGGAAGCTCAACAAATTTGGACGAACAAACAAACCTATATAGCACTTGGAAACATTCTTGCTATTTGTGGGGAACTGAAAATTGATTCATGCCCTATGGAAGGTTTTGAGCCCGACAAATACAATGAAATTTTAGGATTAACAGAAAGAGGATTGAATGCCGCAGTTGTTATTCCTGTTGGATATAGATCAGAAGAAGATAAATATGCTGGAGCAGCTAAAGTTCGAAGAAGCGAATCAGACTTATTCATTGAGGTTTAAAATCTTTTAAAGTAAGCTTATTAAGGCTAACCGTTTGGTTAGCCTTTTTTGTTATTTTTACCAGTCCAAATTGTATGAAGAAACTTCTCAAAATAGCCTTTGCCATTCTGTTCTCATTAGGACTTTATTACGCTTTCGGATTTGAAGAAGTTCTTAAATCTAATGTTGGAGAAATACATGCTTGGAGAAAGTCTGATTGCTTAAGCATTACTTACAATTATTACAAGGGAAATGATTTTTTCCACCCTGAATGCAACAATCTATTCAGTGATAACAACACTACAGGTTATGCAGCTGGTGAATTCCCCGGATTATATTGGCTAGTTGGTAATATTTGGAAGGTAACAGGATATAGCGAACCTGTTTATCGAATAATTGTTTTTCTCTTTTTAATAGCTGGATTTGGCGCCCAATTTTTGGCCCTGCGGCATCTTTTTAAAAGTAGTTTTACCGCAGCAAGTATTACATTAATAACCTTCTCCTCCCCTTTATTATTAGGATACGGAACTTCCTTTATTACAAACATGCCTAGCTTTAGTTTAGCACAAATTGGAGCTTCTTTATTGTACTTTGGATACCGAAATAATAAAATGAAACTCACCAATGCAGGGGTACTTTCGTATGCACTAGCAGGTTTATTAAAGATAACAGCACTTTCAAGCTTCATTTTATTCCTTCCTCTTTTAGTAATTCATTACTACAGAATCAATAAGAGTTTCTTTATTTCACTAGCGGTTTGTCTCTTATCTCTTTTTTGGTGGTACAGTATTTTCCAACCCTACTATACTTTAGAGCATGGGGGCCAATACACATACAATCAAATATGGCCTATTTGGGAAATGAGTGAATGGGATATTCAAAACGCAATCACTTTTTTTAAGGAGGTTACCTACAATCAATTAATGAGTCCTCTTACATGGATGTTATTCGCTATTACAACTCCACTAGCATTCTTTATAAAAGGAAACACTGGGCGAATATTTAAGTACGCAATGGGAGGATTACTTTTGGGATTTGGGGTATATTTTATGTTTTGGTTTCATGCAGTTCACTTGCACGATTACTACTTCATTAATTCCGTTATTGTATTAATATTCAGTATCACAGGAGGCTTTTATTTCTTCAAAAATAGATTCCCAAAGTTCTTCTACTCTTGGAAATTCAAAACCATCTCATCTGTTTTTGTTTTGTTTTCTTTAGCCTACGGAATAAACACTTACCGTTTAAGATATAACGATTTACTTTCCTTTTCACAGGAATTCGCTGACACGTTCTACCACGAAAAACATGCTGGTTACTGGTGGTGGTTTAGGGCCAACCCTCCAACTAAAAAAACGGAAGGTATTGATGTATGGCTGGATGAAAAAGGAGTTCCTGAAGACGCGATATTGGGATGTATTTCTGATCCAAGCTTTAACATTCAATTAATGAGAGCCAAAAGAAAAGGCTTCACCAATTTTGACTTTGGAAACAATCCTGATACTCTTGCCTATTTCTACACAAAAGGTATTGAATATATCATCGCTACAACACCTGAAGACACCAGCCATTACCCAGGGATGATTGGTGAAAAAATTGGTGATTACAATGGTGTTGACGTTTATAAGACTAGAAAATAAATAACCTTTCTTAAAATGAAGGTTAATTACCCTTTTTAGCCTAACCATTCCTTTATCCTATTTCCTAAATTGCGTTTTTATTACTTGAAGGTGTAGTTACTGTATTCATTTCCAGAAAACAAACACTCATTTCTTGTTTATTTTTAAACCATTACAATTAATGAAAGTCAGTATTATGGTATTACACTTAGAATAAATTAAAACCTAAAATCACCCATTATGAAAACCCCCTTAACTTTTTTAACGCTTGCCGCACTTAACCTTTATGGACAAACTGTCCCAAGCGAAATAACAGAATGGAAAAATGATGCACTTGGCGCCTATTCCATTATTCACGATGATTATGGAAATTCTTCTGTTGATGGAATTTGGCAATACGCTGATACCATTGCATATAACAGAGATCTAAAATTCACTTTTGGAGCAATTACTGCAGATTGTGAAATCCCAAGATCAATCGAAGGCTATGCTAATCCCTACGAATACGCAAAGGAAGTAATGATAAATCAACATCATCACGAAATTATTAATCACTCCCATCATCATAACTGTGCTGTTGCAAGAGGCTGGGGAGATTGCGCAATGACTGGCTGGGGAGAGTTACCAGGCTCGGCTGACTGGAACGATAATTTAATTATTAGTACAAACTCTATTGAGACTAATATCGGCCATTATCCTAGATTTTACATCTACCCTTATGATCAATTTACAGACGCCGCTAATTTAGAATTAGAATCCCTTGGTTACATTGGGTCACGAACAGGTTGGCATGTTGATGGAATCCACGATGAATATTACAGATGGGGGTATGAAAACAATGATCCCCATAATTTCTATCCTAACGCTGGCGGATTTTTCCGTTCCTCAGTTCAGGTTTTTGATGATTTTGATGCCGGTTTATCAATTAGTGATCAAACAGATACATTAAACGGGTCTGTAGATGCTGCCATAACCTACAATCAATGGGCGAACCGAGAATTACATAACGTTGGACCTTCTGGATGGGGTAATGTTCAAACAGAAGCCTACAGAGCTCATTTAGATTATGTGAAAACCAAAGTGGAATTGGGAGAAATTTGGATGGGAACCGTTTCTGAAATCCTTACTTATCAATATCAAAAGTTAAAAACGACACCTAATGCTGAATTCGAATCGGCAACAAAAACGATTAATCTATTTTTTGAATTTGACAATGAAACCTACACAAAAACTTTGTCTGATTATTTGGATCCATTAACCGTAAAAACAAGCCTTTCAATTAAACTTGATGTTACAGATTACCAAGATGAAATTAATTTTGGGAAATTAATAATTGAACAATCAGGAGAAGAAATTACAGATTACATGTTACTAGGAAACACTTTAATTGTTAACGCTTATCCCCACGAAGGATCAATTACTATTAAAGAAGATATTGGCACCAGTGCCCAAGAATTATCTCAAACGTCATTCAATCTTTTTCCTAATCCTGTAAAAGATGAATTACAAATAACCGGAGAAAGAGTTTGGGAGGTTCTCGTGTTTGATGCTAAAGGAAGTATTGTTCTAAAAGCCTCTAATAATAGAATAAACCTTGGAAGACTTGAAAAAGGAATATACTTCCTAAAAGTGAACAACTCCGTCACAATGAACAGAGTTGTTAAGTTGTAACAAAAAAGCCAAAGCAAAATGCTTTGGCTTTTTTTATTTCACAATGATCTTATGATTATCAGTTCCTTCCGAACTAAAACGTTTAATATAATAAGTTCCTGGCAACAAATCCGAAACATCTACTGAGTT
>JAYPYW010000063.1:1211-1461 GCA_038154685.1 Flavobacteriales bacterium | reverse complement strand
CTTATACTCACCTCTTTAACCAACTTCCCATTTAAAGCAAAAACCTGAACATTACTTTCACCGGAACTTAATCCTGAGAATCTAAACTCTGATTCTGTTGGATTAGGGTAAACAGAAATTTCAGAATTTTTTGAGTTATTGGACTTAACTATTTTTATATCAGAATACTCATAAGTGCCACCAAAATCCACTTGCTTTAATCTGTAATAAGAACTCTCCACCTCTTTCTTATCTACAAATTGGTAATCGT
>JAYPYW010000063.1:0-1201 GCA_038154685.1 Flavobacteriales bacterium | reverse complement strand
CCTCTAACTATACCGATTGCTTCAAAATCAATTCCGTTATATGATTTTTGAATCTCGAAATAATCATTTTCAATTTCAGCGGTAGTCTGCCATTTTAAAACATTAACCTCGCCTTTATTTTCAACATCAAAGAAAGATAATTCCACAGGTAAAGCGGCCGTTGAAGAAATTGTAATTGTTACATTATCAATCTCAGCAGATCCCGCTAAACCAAATAACAACTGGGCCGAAATAGCAACTCCAAAACCGCTATTGTTAACATCAGCTGGACTCCATGTTTCGCCCCATAAATCAGTAGCACCACCATAGGCAGCGTTGATGTCATAGTTCGCCCAAGGTCCACCCGCTGCTTTATTGTCACCTACAATGGAACCCGCTTTTACTAATTGGATACTATTATCACCGATGGCAGTTGTGTGAGAACTCGACCTTCTTTCAACATTTACTTGAATACCGTCAATTAAACTAGATGCCGGAACAGTAAATCCAAAGTTGGTGATTACAATATAATCGGTATAACTTCCAATTGAAGGAAGTGCAGAACTGGAAACAGCTCTTAAATCATCACTATTGATAACATTTGATGTACTAGACCATCCTGTTGTTGATCCAGCAAGCGAAGTAACTCCCACGCTCCCGCCAATGGCTGTTTGGCTTATTAATTTGGGGGCTATGAAAATTACTAATAGGGTAAAGATTAGCTTTTTCATGCCACAAAATTACTTCAAAAGAAAGAAGTCCGTTGGAAAATCATTTTTTATTAGACTAATAATTGATATAATTCAACAAAACGGTTAATTCTTAAGATTAACTGGAAAAAACAAATTCAAAAAACATTATGAAACATCATAAATAAGAACCGTTTTCTTTGAGTATTAATTTTTGAAAAAAAAACCGGAAATTTTCAATGTAAATTGAAAAAATCCGGTTAAGTACAAGGAAGCCGACAAATATCGAACTTTATTATGCAGGATGTGGACAATATTCTTCATCATGCAAAGCTTGTGGGAGTAGCTATATAAAAGGCTTATATGGCTATTTCTTCTTGTCGGATTTAGCCACAATGCTTTTTCTCGTTGAACTCGAAAATAATGTTCCACATCAATTTCCGCGAGCTCATAAAATAGCTTGCGAATATCATGGAGTTCTTGATCGGTGAAATGTATTCCATTTTTCCTTCCAAGGATTTTCCGGCCTTGTT
>JAYPYW010000062.1:14593-18963 GCA_038154685.1 Flavobacteriales bacterium | reverse complement strand
GCTAACAGCAAAAGAAGGTGGACCTTTTGGTAGACCAATTTCTGTTGCTTTGTTCTCTAGAGATAATGCCGTTTTGGAAGAGTTTAAAGATCGTCTTTTGGAAGGTATGCGTGATATGGGGACGCTTAAGAATATCGAGTCTTCGGATCAGCAGGGGATGTTAGAATTGAATATCAAGTTAAAGGATAAAGCTTACTCTTTGGGGTTTACTTACGGAGAGGTAATTGCGGAAATTAGAAACGGTTTTTATGGTTACGAAGTTCAACGATTACAAAGAGGTTTAGATGAGGTGAAAGTTTGGGTGAGATACGATAAATCGGCACGTAATTCTATTGGAGATTTTGAGAATAGAAGGTTAAGGCTACGTGGAAAAGATTATTTAGCTAAAGATTTAGTTGAAATCGAGCAGAGTAGAGGTGTTGTAAAGTACGATCACTTGGATGGGAAAAGAATGATTAAAATTCAAGCCGATTTAATGGATGTAGAGAATTCAAGTTCGTCGGAATTATTGGCTTACGTTAATAACGAATTAGTAGCGCCTCTGTTAAAAGAATATCCTCAAGTCAAAAAGTCGGTTGAAGGGCAGGCAAGAGAAATGGGTAAAGTACAAAAGTCTATTAAGGCGAGAGGTTTATTGATCTTGTTATTTATGTTTATTACAGTTGTTTTAACCTTTAGGTCTTTTTCTCAAGCCGCTGCGGTTTTCTTTACTTCTCTTTTTGGTTTTGCGGGAGTAATTTGGGGACACTTTATTCACGGCTATCAAATGAGTTTATTCTCAATTTTTGGAATGATCGCCTTGATTGGAATAATGGTTAACGATGCTTTAGTATTGATTTCTGCGCTTAATGTAAACTTGAAACGAGGGATGGGGTTTGTTGATGCGTTGAAGAAGGCGGCTTTATCAAGATTCCGCCCAATACTATTAACTTCAGTAACAACAATTGCTGGACTGGCACCACTTATTTTCGAGAAAAGTATGCAGGCGCAATTCCTTATCCCAATGGCTATCGCTATAGCCTACGGTTTGTTAATGGCAACTTTCTTAACGCTGGTTTTCTTACCGTCTATTCTTTATGTTTTTAACAGATGGAAATTCGCAGGTAGATGGTTGTTTACTGGGGAAATAAGAAAAGAACCAGAGCAGCTTGAAAGAGCAGTTATTGAATTGAAATACGAAAAATTGGTTGACCAAGAAAAGGATAATTAGGATGAGAAAACTAACATTAATATTACTCGTAGCTTTTGGACCCCTAAATGCGCAAGTACTCAAACTAGAAGATGCCGTGAGTTTAGCTTTGTCTAACAATCATGGAATTATAATCGCTCAAAAGGAAGAGGTGGCCAATAAAACTGATATTCACATTGGGGCTGTAGGATTATTGCCAAAAGTAGATGCCAATGCTGGAGGAAGTCAAAACGTTTCGATAACAGATTTAGAGTTTGCTCAGGATGCTTTTCCCGCAATTGAAAATCAAGAGGCAGGGCAAGAATCTCAACAGGCTCAAATTTCTGCTTCTTATTTAATTTTTAATGGAGGGGCTCGATTAAGGTCTTACCACAAATTAAAGAAGTCGGGAGAGTTGTCGGAAATGCAAACAAAAATCACCATCGAAAGTACCCTGATTCAGGTTGTGAATTCATATTATGAAGTGGTTAGATTGTCAAATCAATTAGATTTAATTAAGGAATCGATGACTCTCTCAAAGGAAAGAGTAGAAAGGATCGAGACCAATTACGAATATGGAAATGCAAGTAGAATTGAACTGTTAAATGCTCAGGTAGATTTTAATAACGATAGCGCCAACTACGTAAATACTGAGTTAAGCATCAGACAAGCCAAAAATAACCTGAATTACCTTTTAGGGAGAACTATCGCTACCGATTTTGAAACAGATGCAAAAATAGAGCTGCCAATATTGGGTGAGTCTTCAAAGTATATTTCTTCCGCGAAAGAAAATAATACATCAGTTTTATTGTCTAACGTTCAATTGAATATGGCCGAATTAGATAAAAAAATAGCAAAATCTAACTTTATGCCGATGCTTTCAACCAACTTCAATTATGGATATAATTCAAGTGCCAACGATGTTGGAGTAGTGCAAAAAAGTTCATCCATTGGTTATACTGCTGCGGTGAGTTTATCTTGGAATTTGTTTGATGGGATGAAAAAACAAAAAGCCCTAGAAAAAGCAAAGATTAATATTGAAGTAAACAACTCAAAACAACAGCAAACACTATTAAATATTGAAAAGGAGGTTCAGAATTATTACGATGCTTTGAAATCTAGTTTGTCCCTAATCGAATTAGAAAAATCTAATTTGAAGGTGGCAACAACAAACTTGGAAAGGTCCAAAGCTTTATTTGAAGTTGGGACAATTACCAACCTTCAGTTCCGCCAAGCTCAATTAAATCTTTTGCAGATTCAAAACAGAATCAATAATCAAAAGTACATGACAAAGGTTTATGAGTATCAATTATTAAGAATGACGAACGAATTAGTAAAATGATTTAGCACACAGATTTTTCAGATTACACAGATTGTTAATCAAGTTTTTATCTGTGAAAACTGAAAAATCGACGCGATAAAAACTTAATCCCCAAACGTCATCCTGAGGGAGTTTCGACCGAAGAATCTCTAGTGTTTTTGTCAATTAAACTAGAGATTCTTCATTCACTCATTCTTCGTTCAATCAGAATGACATCATTGGGATAAATAATCTGTGTAATCGCATTAATCTGTGCGAGAATAAATAAGAATCTTTTATCAATTGTGGTATTACATATTCCAAAATCAAAAGTCATATCTTTGCGGCATGTCTGGAAGCAACTTCATAGATTACGTTAAGATTAATTGTAAATCCGGAAATGGCGGACCTGGGTCTAGTCATTTATTCCGTGATAAATTAACTTCTATGGGAGGTCCCGATGGAGGTGACGGAGGAAGAGGAGGTCACATTATCTTGAGGGGAAATGCTCAGCACTGGACATTACTTCACTTAAAATATCGTAAACATATTAAAGCCACTCACGGTGAATCTGGAGGTAAAAGTACAAGTACTGGAGCCGAAGGAGAGGACGTATATTTAGATGTGCCTATTGGTACAATTGCTAAAGACGCTGAAACTGGAGAGGTGATTGGTGAGATATTGGAAGACGGGCAAGAAGTTATCCTTGTAGAAGGAGGTAAAGGGGGGCTTGGAAATGCTCATTTTAAAAACTCGGTTCGTCAAACTCCGCGCTATGCTCAAAAAGGTTTGCCAGGTGTAGAGCTTTGGATAGTTTTAGAGTTAAAGGTATTAGCCGATGTTGGATTAGTTGGATTTCCAAATGCAGGAAAGTCTACACTACTTTCGGTTGTAAGTGCAGCTAAGCCAGAAATTGCCAACTATCCATTTACTACTTTGGTTCCTAATTTGGGAATTGTAGGACATAGAGATGATCAATCATTTATTATGGCAGATATTCCTGGGATTATCGAGGGGGCTGCAGAAGGAAAGGGGATTGGGTTGAGGTTTTTGCGTCACATTGAACGAAATTCAATTTTATTATTCTTGGTTCCTGCTGATGCTGATGATATAGCTAAGGAATATGATATTTTGGTTAACGAATTAAGGAAGTATAATCCTGATTTGTTAGAAAAAGAAAGGTTGCTAGCGATTTCTAAATGTGATATGTTGGATGAGGAGCTAAAAGAAGAAATAGTAAACGAACTGCCAGAAGGTGTTGAAACTTTATTTATTTCATCAGTCGCTCAACAGGGATTACAGGAGTTAAAAGACAAACTTTGGGATCGAATTAATTATGATCCATTTGCAAATGCTTAGGTATTGTACGATTGGCTCTTAAATATCGATCATGAATTATTCACTTTTCTAAATGGTTTAAATGCCAGCTGGATGGATCCCATTCAGTATTGGATTAGCAACAAGTTTTTTTGGATTCCTTTTTATGCCTTTTTGTTAGGTTTAGTGGTTTATCGCTACAAGAAAAAAGCAATTCTTATTGTTGTTTTGATGGCTGGATTAATTGGAGCTGCCGATCAAACCTCTCAGTTTTTTAAATATGGAGTTGAACGATACAGACCATGCAGAACCGAATCTACTCATTTACCCATACCTCACATCGTTGAAAATCACTGTGGTGGTAAATATGGTTTTTTTAGTGCTCATTCTTCAAATTCTTTTGCAATAGCAATGTTTGTTGGCTGTTTACTTTTGCCTTTTTACGGAAAGGCTAGAAGTTACCTTTTGCTATGGGCGGGAATTGTTGCGTACAGCAGAATTTACCTGGGAGTTCACTATCCATCAGACATCTTTGTGGGAGCACTGTTTGGAATGCTTTACGGATGGCTTTTCTATAAGTTGTTT
>JAYPYW010000062.1:0-14583 GCA_038154685.1 Flavobacteriales bacterium | reverse complement strand
TTCATTTTTAATTAGATTTTATTACCTGTACTTTTCCAGCTTTTTCGGATACCCAATTGAGTAAAACCGTTGTGAAATAGTCCTGTTCATTTTCCAAACAAGCTTCGAAGTTTAACGATAATTGAGTAAATAGTTTACTGATATTCAATGGCGAACCAGCAATTTCACTTAAGTTGTTAAAGAAGAATTCAAATACTACCTCTTCAACATTGGTGAACCTGACGTTCTTTTTTAATTCCTTATGAAAGGATTTAATGGCAAACTCCAAGTAACTAAAGTTCTTCAATTCAAAGTGGATCAAAATATTTTGAATCACGGTAGGGGAGAACAACGGAGTGTCTAATAACGAGTTTTTAGAATTTAATACCTCGTTATTTAAATCCAATGCCTGCTTAGCATCTCTCTTTTTTAGGGCTATCCAAGCTTGATTGTAGTTAAGCAACTGGTTGGTTGAAGTATTAACTCTGTTTCTTTTATTCTGTTGGAATTCTTCCACCATTTCACCGATGATTTCAATTTCCTCCTGATCACCATATTCAAGCGCAAAACTTTGCTCGATTGTCATTAAACGAGCTATATCATTGTTCTTATTGTAATAAGATATCGTAGAATCAGTAAAGAACTCTTTGCAAAGTGTAATCAACATCGTAGCTTCCTCTTTTTCTTCTTTAACGTCCAAGGCCTTAATACAATCAAAAAGCGTCTGAACATATTCAGAAGGCAAATGCTTTCTGTTCAATTCCTCAGTTTCAAACAAGTCTAAAATTTTGTTGTTGTAATTCTGAGCTTCTTCTTCGTTGTGAATTCCTTTGTAATAGTTACAAACTGTGGATAGGTATAAATACTTGTTATAACTGTTCTCGATTTTATTTTCTAAATCAAAGAAATCGGATCCAAGAGTTGATATTAATTCAGTTGCCGAGAAACCACTCGCTTTCTCATTTAATAAAGCTGTATTAATTAGAACTTCTTGATTTTTATTGAAAAGAAGGTTAGTTAATTTGATTTCCCCAGTTGTTTTTTCCTGTTTAGCTTTAAAATCCTCTACTGAATCTTTATTGAAGTTTTGAGGTAAATGGTTTAAGCATTTCATTTTCAGACTCCTAATCTCGTGCATTGCGAAATGCATTCCAACTTCAAAAGCTAGGCTTTCAGCTTTAACTAATTTACGATGAGCTTGATGGTAAAGTCCCTTTTTATAAAGGATTTCAGCAGCATCCAACATACGTCTTAGTTTAATACTGGAAAGGGTGTCGGAGTTGTAAAAAGTTAAACTTTTAACTACTAATTCGTAAAGGTATTTTTTTAAAGAAGCATACCTTTTTTCGATCGAAGTTCCTTTGAAAATCATTTTGATTTTCTCCTCATCGAAAACATCTTGTTTGTCGATTTCTTCAAATAATTTGATGTAGTCATTTTTCTTTCCTGGTGTTTGTTGTTTTGCCAGGAGTTTAAAATACCTCTTTTCAGTTTGACTCAAATTTTTGATGAGCTCATGAAGATAATCTTGTACTTTAATTTTAGGCATATTGTTATAGTGTTAAGGGTTCACTGTAAAATTATTTGAAATGTCATAAAATACAATTGGTAATTTTGCTAATTATTACTCCTTCAAATCTGTTTAACTAATGTAAGTCGTTGTTTTTTAGTTTTTTATGTATGGTCGTGTTTCGCGTTTAAGCTTGTGGTATTTAAATGTGATTTCATTAATTTGTTGGATTTATCAGTTGTCTGACAATTTGGAAGAAATGAGAAAAACAACTGCAATAATTTCCTAGTTAAACCAAGGGATTCTGAGTGGTTTTTCGTAATTTCGCGCAAATTTAATTGTAAGTAAATGTCTCAAATCAATAAAATAATGGAAATTCAAGAAGGATTAACCTATGACGATGTGTTATTAGTACCATCTTATGCGGAAATATTGCCTACCGCAGAGCATATTGATTTAACAACTCAATTGACAAAAAACATTGCTTTAAAAACTCCTGTGATTTCAGCTGCTATGGATACAGTGACTGGTTCTGCTATGGCTATTGCTATGGCGCAAGAAGGGGGGATTGGAGTTATTCATAAAAATATGACTATTCAGCAGCAAGCTGATGAAGTAAGAAAAGTGAAGAGAGCTGAAAACGGGATGATTTTGGATCCTGTTACAGTTAAGGCTGATTCTACAGTTGCCGATGCACTGGATTTAATGGCTGAGTACAAAATTGGAGGTATTCCAGTTGTTGATGATGCTAAAAAATTAGTGGGTATTGTTACGAATCGTGATCTTCGTTTTGAAAAAGAAATGGACAAAAAGGTTACTGATTTAATGACTGGTGAAGGTTTAGTAACCGCAGATGAATCGACTAGCTTTGAAACCGCTGAAGAAATTCTTCAGGCTCATAAAATTGAAAAACTACCTGTAGTTGATAAAGATGGAGGACTTGTTGGTTTAATTACTTACAAGGATATCATCAAAATTAAATTAAGACCAAATGCTTGTAAGGATAAGTTAGGTCGTTTAAGATGTGCAGCAGCTGTGGGTGTTACCGATGACTGTTTAGATAGAGTTACTGCCCTTGTTAATGCTGGTGTTGATGCTGTTGTTTTAGATTCAGCTCACGGACATTCATTAGGAATCATCAATAAATTAAAAGAAATCAAATCTAAATTCCCTAACATCGATGTTATCGCTGGTAATATCGTAACTCCAGAGGCTGCAACTGCTTTAGTGGAGGCTGGAGCAGATTGTGTTAAGGTTGGAATTGGACCAGGTTCTATTTGTACAACAAGAGTTATTGCTGGAGTTGGAGTTCCTCAATTAACTGCAATAATGGATGTCGCTACTGCTTTGAAAGGAACAGGAGTTGGATTAATTGCTGATGGAGGAGTTAAATACTCGGGTGACTTTGTTAAGGCTTTGGCAGCTGGTGCAGATGTTGTAATGGCAGGGTCTTTGTTTGCTGGAGTTGAAGAATCACCAGGAGATACAATTATTTACGAAGGAAGAAAGTTTAAAACATACCGTGGTATGGGATCGATTGAGGCTATGCAGGCTGGATCAAAAGATAGATACTTCCAAGGTAAAACAGCTGATTCAAAAAAATTAGTTCCGGAAGGGATTGTTGGTAGAGTGCCTTACAAAGGGACATTATCTGAGGTAATGTATCAAATTATTGGAGGTTTAAGATCAGGTATGGGATACACTGGTTCTCCGAATGTTGAGACATTAAAAACTGCTAAATTTATAAGAATTACTGCGGCAGGTGTTCGTGAAAGTCATCCACATGATGTTACTATCACAAGAGAAGCTCCAAACTATAGCCGTTAATTTAATACTACCTAAAACCTTTTTTATATGAGATTAAGAAAGATGCTTTTATTATCCGCAGTGTTTTGCGGGTTTATTTCAAATGCCCAAACTAAAGAGTTAGATCCAAAATTAGCTGATAAGTGGCTGGTTACCATTGATGGTGATACTGTTACTGCGGGTGAATTTTGGTATGTTTTTAATAAGAATGCAAAAGCAGACGAAGTGGTTACAAAGGATTCTTTGAATAACTACCGTAAGCTTTACAACAAATTCTTGTTAAGAGTTCAAGAAGCTAAAAACTTAGGATACGATACTACTGATAAATTCAAAAAAGAGTTTGAAGGGTACAAAAACCAGTTAGCGGAATCATACCTAAAGGACAAATCTGTTACAGAGAAATTAGTTGAGGAAGCTTTTGAAAGAACTCAGACTGATGTTGAGGCAAGTCACATTTTAATTGGTATACCAAGTAATTCAACTCCTAGTGATACAATTTCTGCCTACAAGAAAATTCAAAAGATAAGAAAGAGAGCTTTAAACGGAGAGGATTTTGGGAAGTTAGCGAAAGAGTTTTCTACTGATCCTAGTGCTAAACAAAATGCAGGGTATTTAGGATATTTTTCAGCTTTCAGAATGGTTTATCCGTTTGAAAATGCGGCATTTAATACGCCAGTTGGTGAGATAAGTCAGCCATTTAGAACAAGATTTGGTTACCATATCGTTAAAGTATCTAACAAAAGAAAGGCTGTTGGTGAAATTAAGGTAGCTCATATTATGACTATCGTTAAATCTGATATGAGCGCTGCCAAAAAGAAAGCTGCTGAAGAAAACATCAGAGAAATTTATGCAAAGCTTCAAGCTGGGGAGCATTTTAGAACTTTGGCTAGAAAGTTTTCTGAGGATATGAATACTGCTTCAAAAGGTGGAGAGCTTCCTTGGTTTGGACCAAGTAAATTCGTTCCAGAATTTGAAAACGCTGCGTTCGCATTAGAGAACAATGAGGATTACTCTGAACCAATTAAGTCGGCTTACGGTTGGCATATCATTAAAAGATTAGATAGAAAAGAGCCAGCAGGTTTCGACGAGGTTAGGAGCGATATTAAACAAAAGGTTTCTAGATCTGATAGAGCCGAATTGAGTGAAACAAGTGTTTTAAACCGAATCAAAAAAGATTACGGTTTTAAAGAAAACAGAGAAGGAATTGATGGTTTTTACAAATACTGTGATTCAACTATCATTACAGCTAAATGGCAAGCGCCTTCTGCATCAAAGTTAAAAACTAACATGTTTGATTTTGATGGTAAATCATACACTCAATTAGACTTTGCTGAGCACTTATCAAAAACGCTTACTCCTAAAAGAGGTGGTGATTACAAAAAGCTTGTAAACACTACCTATGAGATGTGGATTAAGAATCTTCTGAAGGATAAAGAAAGAAGTATGCTTGCTCAAAAATACCCTGACTACGTAAGGTTGTTAAAGGAGTACAAGGAGGGAATCATTCTTTTTGATTTAACAAGCGAGAAGGTTTGGAACAAATCTGTTTCGGATACTGCAGGATTAAGAGCTTTCCATGCTGCTAATAAGGATGATTGGAAATGGGACGAAAGAATGGATGGTACAGTTTATAAGTGTATCGATTTTGTTACTGCAAAAAAAGTTAGAAGATTCCTTAAAAAGAAAAAGGATGACGTTTTCATTTTGGATACGATAAATCATGCTTCTAAACTAAATGTAAGAGTTGAAGCTGGTATATACCAAGCTAAGGATAGAGCTGATTTAGAAGGGGTGACTTTTAAGAAGGGGATTTCAAAAGTTTTCGAGAAGGATGGAAGCTTTATCGTTCTAAAAGTGAATAATGTAATTCCTGTTCAGCCAAAAGACTTGTCTGAGGTAAGAGGGGTTGTAACAGCGAAATATCAAGATTATTTAATGAAAGCATGGATTAAAGAATTAGGTGATAAATACAAAATTGAATACAACGAAGAGGTGTTTAATAAGTTAATCCCATAATGACATTTAATTCTCAAAATATTCTAAGCAAGGCTACCAATTTATGGTGGCCTTTTGCTCTTATATTAGTCTTGTTTTTTTATTCCTGCTCTGAGCCTAAATCCAAAAAACCTGAAGGATTTATTATAGCTCAAGTAGGGGAGTATTTCTTAACCGAAAACGAGATTGTTAAGGTGTTTGGGAATGATTGGAGATCAAAAGAGGATAAAGTAAATAGCTTTATCCGAATTTGGGCGAAAGACAAAGTGGTTGCTAAAGAAGCTGAGAAATCTTTAAGCGAAAAGGATAAGGACTTTAGCGATGAAATATCGTCTTACAAAAACTCTCTTTTAAAATATGCTTATGAAAAGAAATTACTCGATTCGGTAATGAGTCAAGAGGTTTCGGAAGGTGAGATTAAAAATTACTTCGAAACCAATAAGAAGAACTTTGAACTCAAAGAAAATATTGTTAGAGTTAGGTACGTTAAAGTCCCGAAGAAGCATAAAAAGTTGAATAAGGTTAAATACATGATTCAATATAAGGACTCTGTTAATAAAGAGAAGTTTTTCGAATTAATTCAAAAGAACAATCTTTTTTGTGAGGCAAACGATAGCTTATGGCAAAAGCTAGATGATTTAAAGAACTTGATTCCTTTTAAGCTTTATAACGACGAGCATTTCTTAAGAAATTACAGATACACAGAGGCGCCAGATGGTGAGGATGTGTGGATTCTTTATTTTACTGAAAATAGATTGAAAAAAGGAGTGGCTCCATTGGAAATGGTGAGTGACCAAATAAAAGCCATTATGCTTAATCAAAGAAAGCAGGAATTAATTCAAAAGAAAGAAAATGCCTTGTACAACAAGGCTTTAAAAAATAATGAAGTCAAGATTTATGTTGATGAAGAGTAAAGTTATTGGCCTTGCAATTGTTTTGTTAGGTGGTTTTTCTGCAGTTGGACAAGATGAACCAATTTTAATTGATGAAGTTTTTGCTGTTGTAGGTAAAAACGCAGTTTTTAAGAGTGATATTGAGGAAGCTGTTTTTCAATTAAGAATGCAAGGGGCACCAATGGATTATTCTACCGAATGTTATGTCCTGAAAGAAAAATTGTTTGAAAAGCTTTTGGTGCATAAAGCCGAAGTGGATAGTGTTGAAATTTCTGATGCAGAAATTGATGACGCTATCGATAGAAGAATGAGCTACATGTTAATGAGGTTAGGTGGCGATGAGCAAGTTTTTCAAGAGCAATATGGCAAAAGTGTACTACAGTTTAAAAAAGAGATCCGTGGTACAATGGCCGATAATTTATTAGGTCAGCGTGTAAAAGGGAAGATAACAGGTTCTGTAGTAATTAGTCCAACTGAAGTTAAAGATTACTTTAATGCTATACCAAAGGATTCTCTGCCAGTTGTGCCAGAATCATATAAGTTTGCTCAACTAGTTGTAAAGGCTAAACCAAACTCTTATGAGAAGAAAAGAATAAGAGAAAAGTTGGAAGGAGTGCGTAGAAGAATTGTAAACGGAAGTGATTTCGATTTGATGGCTAGGATTTATTCTAAGGACCCTGGATCGAGAGACAGAGGAGGAGATTTAGGATTTTTAGCAAGGAACCAATTAGTACCTGAGTTTAGTGCTGTTGCGTTTAGATTAGAACCAGGAGAGATCTCAGAAATTGTGGAGTCGCCATTTGGATTTCACCTTATTCAGTTAATCGAAAAGAAAGGAAACTTAATCCATGCTCGTCACATTTTAATGACACCAGAGATTTATCCGTCGGACATGAAGCTAGCGAAAGCAAAAACAGATAGTATCGCAGAGGTTATTAAAACAGGTGTAGATTTTAATAAGTTAGCATCTGATTTAAGTGATGATGAACAATCGAAAGTAAATGGAGGGGTGGTTAGAAACCCGCAAACTGGAGGTAATTATTTCGAAGTTGAAGAAATGGAGCAAAAGCTTTATCTGCAACTTCAAACGCTTAAGGAAGGTGATATTACGGAACCAGAGATGTTCAACATGATGGATAACTCTATTGCTTATCGAATTGTTTATTTGATGGATAAGTTGGAGTTTCATGTTGCTGATATTAAATCTGATTATGATCGAATAAAATCAGCTGCTTTGGTTAGTAAACAAGAAAAAGAAGTTACCAATTGGATTAATTCCAACTTAGGTGGAACGTATATTCAATTACCAGAGGATTATAAGAATTGCCCGGATTTATCCGTTTGGTACATGAATCAAACAAATTAATAAGCTATGTCGAAGTTATTTGATTCAGATGTGCAAGGGATCGATGCTCTTGCAGAAGCTGCAAAAAAATTAGAAGGAGAAATTTCAAAAGTGATTGTTGGACAAAAGGATGTTGTTCAATCAATCATGATTTCTATCTTTTCCAACGGACACTCTCTTTTAGTAGGGGTACCTGGATTAGCCAAAACGCTTTTAGTTAATACTATTTCTCAAGCGCTTGGGTTATCTTTTAACCGAATTCAATTCACGCCGGATTTAATGCCAAGTGATATTGTTGGTGCCGAAATTCTAGGAGAAGATCGTCAGTTTAAATTTGTTAAGGGACCGGTTTTTACGAATGTTCTTTTGGCTGATGAGATTAACAGAACTCCTCCTAAAACTCAGGCTGCTTTGTTAGAAGCGATGCAGGAGAAAAAGGTGACTAACGCCGGTAAAAGTTTCGAATTACCAAAGCCATTTTTTGTATTGGCTACTCAAAACCCTATCGATCAGGAAGGGACTTATCCATTGCCTGAAGCTCAGTTGGATAGATTTATGTTTAATATTTGGGTAGATTATCCAACTTTAGAAGAGGAAGTGGCAGTTGTTAAGGCAACTACTTCAAATCAAACTTATACGGTTAATCCTGTTTTAAATGCCGAAGAGATTTTAGCATTTCAGGATTTAATTAGAAGAATGCCTGTTGCAGATAATGTACTTGAATACGCTGTTAAATTGGCTGTTAAAACAAGAAAAGATTCAGATTTGGCTCCTCAAAATACAAAGGATTACTTAAGTTGGGGGGCAGGACCAAGAGCTTCTCAGTACTTAGTTTTAGGAGCAAAAACTCACGCTGCTTTAAATGGTAAGTATTCTCCAGATATCGAAGATGTGAAGGCTGTTGCAATGCCAATTTTACGTCACAGAGTTATGAGGAATTACAAAGCTGAGGCTGATGGAGTTTCGTTAGAGAATATTATTAACTCTCTTTTATAATTAATGGAAGTTAAAAATCTTACACCAGAACAAAAGGAAAAACTTGAGTCGGGAACATATCTTCCAATAATGGAGGAGTTTTATACTATTCAAGGAGAGGGGAGGAAAGCCGGGAAGCCAGCTTATTTCATTCGAATTGGTGGTTGTGATGTTGGATGTCATTGGTGTGATGTTAAAGAGAGTTGGGATGCTTCTGTTCATCCGCTTATTAAGGTGGAGGGAATTATCGATCGATTAAAAGATATACCTGCTAAGGATATAGTTATTACTGGTGGTGAACCTACTATTTATAATCTGGATTATTTGTGCGAAACACTTCACGTAAATGGATATCAAACATTCCTAGAAACAAGTGGTGCGCATCCTTTTTCGGGAAGATGGAATTGGATTTGCTTATCACCGAAGAAAACTTTGCCTCCTCGCCCGGAGGTTTACTCGTTTGCTCATGAACTAAAAGTAATTGTTCATAATAAAAACGATTTTAAATGGGCTGAGGAACACGCTGCTAAAGTTAATGCGGAATGTAAACTCTATTTACAGCCAGAATGGAGTAAGCAAGAAGACATGATGCCTTTAATTATCGATTATGTGATGCAAAATCCTAAATGGAATGTTAGCTTGCAAACACATAAATTCATGAAGATACCGTAATGAAAAAAACACTTATTGTAGGAGCAACTCCTAATCAGGATAGATATGCTTATAAAGCGGCTGATAAATTGACTGCTGCTGGACATGAAATCGTTCCTTTCGGAATTAAGAAAGGGGAGGTTTTCGGACAAACAATCATAAACGATTGGCAAGATTTTCAGGGGGTAGATACAGTAACAATGTATGTTGGTCCTGCACGCCAAGATGAATATATCGATAAGATTATTGCCCTTAAGCCTAAAAGAGTATTATTCAACCCAGGAACTGAAAATCCTGTTTTTCAGGAAAAACTAACTGAGGCTGGAATAGAATTTGAAGAAGCTTGTACGTTGGTTTTGTTATCAATGAATGCTTATTAAATGAGACTCTGCTTAATTTTAATACTTTTTGCCACTAACTTATTTGCTCAGCAGAAATTATATTATTTCTCTGGTTCTGATTGGTGTGCGCCTTGTATTAAATTCAAAAAAGAGTTTATTGATGTTAATCCGTTTCAAAGCTGGGTAAAAGAGAATAATATCGATTTTGAAATTCTTGATTTTCCGCAGCGTAAAAAAGGATTGTCTAAATCTTACCTCAAGAAATGTGATTCTTTAGCTAGTCTTTATAACAAAGAAGGATCTTTTCCCAAGTTAATTGCTGTTTCGGATAATAGTTATAAAACGTTTAATCATAAAGCTGGATCAGAAAGGTTGATGCTCGATTTAAATATTCAATTTCCTAAAAAACTTAAAGACACAAAACCAAAAATGGGGAGTGTTTTTAATTTGGAAATATCTGGGGGTGATTCAAGGGATTTAGAAGAGGCTTGGAAAACAATCGATTTGTTTAAATCTGAAGTTTCATCATGGGATTCTTCAAGTATCACTAATAAAATTATCGTAAATGCTGGAGTTAAGCCTGTTAAAGTTCCATTACGTTATTTCTGGATGTTAAAAAGATGTGTTACGTTATCAAACTTAACTCAAGGAGCATTTGATATAACTATCAAACCAGCACTAAAAATTTGGGATTGGAAAAAAGGAAATATTCCTAATCAGGATGTTATTGATAGTGTGAAAACATTAATTGGATCAAACAAAATTGTTTTAAACGCAAGCGATACTAGTATTTACTTGCCGATTAATGGGATGGCGCTGGATTTTGGAGCTTTTGGAAAAGGTATGGCAGCTGATCAAATAATTGCAGAATGGAAGGTAGATCAGGAAATAAAATCAGGAGTAGTGGATGCGGGAGGTGACATTTTGGTTTACGGAGAAGAAAAAGAAATTGTGATTCCTAACCCTGTTAAAACAAATGAGGTTTTGTATAGCCTTAAAATTAAAGACCAAGCAGTTGTTACCAGCGGTGATTACGTTAGGTATTTTGAAAAAGATGGGAAAAAGTACAGTCATATCCTTGATCCCCGAACCTGCAAGCCTGTTTCCAATAATATATCAAGTGTAACCGTAATTGGGCCTTTGGCAAGTGTAGCGGATGGTTTAGCAACTGCAATTACGGTGTTAGGAGTGGAAGTTGGAGTTGATTTAATTAATCAGGTGGATGGTTATGAAGTAATTATTGTGAAGTCCAGCGGGGAAGATTTTACAAGTGAAGGGGTTAGTTTTTATAAAAACTAATCAAGCATAAAAATATCCTCTCCATCTTTTTTCATTAGGTAATGCTCTCTAGCATACTTTTCCATGAATTCATCGTTATTCATGTTACGAAGGAAAATTTTATTCTTTGTAGTTTCCACTTTTAATCGATTCAGTTCCTGTTTAAGCTCGTTCTTTTGCTCAACCAAATCTGCATGAAAGAAGAAATTGTAATGATCAAAAAAACTGATCCAAACCAAAAAAACAAAACTTGTAATAATGTATTTGTTTTTAAAAATAGGAGGTATGTTTTCAATCATCTTCACATTGTAAAAGTAAAATAAGAAGCAACAAAAAGTGGGGAAGGTGCGCTAATCTTTTACCAATCCAATAGTTGAAAACCTATTTTTAGGAACGTGCTTAAAGAAAAAATCGCCGTAGGCGCTTTTTTCTGGAAAGCCATTTGAAGCACCGCAAAAGGTTTTCAATTACCTATGTGTTAGTAGCTTTTTTTAATACAATATGAAGTTTAGCTGAGAAAGAACATAAAGTACTACCGATGAAATAATTCCAATAAGTCTAATTTTATTACTAGTTAATGATTTCTTATTTTTTAAGTCTAAGTTTATGAATGTTATAAGTGCAATTAAAACGGTAATTAAAGTATATGCAATTATTGGAAGGTTTTCGTTTGGATAACCAAACCCTAAGTTTCTTTCTGAGTTGTATACCATTAAAACTTTTAAGATATACGTTAGGTTAATGGAAAAACCAACGGTAGAAAGTGTTTTACCTATTTTGGGTTTGTCGAAAAGGAAAATGATGCTTGCAATAAATAGTATGAATAACGCTATTTGATTGATGTTGAAATTTGCAGAGTGACCAGCGATTGCTCCCCTGCTGAACCCATGGTTATTATATGCATAGTTAAGAAAGGTAAAAACAGTTATTACAATAATTAAAACTATTGATTTTGATATATTGCTAAATATTTTCATGTAATTGCTACTAACGTTTAGTATATGGTAAGTAGGGCAGTAGAAGGCAATGAACTTTCAAGTTTGCACTGAGCCAAAGCGTTGTGTTTTGTTTTTAATTTATTCATTTTAAAAGCCAAATCAACGATTTGGCGGTGTTTATACATAGTACCGATCTTTCGTAAACCAAAGAAGCCCTGTTTACTATATACTGTGTTAACTAAAGCTTTTTTAGAGTAATATTTTATCCTTTATGATAAAAAGTTGCCTCATTGTGTTATTTACAAACTTTTCTCCATAGTTCTCCTTCACCTTGATAGCCATTTTGGAGCCACATTTTATTTAAAGCATGTGAGAGAAATAAACCGGTTTCTCCACCAAGACATTCAAAAGCAACTTTGTTACTACCTTTGCTAATCATTACCCATTCTTCTCCTTCCCCTTGAACTCCATTTTGTAACCATAATTTTTTAAAAGCATGTGAAAGGTATTTTCCTTTTTCACCTCCAGTAGCTGCTAAAGCAACACGACCATTCGGCCTATTTTCAATAATAAAATATTCTCCTTCCCCTTGAATACCATTCTGAAGCCACACCCTATTATTAGCATGTGAAAGATAATTACCTTTTTCACCTCCTAATGCTTCAAACGCACATTTTGTGATTTTTGTATCGTTTTCTAAGTGCTTGTTGGTGGTTGTTTGGATTGATATACAAGATATTAACAATCCAGAAGTAAGTAAGCTATAACCTATCGCATTCAATAATATTTTTTTCATTTTTTAAATTTAGTATTTGTTTATTTTATTTAACGTTCTGTCTATGGTGTCGTGGCTGACGCAGGAAGCCATGCACTATACACCTTGTTGGGCGTTCGTTTTTGTCTTTTTTGAATATGAAAATGCTCCTATACCGAGTATTGCATAAATAGATATTATGTAAATAAATTGTTCTTTGTTTTCTGCGAATTCAAAATAAATGATTAATAAACCGGCTATTATTAACCCTATTAACGCTATCACGGTCAAATAAACAGAAGAATTTGTCTCATGTCGTTTTTTGTAATTTGCATAAGCCATTATAGATGAAACAATAATAAATGTTATGCTCCCAAATTCTAATAAAACCTGAAGCCCACCTGTAGCAAGTAATAAGAAGGCTAAACAACTCATGGTAATAATAGCCCAATTAGGGATATGAGTTTTGATTTTATTACCTAAAAATCTTGGAAAGAATCCGTCATTTGCAATTACAGCCATTAATCTAGAAGCTCCGAACAACGTTCCACTTATCGCACTTGAAGTTGCTAAAAGTGCTCCAAAAATCACAATGAACTCACCAAATTGCCCAAGAAAATTTTTAGCACCTGCAGCCAAAGCATATTCCTTATCCGCAATAATTGTTTCTTTTGGAATAGTAGATAACGCACCGATTGAAAGTACCAAATAAAGAAAGGTTGCAATTCCGATTGCTGAATATATTGCTTTTGGTATGTTCTTTTGTGGGTTGTCCATTTCATTATATGCATGAATTACCAATTGAAAACCCTCATAAGCGACAAAGGTTATTGCTGATATAATTAATATAGACATAAGTGTGGTTTGGCTTTCAAATACAGGAAGTAGATTTTGAATATCGCCTTTACCAGCAAGTAAACCAGAGATGAAAAGCAAAATGATTATTTTAGAATAAACCAATATGTCTTCTACTATTCCCATACCTTTTACACTAACCAAATTAATCACGGCAAAAAATGAAATAATCAAACCTGCCACGATTTTTTGCCAAAGTGGCTCATTTAAAGATTGAAATTGACTGCAAAAATAGGAAGCAAATGTAAAAGCATATAGAGCTAAGGTGCTGATATAACCAAAAACTATAAGCCAACCAATTATGGACGATGCTACATTTTTGTCAGGAAAAGTTTTTTTAAAAAAGGAGTAAGTCGCTCCTTCATCCTTGTATAGTAGTGCTAATTTTACATACGAATAAGCGGCTAACAAAGCTAAAATCCCTCCAATCATTATAGCTACAGGAGCTGCATTTCCAATCTTTTCAGTGGCAATCCCTAAAATTGAGAAAATTCCTCCTCCAACCATCCCTCCAAGAGCAATTGCAATCAACTCTCCTAATCCAAACTCCTTTTTTCTTTTTCTGGTAAGTTTATTCATCCCTATCTATTAATGACGCCCAACGTTTAAGGTAATTGTCCGAAGCTTTAGACATGTGACGCGCAGCGGAACTTGTCTAATGTGTAGGACAATGGAAAGTTAGTATGAAGTTTTTAAATAGAGAAGGAGTTACCAAAGCTTTTGCAATTACCTGTGTGTTACATGCTTTTTATTTACTAAATATTGGATGGTATTCTTTGTCATCAATACAAACAATTTCTTTAATGCCGGATGGGTGATTTTCCCAATTACCAATAATACCTTCTTCCACTTTATACAGTTCAGCTAGTCGCTCAAATCCCATTTCAAAACGTTTTATATCTACTACAGTCATTTTAATCAGGTCAATACCTTGTCTGCCATTTGTTAAGTATAGAACCAAATTAGATTTTGATTCTATAGATTTTTCAGAGTAGTAAAAAGAGAAGATTCCACATTCATTTGCTAGTAATTTTACCTCCTTAATAAAGCTTTCAACTTTATTAGAGCTCATATTACATGTTGCAGAAATAAAATTGAGGCAAGCGTTTCTATATTTAGGTCCTGCATGAACAATTTTTAGATAATTACTTTTTGGGTAGTAATGTTTTTGATGAAAGTCAAAATTTCCAAGTTTTTGAAGTTCACTTTCTTTATAGCTTACTTCAACTTGTTTTGCATTTTCCTGTCTGAGTAATTTTTCCA
>JAYPYW010000061.1:0-19202 GCA_038154685.1 Flavobacteriales bacterium | reverse complement strand
AAGTTTTTCAGCGTTTGGAACCTGGCCAACTTTTTGTAAAATCATAGAGCTTATTTGAGCTGATGTTAAAACTCTCTCTTCACTAGGAGTTAGCATTACTGTAAGTGTTGCTTGATGTGTTCCACTCCCTAAGGATTTTGTAACTGTAGTTACTACGCTCTGTCCTTCAGAAGCTAACGAATCATTAAACTGCCAAACCTTTTCTCTTATTTCATCAATGTAACCTTCAGTAATATCCTCATTCGTACCTGGAGCCATTTCTAATTGGATCCTGAAGTTATCTGCATAAATCGGCGGGAAAAACGACATCTTTTGGTATCCATTAGCCATCAAACCAATGGCAATAACCAAGAAACCAATTGAAGAGACAATAATGAAGGCCGATTGTCTTAAAGCAAAGTCGATAACCGGTTTATAAAACTTATCCTTGATGTAATTCAAAATCTTTGTAAACCAATCGATTACCCTTACCATAAAACCTTTCCTTCCTTCTTCGGTTAAGGCCTTAGAGTGAGCAACGTGTGCTGGTAAAATAAGCGCCCCTTCAATTAAGGAAACAATTAGCGTTGCAATAACAACAAATCCCATTTCCACGAAGAAATCTCCCATTATCCCATCTATCACAAAGAATACCGAGAAAGCGATTACAGTGGTAAGGATAGCGGAGAAAACAGCAGGTAAAACTTCCATTGTTCCATCGATGGCCGCTTTAATTGGCGGTTTTCCGTCCTCCCAATGCTGGTAAATATTCTCAGCGATTACAATTCCGTCATCAACCAAAATCCCGATAACGATAATCATTCCGAATAAAGAGATAACATTAATTGAAACCCCTGCTCCACCAGCCAGGATAAACATTCCTCCAAAAGCAATAGGAATAGCCATGGCTACCCAAATAGCCAACCGTGGATGTAAGAACAATGATAGAAATAAGAATACTAATAAGAAACCAACAACTCCATTGCTTACTAACAAGTCGATTCTTTCTACTAAAATCTTGGAGCTATCTCTTGTGATCTCTGTTTTAATCTCAGGATTTTCTTTTTCAAAATCAACTAACAAAGTCTTTACACGATCAACAATGCTTTTTAAATCTTCATGAATAGTGTAAGAAACCTTAACAATAACAGAAGGGATTCCATTAACGTATCTTTCAGCTGGTTGATCCACCCAACCGTCCTTGATGGTTGCCACATCTTTTAATCGGATGATATTTCCAGCAGGAGTAGTTTTAACAACAATTTGCTCAAATTCTTCACCAGAATATCTTTTGTTTCTCGCTCGAATTAAAATATTTTCCTCGGCTGTTTTAAGTTCTCCTCCAGTTACCTCAACATTATCTCGCTTAACAGAATTGGCAACATCTTGAATAGAAATCCCATATTTATCCAGCAAAAATTCATCTACCTTAATTTCTATTTCCTCATCCGGGAAACCTTCAATATCAACTTGAGAAATTAATGGATCTTCTTGCAGTAAGTTTTCCCAATCCCTTGCCACTCCTTTTAATTCCTTTAGCGATAAATCCCCACTAATTGCAACAGAAATAGCGTGTGCAGGTGGTTCAAACTTCGCTACAGAGGCAGGTTCCATTCCACTTGGGAAGGAGTTAATCCCATCAACAGCATTTTTCACATCCTGTAAAACAACATCAGTTTTATAGTCTGAATTCACTTCAACGTTAACCGTCCCTATGTTTTCCATTGAAGTTGAAGTAATTCGTTCAATGCCATTTAAACCTTCGAGTTTATCTTCAATTTTTAAAACAATCCCTTCTTCAATCTCTGCTGGTGATGCACCTGGGTACAATGCTGTAATTCGGATTAAAGTAGATTCACGTTCAGGAAAGAATGTCCTTCTCAGAGAATTCATCCCTTGCCAACCTAGGAAAATCAGCATGATCATCATGATGTTCCCTGCGATTGGGTATTTGATAAAGTATGATATTAATTTTTTCATTGCTTCTTCTTAAGAGTTGAACAACCTATTTAGCAACAGACACTTTCATTCCGTCGTAAAGTCCTTTCATGTTATCAGATACATAGGATTGACCAGCCTTTAAGCCTTGAATAATAGCTGTTGATTGATTAGTATATAACACCTCCACTTTTTGGTGTTTAATCACTCCATCTTCAACTAAATAAAGCCCTCCGTTTTTTATTAGTTTCCTGTTTACTAAAACCGAATTTTCAAAACTTGCGCCCTTTGCTGATCCGTGTAGGAACATTCCTTCTTTAAGTCCAGAGCCTGCAATATTTACAAAAACAGTTACCATTTGTGAATTGGCATTTAAGGAAGAATTTATCCTAGCAACTCTCCCTACCCAAGTTTTATTTAAGTCATCCGATTTTAATTCAACCTCACTTCCTACAGCAATGAATTGTAAATCACTAATACTGATTGCTGCCTCTACTTCAAAAGCAGAAGGATTAATGAATTCTCCAATCTTTTGACCGCCTCTTACTAAAGTTCCTTTTTTGATTGTAGCGTTAGTTAACACACCGTTGAATGGTGCATTAATTGTAAACTTTGATAATTTCTCTTCCTGACTTTTTAAAGAGTAATAACTATTTAAAATCCCTTTCCCTGCAACAAAACGCTTTAACTTGTTATTTGTGACGGCTGGCAATTTTGGCAAACTCGCATCTACATCTATACCATTTAAAAAAGCTTCCCAAGCAGCTAACTCATCTGGAAAATCAATTTTCATATCACCCATAACTGCTGACACTTGAGTAATCAATTGTGTTTTCGAAGCCTTTAAACTAATTGCGAATTCGGTTGAATTTAATTGAGCGATTGGAGTTCCCTTTGAAAATTTGTTTCCTGTTTTAAAACCTTCCGTCAATAAAACACCTCCAACTTCCGTAAACAAATCAATCTTCTCTATCGCAGAAAGTTTTCCAGAAAACTCTACATCCGCTTTGTGGGTTCCAAGTTCAGCTTTTTGAACTCGCACACTTTTGAAGGTTTGTTTCACTTCTCCAACTTCCTTCTCCTCCTTACCAGCTCCCATAATTTTAAGAATACCTGCGGTAACTCCTATTGCTAACAGGACTAGGATAATTTTTCTACTTGTATTATTCATAACTAAAATCATTTAGTTGCATCAGCAACAATTATTTTTCTAAATTTTCTCTTATTTGTCTTAATACCTTTTTGGCTATCTCTAGCTCCTTAGGATCTACATTCTCTGTTGATTTTAAAGATGTTTCCATAGCCACTTTTGCCAATACTCCTTGAACTTCTTTTCCTTTATTGGTTAGATAAAGTAAATTGATTCTTTTATCTGATTCCGACGGCACCCTAACCAACAGATTATTCTTCTCCATAGTCCCTAGTACTCTAGTTATAGTAGTTTTATCTTTAAAGAAAAACTCTGCAATTTCAGTTTGAGTAGAACCAGGAAAAAAGAATAAACGAAAAATGATACCCACTTGTTCAACAGTAATAGGTAAACCAAGCTCTTTAATCTTTGCATTCACTTGATTTGCAAAGGCTCTTCCACTCGACTTAATTAGGTATCCTATGAATTCTTCTGGATTAATCATTAAATAGTTGTATATGCAACCAAATTAAAAACAAAATTAGAAATGAATCAAGTTTTAGATGTATAAAATTTATGAGTGGTTTGTTGAGATTGATGAGTGGATTGAAATTGGTTTCAGATTTCAGGATTCAGACTGGAATCTGAGACCTGAAACCTGAAACCTCCCTAAAAACCACCTTTCCACACCCATTTTCTTAATAACTCTGAGCTTAATTCAAAACTTGGAGCTATTTCCGAAGTAACTTTAAATCAGAAGCGATTTATTAATGTCGATAATTACTTTAACAACCGACTTAGGTTTAAAAGATTATTACGTTGCGGGAATTAAAGGACATATACTGTCTCAATTGCCTAACGCTACCATTGTCGACGTATCTCACGAAATTCCTCCTTTTAATATTAGTGTTGCAGCCTTTTGTTTAAAAAACTGTTACCAGCATTTCCCTGAAGGTAGTATCCATATCTTAGGTGTTAGTCCTGAAGCCGATGAATATACACGCCACTTAATCATTAAACATAAAGGGCATTACTTTATTGGGGCTGACAACGGAATGTTCTCTTTGCTTTTTGATGATAAGCCTTCAGAAATTTTCAATCTGAATATCATACCAGAAGAAGATCGAAGGACATTCCCTACGAAAGATGTTTTTGTTCAAGCCGCTTGTCATATCGGACGCGGAGGAACAATGGAGTTAATTGGAACACGCGTTGAAGAAATAGCAGAGCGTACCAATTTCCAACCTGTAATCGAAGAGGATGTAATTAGAGGAATGGCTATGTACATTGACTCATACGGTAATGTTACCACTAACATCACAAAATCTTTATTCCAGTTAGTTGGTAAAAACCGAGATTTCTCGATAGTTTTCAGGAGAGCCGATTATAATATTGATGAATTAAAGTTTAATTACAGTGAAGTTCCGGAAGGTGAAAAACTTGCATTGTTTAGCACAAACAATCACTTGGAAATAGCTATTAATAAAGGGAACGCTAGTAAACTTTTTGGAATTAAATTATCGGATACAATTAGGATTGAATTTAGAGCACCTTCTCAGAAAGAGGGAAGTTCATTGTTTTAGAATCCGATTATTCCTCCACTAAAATCTCCTGGCCGTCTTTATAGAATCTAATTTTTGAGATCACTCCAGATTTTAACTTCTCATTATTACATCCCTGCTCAATTTCTTCTTTTGGTAATTCTATTTTCTCCTTTAGAATCACCACTATCTCTTGCTCGTTCTTCAACATGATTTTAACAGCATATACATCTTTGAAGTAAGCTATTTTTAACTGACAAGATTCCACCTTAAAGTCATCATTCAAAACAGACAACTCCTCCCCGATATAATCCTTGAGTTTTTCCTCGGTAACTTTATTTTTCCCTCCTCCGCCAGACGAAAGGGATTTACAAGAAACAATAAGGGTGGCTATTAAGAGAATGAATGCAAGTTTTCTCATGTTTCAAAGATAGATAAAAAGAATAGAGAATGGAGACTACAGAAAAGAGAACTCCTATTCTTAAAACTCCATTCTTCCTTCTCAAAAAAAAAGGCCACCCATTTGGGTAGCCTTTCTCTTGTTTTGTTGTAAAGAATTACTCTGCAGCTTCTTCTTTAGTCTCTTCTGCAGCTTCTTCAGTAGCAGGAGCCTCTTCAGTTGCTTCAGTCTCAGCAGCAGGTGCTTCTTCAGCAACCTCCTCTGTAGCTTCTTCAGCAGATGCTTCAGCTTCAGCAGCAACCTCAGCAGCTTGCTCTTCAGCTAATTTAGCAGCCGCAGCAGCTTCTCTTTCTTCTTTAACTTTTGTTTCAGCAGCTAAAGCTTCTTTCTTAGCTTTTGCTTCTGCCTCAGCTTTTGCTTTGTTTGCAGCATCAGCTTGAGATCCTTTCTCTTTCTGCCAAGCTTCAAATTTAGCATCAGCTTCTTCTTGAGATAAAGCTCCTTTTTTAACACCACCGTTTAAGTGATTCTTTAAAAGAACTCCTTCTTTAGAAAGGATTGATCTTGCAGTATCAGTTAATTCAGCTCCAGTTGCAACCCAGTTAAGAGCGCTATCGAAGTTTAACTCAACTTTTGCAGGATCGTGATTTGGATTGTAAAGTCCTAATTTTTCAATGAACTTACCATCTCTTTTCGAACGTGAATCAGCTACTACGATGTGGTATATAGCTCTTGCTTTACGTCCATGTCTTTGCAATCTAATTTTTGTTGCCATAATCTAAAAATTCGGTTACACGTAACCAGTTTTAAATAATAAATAAAATGAGCCATACATGACTCGTGAATTTGAACGTGCAAATATCGAACTAAAATCCCTTAGAAACAAGGAATTATTGGATTATTGAAGATTATGAGGAATCTCCCCTTCTATTTTAGGATTGTATTTCCCACTTTGTTCTTGCCAAAACTTTCCGTTTACAAAAACTTTAAAGCTTACATCTGGACCATAAGAGTCTTTTGTTTTAAGCTCGCATGATATTTTCCCTCCGGTGTAAGAACTGAATGAAAACTCGTCTTTTTGCTCATCTAAAAGATCAACTTGTCTATCAATACTCACCGCTTTTTCCTTTGCTTTAGCAAAACACTTGAACTGAACATCAGGTGCCTTTCCTGACACGACAACTTTTACATTACATGGTTTTCCCTCAACGGTTACTTTTTTAGCGACCGTTTTCTCAGCTTTACCACAACTAAGTAGTAAATACGTTAGGCTTAATATGAGTGATAACCGAAACATATCAACTTTATCAACGCCAAAAATACACAAATGGTTGCCATTATTGATTACGGGAAGGTTAACTTTGTATAAAAAGCGTTAAATATCAGAATCCATGAAACAAGCTCTTTTAAGATTTTTATTACTGTTTTTGTTAGTTGGCGGAGGTGCGACTATAGTTTACTTTTCGCTTTATTACGAACCGAACTTACCCATTTACAACCCTAGTGACATTAACCCCAAACTAGTTGATGAATCAAAACGCGGGGTTATTAAAGATCATACAGTTGGAGATTTTGAGTTAACTAACCAGTTGGGAAAAACGATTACGCCTGAACTTTTTGATGGGAAGATTTATATCGCCGATTTTTTCTTCACAACTTGTGAGGGAATTTGCCCTGCAATGACTGGTAATCTCGCCGGTGTGTACACCTACTTTTTAGAAGACGACGAAATTATGTTTTTATCGCATTCGGTTACACCGGAATATGATACTGCGGAAGTACTTTTAGCTTACGCTCAAAAATTTAGAGTTGAAAAGCACGATAAATGGCACTTTACTACCGGTCCAAGAAAACATATATATGAATTAGCAAGAATGCATTATTTCGCAGCAACCGACTCCGGAGATGGAGGGCCAAACGATTTTGTTCATACAGAAAACCTTGTTTTAGTAGACAAAGAGAAAAGGTTAAGAGGTTTTTATGATGGTACTAGCTATGATGATATTGATAGATTAAAGGAAGATATTTTTAGGTTGAAGGAGGAATATGAATAACCCCGCCTCACAACCCATCGACTCCGCTCAGGGTGACAACAGGGTTTCCAGCTCGTCATCCTGAGCTGAGTCGAAGGACAGAGCTATGCTATAAAGGAGCAAATAAATCCTACAAAACCATGACTAATTTTTAACCGCTTCCAATTATATTCGCAAAAAAAACGATTATGTTAATCAGACCAAGAAGAAATAGAGCATCTGAAACGATTAGAGAAATGGTAAAGGAAACCATCCTTAGGCCAGCTAATTTAATCTACCCTTTATTCTTAGTTGATGGAGAAAACATAAAAATCGAAGTAAAATCTCTTCCTGGAAATTACAGATGGAGTTTAGATTTATTACTTCCTGAAATAAAGGAATGTATTGATTTAGGTATCAAATCATTCGTTCTTTTCCCTGCAGTTAATGAGGAACATAAAAACTCAACAGCTACCTATAGCTACCATGATGACAACTTCTATTTAAAAGCCATTAAAACAATCAAAGAAACCTACCCAGAGATATGTTTAATGAGTGACGTTGCGATGGACCCTTACTCTAGTGATGGGCATGATGGACTAGTTAGGGATGGTCACATCTTAAACGATGAAACGCTCCCAATCCTTGGTAAAATGGCAGTTGCTCAAGCTGAAGCCGGCATTGATATAATTGGCCCAAGTGATATGATGGACGGAAGAGTTGCATACATCCGTCAGGAATTAGATGAAGCTGGATTCAAAAACCTAGGAATCATGAGTTATACTGCGAAATATGCGAGTGCTTTTTACGGTCCGTTTAGAGACGCTCTTGACTCTGCTCCAAAAGCTGGCGATAAAAAAACTTACCAAATGGATCCTGCTAATTCATCAGAAGCATTACGTGAGGCTGAATTAGACACCATGGAAGGTGCCGATTATCTAATGGTAAAACCAGCTTTGAATTACTTAGATATTATTCAATTATTAAAGCAAAATTCTGATCTTCCAATTACAGCTTATCATGTAAGTGGAGAATGTGCAATGCTTACAGCCGCTTGTCAGAATGGATGGTTAGAATACGAAAAAGCAATGCCAGAGGCTTTACTATCTATCAAAAGAGCTGGTGCAGATGTAATCTTAACTTATTTCGCAAAAGATTATGCTAAGATGTTAAAGGAAGGGAAAATTTCTCTTTGATTCCTAGTCAATAAACAAACAAATATTACGATTAATAGAAAGCTATCTGAAATCAGACAGCTTTCTCTATCTTTATAATCTTACAATTTTAAGTTTTGAAGAAAAAAATTGCCATACAAGGAATTGAATCTTCTTTTCATGAAGAGGCTGCATATAAGTATTTTGGGAAAGATGTAGAGACTGTGAAATGTTTATCGTTTCAGGATTTATGTGATAGTTTAAAAAGTGGCGAATCAGATTACGCTGTTATGGCCATCGAAAATTCCATTGCGGGATCTTTACTTCAAAACTATACTTTACTGCAGGAATATAACTTCAGCATTATAGGAGAAGTATTTCTAAGAATTAAAATGAATCTAATGGCTTTGCCTGGAACAAAGATTGAAGACCTTAAGGTTGCTCAGTCCCACCCTATTGCCATTCGCCAGTGTAGTAAGTTCCTTACTGCCTTAGACGGGGTTCATTTGGAAGAAAAAGAAGATACTGCAATCTGTGCTAAATTGATTGCTGAAAATAAAATTGAGAATGTTGCTGCTGTTGCTAGTGAATCTGCAGCTGAAATTTTCGGATTAGAAATCTTAGCTAAAGGCATTGAAACCAACAAAAAGAACTTCACTAGGTTTTTAGTTTTAAGTCGTGAGCCAGAAGAAAGTGAATCTGATACAAAAGCAACCTTGTTTTTCCAGTTACCGCACGATCCAGGAGCTTTAGCAAAGATCTTAAACATCCTTGCTGCTTACTCAATTAACTTAACAAAAATCCAATCGGTTCCTATTGTTGGAAAACCGTATGAATATAATTTCCATGTTGATATGGAATGGGATTTATACTCTAGTTTTAAAAAAGCTATAACGGTTATCGAAGGAATTGCTGTGAATTTGCAAATCCTTGGAGAATACAAAAAAGGACAAGTAGACATTAATAACGAAGAATGATTATTCAACCAGCCAATAGATTATCTGATGTTAAAGAATATTACTTCTCTAAAAAACTAAAAGAAATTAGAGAGTTAAATGCTGCAGGTAAAAACATAATCAACCTAGGAATTGGAAGTCCAGACTTAGCTCCCTCTGAGGAAACAGTGACGGCACTTACGGAAACTGCTGAACTTCCCACATCTCATGGTTACCAATCTTACACTGGAATTCCTGAACTAAGAGAAGCAATTAGTTCATGGATGAACTCTACTTATGGTGTTGATTTTAAGCCAGAAAATGAATTACTGCCTTTAATGGGATCTAAGGAAGGAATCATGCACATCAGCATGGCTTTTTTAAATCCAGGCGACAAAGTTTTAGTCCCTAACCCAGGATACCCAACTTATACTTCGGTATCCAATTTACTAGATGCTGAAATTGAGTTTTATGATTTGGACGAAAACAATGGTTGGAACATTGATATTGAAGCACTAAAAAAGAAGGATTTATCAAAGGTAAAATTGTTGTGGATTAACTTTCCACACATGCCTACAGGAGCTCAGGCCGACAATCAAATTCTAAAGGAATTAATTGAATTGGCTAAAAAAGAGCAGTTCCTTATCATAAATGATAATCCTTACAGTTTGATATTAAACCCAAATCCACAGAGCATTTTCAATATCGAAGGTGCCAAAGAGGTTTGTTTAGAGTTAAACTCATTAAGTAAGTCTCACAATATGGCTGGATGGAGAATTGGTTGGCTAACTGGAACTCCTGAATATATTTCAACTGTATTAAGAGTAAAATCTAATATGGACAGCGGTATGTTTTTAGGATTACAAAAAGCTGCTATTAAGGCGCTTTCAAATCCATTAAGCTGGCATGAAGCTCAAAACGAAATTTACGCAAAACGTAAAAAATTGATTGGCGAAATTTATGATCATTTAAACGTTACTTACGATCCTAATGGAGTTGGAATGTTTGTTTGGGCAAAGGTTCCAGACGAGGTTGAAAGCGTTGAAAAATTAGTAGACAATATTTTATACAAAGCAGATGTATTTATCACTCCAGGATTTATCTTCGGAAGTAATGGAGATAGATACATTAGGGCTTCCCTTTGTGCAAATGAAACTACTATAAAAGAAGCTTTAGAAAGAATTAAAACAAACTTATAAAATGGTTGTTGGAGTAATTGGATTAGGCTTAATTGGAGGATCTTTAGCTATCAGCTTAAAGCAAAGAGGCTTTGCTTCTAAAATTGTTGGGGTTGATAAAAATGAAGATCATTGTAAGGAAGCAGGGAAATTGGGTATTGCCGACGAAACTTGTGAACTTAATGAAGTGCTTGATAAAGCCGATTTGGTTTTATTAGCTATTCCTGTTGATGCTGCGCGACAATTATTACCGCTGCTTTTAGATAAAGTAAAAGACAATCAAGTTATCATCGATATGGGGTCCACTAAAGAGGGAATTTGTATTGTAGCAGATAAACATTCAAACCGTAAAAATTTTGTAGCCTCCCATCCTATTGCAGGTACTGAAAACGCAGGTCCTTCTGCAGCTTTCGATGGTTTATACGATGGTAAAATCACAATTATTTGTGATGAGGATAAAAGTACTCCTGAAGGAGTTGAATTATGTAAGCAGTTGTATGAGGTGCTAAAAATGAGAGTTCTGTTCATGGATGCTCAGGAGCACGATAGGCATATTGCTTACGTTTCTCACCTTTCTCATATCACTTCTTTTGTTTTGGGACAAACGGTTTTAGAGATTGAAAAAGAAGAAAAACACATTTTCAACATGGCTGGCTCGGGATTTGCTAGTACAGTTAGGTTAGCAAAATCTTCTCCTGATATGTGGGCACCGATTTTCGAACAAAACCAAGAACATCTTTCAACTGCGTTGGAAACTTACATTAAAAACTTACAAGAATTTAAACGTAAGATCGACGAAGGAAAAAAGGAAGATCTTCATGAGTTAATGAAAAAGGTTAACGATATCAGAAGAGTACTAAAAGGTATTTAATATGAGAATTTTATTGGGTTTAATTTTCGTTTTTGTTTGTCAATTCATTCAAGGACAAAACAACAATTACAACAACTTTATCAGCTATCTTCAACGAGGAGACACTTTAGAAATGAAAGCGCTACTAGGTAAGTGGGAAAAAGAAAACCCAAACGATCCTGAACTTTTCACTAGCTATTACAATTATTATATCTCACAATCCCGACAAAACGTTTTAACATTTGGACAAAACCCTCCAAAAGATCAAGAAGTTATTGTTGCCAAGGATTCAGCAGATAAAGCCATTAGTTATTTATATGATGCGACCATCTATGAACCTATAGCTTATAAAAAAGCCATGACTTATATCGATTCCGGAATTAAATTATTCCCAGAAAGATTGGATATGAGGTTTGGTAAAATTCATATTCTGGGTGAATCTAAAGACTGGGATAATTTCACAGTATCAATCATTAAAGCAGTAAACGAATCAAACAAAAATCAAAACAATTGGAAATGGACTTTAAATGGTCCGCTTCCAGAAAAAGACTCTGTAAATTTCTTTTTATCTGCCATTCATGATTACCAAGTAGTTATTTATGAAACAGGCGACGACAGTCTATTAAAAAACATGAGAGACATTGCTTTAACAGTTTTAAAATATCATCCTGATCATGCTAAAACTTTAACCAACGTTGCCTTGACACATATGGCTTTAGGAGAAGGAAATGAAGCACTTCCCTATTTATTAAAGGCCGAGAAATTAGAGCCCTCTGATGACATTATCCTTACGAACCTGGCTCACACCTATTATTTAATTGGAGATATTGAGCAATGTATTGCATACTACGAAAAGGCGATTGAAATTGGTGATGAATACGCTAAAAGGTATTCGGAGGAGCGTATACAGATTATTAAGGCGGAGTTGGAAAATAAAAAGTGATTCACTTGTCCGATCAAGTCATTGCGAGGAGATACTGAAAAAACTCTGCGCCACCTGCGGGAAAGTAAAACCTCACCGCCTCAAAACCACAGAAACCCCTAGCGTTAAATAAAAGCTTATAAAACTGTAGGCCAACATCAATAACTCAACCTCACCTATTTTAAGGAAAGAAGTAGCAATCATTAAACCTATTGCGCTATTCTTTAATCCACTTTCGATTGAAATAGCCAAAGCTTGTCGGTTTTCCACTCTAAAAAACTTTACAAAGCCAAACGAAACTAACATAGAAGCCACATTTATAATTATCGCAGGAATAATCATTTCTGTAATATCAACTTCTTTACTCTTAGGTTCATCAAATAAAAGAATTGCTGTAAATACAGAAAACAACAAAGTGGGCAAAAGCCATTTTATGGTTTTCCTTGAAAGCTCTACCCAATTTTGCTTTTTCTCAGCTACAAAAACACCAATGGAAACAGGTAAGATTGTAAAGAAGAAAACTTTTAGAATCATTTCAAAAGCATCAAGCTCAATACCAGCCAGCTCCCCTCCCATTTCTATGAGGTAAAGATTTATGAAAAGTGGAATTGTAATTAAACTTTTAAAGCTACTTATTGTGGTTAAGGAAACCGACAAGGCCAAATTACCCTTTACCATTTTGGTTATTATATTAGAGCCTGTTCCTGAAGGACACAAACTTAACAGTAATAAACCTAGCGTAACCTCTTTGGAATAATCCAAACTCCAGCCAATTAATAATGCAATTAAAGGGAGAATGAATAACTGGGATAATATCCCGAGAATGGCAGCCTTAGGGAATTTAATTAAAGATTTAAAGTCATCCAATCGGGTGCTAAAACCTATTCCAATCATTATTAGAAATAAGACAACCGGAAGAACATTATCTCCGAAAAAGTTCATCAAACTATTCCTTGTAACAATTTAAGCACAGACGATTTCTTTCTTGTCGAAATAGGTACTGATGACCCATCTTGCATTTTTAAATAGCCTCCATCAATCTTCACATATTCTTTCAAATGATCGATATTAATTAAGTGACTCTGGTGAACCCTGTAAAAACCAAACTCAGAAAGCATTTTATCAAACTCTTTCAAAGTTTTAGTCACCAACATCTTGCTTCCATCAACAAAATAAAACTGCGTATAATTCACGTTGGATTCGCATCGAACTATATTTCCAATTTCAACAATCTCTATTTTATCCTGGGAATGAAGAGCTAAACGCTTATTGGATTTATCTTCTTCGTTGATGTTAGATTTCAGGAGTTGGTAATCATCTTCGTTCTCCTTCGATAATTTGGACACAGCAGATTTCAACTCATCAATATCAATCGGCTTTAACAGATAATCAATAGCAGATAATTTAAAAGCTTTAATCGCATATTCATCCGAAGCAGTAGTAAAGATGATTTTAAAATTTACATCTCCTAAAACCTCTAACAAATCAAAAGCAGTTCCCTGGTTAATTTGAATATCCAAGAAAACAACATCCGGATTTTTAGCCTTTATTTCTTTAGCCGCCGAAACCACTCCATCTGCAGTCCCTACCACCTCTATTTCAGGACAATAATCATTCAAGTCTTGAATCAAGTTATCTCTGAATTTTTCTATATCATCAACTACAACAGCTTTCATTTTTTTAACCAATTAAATTATTTACTAACCCTAAAATAAGTTTTTGATTAATTTTTTAACCGGTTTCTGAGTTTTAAGAACCAGTAATTATAATTTAGCAACAAACCTATTTTATGAGACTGCCTACTCTAATCTACGTTTTTGTTTTTTTGATATCAAAAAAAACAGAAGCAACTATTATTCAAAGTGTACAAACAGGAAACTGGACCTCAAGCTCATCATGGGATTCCGGAATTATCCCAACTATATCCGACACAGTCTTAATAAATAATTCAGATACAATTTTTATTAATACATCTTCTGCCAATTGTAGCTTCCTACAACTCGAAGGAGTTGCTTTTTTCAGATCTGCTAGCAATCAATTAATCGCTGAAAACTCAATATTGAAAGGAGGTGAAATAACAGGAACGGCACTGGGAGTATTTGAATCGGACATTCTCCGGATTAAGGATCTATCGAAAATCGGAAAATGTAATCTTAATATTTCAGACTCGCTAATTATCGAAGGTAATTTAGACCTAAGTTCAACAAGTGGGTCAAAAGAATTAAATCACCTTTTGGTTACAGGTAGTTTAGCCAATTCAACCAACGAAGACTTGAAAGTCTCAGGAAACATTGCTAACGTAGGAATTGTTGACTTTGGAAATGGCAAAATTACTTTTAACTCCCCTTCTATTATTACCGGAAATTGGACATTTTCAGAAGTTCAAATTACCGACAGTCTGACCATCCTAGATTCTTTAGCTATCAATTCATCTATTGAAGGATCTGGATACCTTAAAAATATTGGAACATTGAGCTTAGGAATGACTAACGCCAACTTTAGAATTGATTCACTAAACCTCGAAACCGAAGGAAACGAACTCGTTATGATTAGAAATGGAAGTCAAACCACACCTAAACTTTCAAACAATATATTTAAAAAGATTTCCTTTTCAGGAAACGGTTCATTCCTAATAAATGAGGATTTAACTGGTCAAACTATTACAATCAATCAAGAAGCAGAACTAACCGTTGAAAATAAAATAATTGCGGATTCCATGAAAATAGCTGGTTTAGGGAGTCTTCTTGTATACGCAAACTTTAACCTTAACGAAATTAACATTCTTGAAAGTAATCCCAATTCATTTATTAATCTAAATAAAGATCAAACACTAAATCGATCCTTTCAATTTGGTAATATTAAGATTGAAGCTGGATTCACTACTACCTGTCATTACCCTGACACCCTTTCAATAAGTGGAGATTTTGAACAATCAGGAACTTTTAATGGAAATGCAGTGGTTAAATATAATGGAGACAGACAACAAACCATAAAAGAAAGAGATTACCCTCATTTAATATATGATAATTCCGGACCGGACTCATCTGTTTTTTATGGTGATTTTTCAATTGACACTCTTGTGGTTTTAAATGGTGAAATTAAAATTGGCTCATTAACAGTAAATAAAACCAAGATAGACACCAATGGAACCCTTCAAATTGGCGGACACTCCCCTATTTTTAACGAATCCGTTTTAATTAAAGGAAATCTAATTATTCTCTCAGACCTTGCAGCTCCAAGTTTCTCTTTCTTAAAAATTAAAGAAAATGGCGCATTTGAGAATGAATCAACATCCCACATTACAATCCAAAACGGAATTAATAACGAAGGAACTTTTAATGGTTGTTCAGGTAATTCTTGTCTGTACACTTTTGAGGAAGACAAAGCTTATTTAACAGGAACAGACACAATAAAGATCCCAAGAATAAATGCACTTAACATTTATAATCACGGTATACTTTCTTTATCCAAAGGTTTGGAAATTGATTCATTTTTTAATCAAGAAAATGCAGTTCTAATATCTCAAGCCGACACACAAAACATTAAAGGACATTTAGAATTTTCGGCACCAAATAATACTTTAATCCTAAACAAAGCTGGAGATCAAGTCCTACCTAAAACCATAACTGAATTAGGTGGTTTAGAGATCTCGGGATCCGGAACTAAGAGTCTATCTTCTGATATCGACATTAATGGAGACTTCAAAATTCATCCGAAAAGTATTTTAAAAACTGATTCATTTCAAATTACAGGAAACCCAATGAGCAGCATGGAAATAGATTCTGCGGCTCAATTAATCTTAGGTCATAATTTTAACGAACGTAATATTACTTTCCCAGATCAATTCAACACCTTTAATTTACATGATTCATCATTTATAAAATTCGCTTCAATGGGTGATCAAACCATAAGCGCAAAACCAACTTATGGGAATTTATTATTAGATGACGGAGCTGTAGCCTTTTGCAACAAAACATTAATCGGAGACACTCTAAGGATTAAAGGCCACCTAGAACTCATGGAGTCTTCACTCGCACTTATAGCGAATGAAAACAATATTGATTTAGAGGGAAACTGGAATGGACCTGGCGCAGTAAATTTCACCACTGGTAAATTCCACATAGCTGGAGATGGAAATTCAGATGGAAACCTTGATGCTGGAACATCAGAAGTCATTTACGACGGAACTGATCGCCAGCGAATTAAAGTAGCCACCTATTATGATTTAACTATTGACAAAATAAATAGCGGATACACAAGAGCTAACACTAATAGTATATTAGTAATTAATAATACTATTATAAAAAATGGGATATTAGAATTTAGTACAGAGAAATGCGAAATTCAAAATCTTATAATCGAAGACTCTGTAATATTCTCCTCAAAATTGCAGGATAAATTCTTTGAAGATATTTCAATCACTAGCACTGGAGTTTTTCTTCTCGGAATAGATGAGGAGATTTTCATATCAGGCAATATTCAAAACGAAGGCGAATTTATAAGTACAAATGGTCAAATTTCCTTTATTGATTCGGTAAACAGTCAACAAATTTCTGGCTCAGGAAACTTTTTATTAGATCGTTCAGAATTAAAAAAGAAAGCCAGGACCCTCACCATAGAAGCCCCTATCAATTTAACCGACACTCTGGATATCGTTTCAGGATTAATTGAGCTAAATGCCTCTCTGTCTTTATCCGACAATGGTTTTATTAAAGGTGAGTCACAAGAAAATCTCATATACGGAAACGGTAAAATTTCGACTTCCATCTCTATCCTTCCAGGGGCATATGATAATATTGGCGGAACAGGATTAAGTTTAACCACCGTAACTCCAATGGGAAATACGCTTTTCGAAAGAGAACTTTCACCAGTTATTATGAGTGACGGAGAAAGTATTAAAAGGGTTTATAACATAGAACCCCAATTAAATTCAGGATTAAACGCATCAATTAGTTTTAACTATTGGGAATCTGAATTAAATGAAAACATTGAGGACGAAGCAGAAGTATATAAATCCATTGATGATGGAATTAGTTGGTTTAATCACTCAGGGGCTATTGATAAAGCAACTAATCAAGTAACAATTTCTGGAATAACATCATTTTCTAAATGGACAATTGGATCTGGTAATTTTTCACCTTTAGCCGTCGAGCTTTTATCCTATGATGGCGAAAGAAAATCAAATGACATAATATTAGCTTGGGAAGTCTTAGTCGAAATAGGTACCTCTTATTACCAAATCAATTATTCCGAGGACGGCATTAACTTTGATTCTCTAACAACTGTATTCCCCGATTCGGATTTGAATTACTCAGCTATTTGGGAACAGGCTCCAAACACAACTTTATATTTCGAGCTTATAGAGATTGAGACAGATGGAAAAGTTAATCGTTTAGAAACCATTTTCGTACTACCTGATCCTAATCAAGCCCCTCAAGCTTGGATCGAAGGCAATAAAATTGAAATTAGAAACTTTCCAACTGGTACTATAAACTTATTTGATAGCAGAGGTAGATTGGTTTTGACAAATCAAACTAATATCCAGCAACTTCCGCCGGGTAATTATTATATTGAATTACTTAATGAAATTGGAAAATGGAATTTCGAAATATTAAAAACAAATTGATTAATTTGATATTTCTATTTATAAATATTTACACTTCTTTATTTCAAGGGCAAAAAATGGATTAAAACGCAATTCTCTACACTTAAAACAATCAAAAAAGTGACCAAGAACACCTAGCCACTTCAAACAATCAAATAAGATTCAAAACTGAAAAATCACTTATAAAAAGCGTTTCCTTTTCCAGTAAAAATATCTTTACGGTACCCAAAAATCACTCCGTACCATGGGCGACCATTGTAATGCCAGCTTTTGGCATAACCATCTAACATGTAATCAAACCCCATTGCTCCTCCAAATACAAAATTCTTAATGGTGGTTTGTAAGGCTCCTCCAAAATTAAAGGCTGGTGCTGAGAATGTATTATTTGTTGGTTCAGTCGACAAGAAACTTGCTCTGGAATCAACAATTACATTGGAAACTCCAATTAAAGCAGAAAGAGTCACATCATAACAACGCTTTCTTTTAATTCCAACATTATTATAATGAGTATATGTTTCACCACTGAATGAATACCCTACAAACCCGCTTAGGTTGTAATCAATTTCAGCTTGAGGCTCAACTTCTCCGGCACTTCCTGTTTGAGCTGGACGGTACTTTACAGGCACTGTCCCAATCCCAGTCACCCATTTATTTGAATGAGTATAAATAGACTGACGGTTTTGAAGCTGGAAATAATAGTTTTTTGAATTATCATGATCAGCAATATCATTACCTAAATAGTAATTAACATATAACTTACCATCCTTAGCATTATTATCCCAATAAAGAGACGCCTTAGCAGCATCAGGAAATTGAGGAGCAAATTCAACTTCGTTTGAATCAGCATCTAAACACTTCAAACTTAGCTTGTCAAATGTTGCGTAATGGTATTCTGTTCTAACCCTAGTAAAACCAGTAGTTCCTTCTTGTGCAGTTCCTACCATTGAAATCAATAAGGTTCCAAGTAATAATTTTGTAATTTTCATTTCTTTTAGAATTAATTAAGTTCAGCTGAGCAAATATAACTCAATCAATTAACACTTTATGAAATGCTATATTTTATTTACCTACGTTCTTTAAATGCAGAATTCCGGAAATAAACATCATCACCCAAGGAGTTCCATTTAGAAAAAAAATCGAACCAGTCCATTGGTTTCATACCTACAGCTCCACCTAAAACCCATTGAAGCTTTCCCCAAACGTGAGGCTCATTAAATGGAGCCAATCCTAAAGTTAAGCTAACTACAATCCAAATTTTCCAATCAAGCACCTTCATTAAAAACCAAATACATTTTTAATTTCATGCTTCGCAAGTACCCCTGAATCACTCTTAATTAATTGTCCGTTTTTATAAAAAAACAAACTTGGCACACCTCTCACTCCCATTTGAGCAGCTAATTGCTGATTCTTATCTACATCAACTTTTACAATTCTTAAGCTCTCACCTATAGTATATTAGTAATTAACAATACTATTATAAAAACTGGTATATTAGAATTTAGCCCAGAGAAATGCGAAATTCAAAATCTTATAATCGAAGACTCTGTAATATTCTCCTC
>JAYPYW010000060.1:11787-19342 GCA_038154685.1 Flavobacteriales bacterium | reverse complement strand
AGTTTACACAAAGAAGCAATAAAACAAGTGCAACTTTCACATTGGTAAACATGAAATAGCCAACCAACAACAAAGGAATAAATGTAAAAGCCAAAGAGTTCACTCTAGATAATTCTGTCATGAATGGCCCAGGAAACGAACCTATTATAAAGAAAACTGAAATCGCTGATAACAATGGAACACTATCTAATTTAAACCTCCAAGAAACCATAACCACCAACCCAACACCGAGGATTAAAACTAAAACAGGAAAGAGAATCTGCTTTGTTTTGGGGTTTAAAAAAGACAGAATTATTGAGGTTCCTGGTTGATATTGATTTACAGGCTTGTTTACTTCACTATCTACATGATAGGCATGAGGTAAAATTAACCAAGCATAATCTTGGTAAACAAAACCCTCTTTTTCTAAATCATTAATTAGTGGATTTAGGAAAGCCTCTCGCTCGTCATTGCCTGTTAACTCCTCAGATAATTGCAAATACCCGAATTCGTCACATCCTGTAGGGTATTTAGAATGGTTATTAAAAAAGTTAAGGAACAAACTTATAACCAATAGCAAAAGTGATATGTATAACCAACCCTTATTACTCATTTAATAAATCACTTATAAAGTTGTAGCTATAAGACTCTTTTAAGGAAGGACCTGTTGTGATAAAAATAACCGTTTCAAACTCACTGATTTTTTCAATGGTTAGTTCTCCTGGTTTGATTTCCCCCGTCCGTTCTTTATTTATATTATAATAGGCTTTATTGTAATAAAGGAACTGAGAGTCAGCTGTGAAATTCTGCTTAAAATAATCGTTATAGTATAAGTTCCACATATAACTATCGGAAACCACTAACGCCTTCAATTTCAATCCAGGTTCATATATCATAGCAGGATAAGCCATAATTGTATCCCATTCCCATTTCTTAATCAGGTTGATAGAAGGCAGATAATCATCATCACTGAATTTTGCCTTTTTGCTTTCCTTAATTACTCCAATTGATGTTTTAACCTTCTTGGGGAATTCCTTTTCAAGCAAATTATCAAGAGAATCACATACCAAAGCCGCGCCGTAAACCGACCAGTGTGCTCCATATTTTGGTATTAGTGGATACTTACTATCATTCTTTTTCTTTGCAAACCAGTCATCAGTATCTACCACAGGTATTTTATTCAAATAACATAAATCCTTTAAGACTTGTTGATTCGAGATAGATTCAAAATTTAATTCTTCTTTTAAGTATTCCTGATAATACCGTGCTTTATTGGGAGCAATAATCCAAAAAGGTTTTACTCCTAAGGAATCTAATATGGTTTTAAAAACTCCTATTTCAGATGATTGGATCATTCGCTCTTTGTATGGCAATAAATCTTTACCCAAAAACGCATTGATATAATTATGATCGAATAAATAGTGGTCTTTACCCAAAGTAAGATTGGTATTAAACTCACCAAAAAGAGAGTATCCAACTTGGTTTTTCAACCTCACAAAATCAGCTCTAAAGGGAGTATTGTACTTAGCAAAAAATTCGGTTTGTTTTTGAAACTTACCTGTTTTCCAATTTTCGAAAGTTAGTTCAGGCGGCTCTGGATCGTTAAAAGCCCCATTCAGTCCTACTAATTTGAAAGGTGAGAAAATAAACTGAACAGCTGTTAAAAGCCAAATAAAGCAGAAAAGAAATATGGCAATCTTTAACCGTTTGTTCATTTTTTTAAATTCGATAACAAAGATGCACAAATTGAATTACATACTTTTGTTGTTATGTTGAATAGCTTAAAAAGAAATCCAATAATTTTCGCCATCTGCTTTTTCAGCATTTTTGTGATCGCTAGGGTAATCATTCTTGATGATCCATCAAAATTCATTGTCGCTGGGTCAGATTTTTTCGAACCGGAGCAATGGCAAGAAAAGATTCATGTTAAAGAAGGACAGGGTTACGACGGGCAATTCTTCTTCAATTATGCCCACAATCCTTTTTCTACTGAAATACAACCACATTCTAAGGTGGACTTACCGCCTTACAGACATCAAAGAATTGGTTACCCAACTTTAGCCTGGCTACTCAGTTTTGGAAATCCAAATTGGCTTCCGTACAGCCTTATAATAGTCAATCTATTAGTAGCAATTGGCCTCAGCTTTTTTGTACTTCAGTTCACAAATCAAAATGAAAACTGGCTAGTAAGATTAGCCCCCATTTTAGCTCCAGGGATTTTAATGTCAGTTTCCAGAGACTTATCTGAGGTACTGGCGACCTTCTTTGTAGTTGGAGCGATCTACTTCATACTTAATAAAAAAACGTTACTATTTACCCTATTTTCCATATCTGCTTTACTTACGAGGGAAACCGAAATAGTAATTTTAGGGCCTGTTATTTTGTGGATAGTAATTAATAAAGAAATAAAACTAAGCGCCCGTTTATTGTCTTTGTTACCCATTGTAACTATTGCAATATGGAAGCTTGTAGTGATACAAAACTTGTATCCAAATTACGAATCTCCAATGCAAAATTTATCTTTTCCATTATGGGGATTTGTTCACAGTTTTTGGTTGAATCTACAGGTATCCAGCATCAAAGAAATTATCGAACTTGTTTTTTGGATCGCCTACGCAGTTTTAATTATTGCGATTTTTATAAAGTCGATTAAACAAATCCTAAGTCAGAAAAATATTTTAAATACTCCTTTCCCAATTGCAATAACAGCAACTATTCTATTCAGTTTAATATTCTCCGAAGCCATATACATTGATGACTGGGCATTTGTAAGAGTTTTAACCTCAGCCATAGTTGTTGCTCTTCTTTATTTAGTCAAAGAGAACCAAATATCTAAAAGTTTGATTTTCTCGCTTTTGATTATTTCTGGACTAACATTCCTAAGATTAATTGTAAGGGTTTAATCTCCTGAATTGATACTATAATCATTAAAGATTTTAGTAAGGTTTTTGTTATAACACGGATCGTTAAGCACATACTTTTGCCACTTACCAGTGAAGTAATCGGCCTCAAACATACTTCTTTTAAAACTCTTTCTTGTACTGTGTGGATGCCCTCTAGATATTGATTCGTAATGATAAACCTCAACATCAGCTAAGTAAACATTATTATATCCTGCATCTTTTACCTTCAAACAAAAATCAACATCGTTAAACTCAACTGCTAACTTTTCATCAAAGCCTCCACAGTTGTTATATATTTCTTTCGAAACCATAAAACAAGCTGCAGTAACAGCACTGTAATTACAGTTTGTTTGCACTCTATTGAAATAACCTTTATCGTTTCTATCCAACCCTACGAAACAATGATTAGCAACCCCTCCTAATCCTACAATTACACCAGCATGCTGAATCATGTCGTTTGGATACAATAACTTAACTCCAACTACTCCAACATCAGTTTTTTGTGAGTACCCCAAAAGCAGCTCCAACCAATTCTCCTGAATAATTTCGGTGTCGTTATTTAAAAGTACTAAATGATCTCCTGAACTTGTCTCAGCAGAAACATTCATTAATCTCGCAAAGTTAAAGTCTCCGTTATCCTCAATAAACTTGAAACGATTTGGCTCTTTTTCGCTCCATTTCTTCGCCATATCGAAAAACTCTTTTTCAGAAGAGTTATTACTAATCAAAACCACTTCAAAATTTTGATAACTTGATAATTTGAAGATAGAACCTATTGCTACCTCACATAAATCTGGCTTATCCTTGGAAGGAATAATAATGGATACTTTAGGATTATTTAAAACCTCAGGCCAATAAGAATAAGTTGCTTCCTCAGTAGATTTAATTTCAATACTCGCCCCATCATTTTGAAGTTCACTCCTCTTCTTTAGCGCCGTCAAACCGTCATTCACACTATCTGATTGAGCTGTTAAGTTTGATTCATTTAAGTGAAATCCAACTTCAGCCAAGTGCCCTATTTTTTTAGTTGAATCCGTTACTCGTAAAAGAAAATCATAAGTAAAATCAAAAGAATAAGAGGTATCAAAACCCTTTAATTGTTTGGCCAATTCAACGTTACAAACAAAAGCATTAGCGATGTAATTATTGGCCAAAAAGTTCTGAGGACTCCAATCTGGTTTAAAGTAGGGTTTAGATCGCTGATCATTAATCTTATAATCATGATCTGTGTAAACAAACTTACAATCCGAATTTTCAACTAGGTAGTTATTGATTAACAAGAAAGATGATTGAGATAATTCGTCTCCAATGTTTAAACTCAAGAAAAACTCACCATTTGAATGATCCAAAAGCGTATTTAATATTGCTCCAGGGGTTTGTGAATTTTCAACCGGAACCAACTTTGCATTTGATTGTAAAATCGATAAAACCTCTTCCGAAAGAGATGCTGTTTTAGGAGCTAAAATTTCAAGTTCTTTCCAAACTTGTTTTTCAACAGAAGATAAGGATGCTTTAAGGCCATTGAGATTATTAAACCCCCCATTAAGTAGGATAGAAAATTTCGTCCTTTTTTCAGTTGGCACCTTTGAATAGCTTTGAATTAATTGATCGGCCGACATCTCGTTTGCAGAGATCCAGTCTTCATAATTCTCAATCTTCAGCTTTTCTTTCCCAGTAATTTTTCGACCCACATAATTGATTCCTTTTTTAGCAAAGCGAACCATTCTTTTGCGACCCTTTGGAGATTTGATAAAATAAACTATTCTATACCATTTTATCCCTCCTTTAGCTTTGGAAAGGCTATATAATTCTTTAAACCAGTTTAATTTATCTCTAATCTCTCCCATGGATTACTTCCAAAAAGTAACTATTCTTTTTAACTTCCAAAAAACACTCCCTTCGTAATATGCCTTTTGATCCTTCAACTGTTGTTGCAATTGAACAATAGTCTCCGCCATATCCAGATTATCTGAACCTTTAACAACAGCTAACTTTTGCTCGTTTGTAGTGATTACACTATGCTAGTTCCCTACAATTTCTGGAACATGTTGTTTGTAAAAATCAACGTGTTTTTCACAAATAAACTTCACAACATTTCCTCTATGAACTGGATCCTTAGTTTTACCAATTTTAGATACCTTCTTTACACGGTAATTAAGCGCAACTTCATCTAACTTCTTAAACACCCCTCCCTGCTTATATAATTGGATCCACATGTCCCAATCTTCATAATTAGGCAAAGAAGTATCGTAACCTCCTGTTTTCTCCCAAGCATCCTTTCTAAATAAACTGGAGTTATTTATGTAGTTCCCAGCTAATAACATTGGACCATTAAATTCAGGTGGAGTTACCAATTCTTCCTCAGCTCCAAATCTTTGAACATTTCCATAAACCATGACATGCTCACTATTTCCTTCCAAAAATTTAACAGCGTTGCCAATAAATTCTGGATCAACAATATCATCAGCATCCAAAGGCAAAACATACTTTGTTTTAGCTTGTTTTATAGCTGTATTTCTAGCATTACCAACGCCAGAGTTTTGAGGTATTTTAATTACAGAATAATTATTGGAAAGCTTATCTAATAGCTGATTTGTAGCCTCGTCTGTAGAACAATCATCTACTATAATGATTTCAGTATTAAAGGAAGAATCTTCAACACTTTTAATAGCTTCTTCTAAAAAAGCCCCATCATTAAAACAGGTAATAACTGCTGTGCAAGAACTCATTTCTTCTTTTTCACTAAAGTTGATTCGTAAAGATCGCAAATCTCTTCAACCGAACCTTCTTGTTTGACTTTACCCCCTTCTAAAAAGATAGCCCTAGTACAAATATTTTTGATCTCAGCTAAATGGTGAGAAACATATAGAATAGTACTTCCCGATTCTTTTATCTCATTGATTCTTTGAGCACATTTTTTTCTGAATCCTAAATCTCCAACTGCCAAAGCTTCATCAATAATCAATATTTCAGGATCCGTAGCAACAGCAATTGAAAACGCTAAACGTGACATCATCCCTGATGAATATCTCTTTACTTGCATTGCAATCGCTTCTTCAGACAATTCAGAAAACTCAATTATTTTATTGATGGATTCTTTAATCTCCTTCTTACCCATCCCCATTAAAACAGCTACAAGTTTGATGTTTTCGTAACCAGATAACTCGGGCTCTAAACCAACACCAAGCGCCATTAAAGGAGCTATTTTTCCATTTACCTCTAATGTTCCTTTATCTGGTTCCATTACTCCAGCTATGGTTCTTAAAAAAGTACTTTTCCCAGATCCATTTTTTCCAAGAATACCTAAGCATTCTCCTTTATAAATGGTTAAATCAAGATCCCTTAAAACCTGTTTCTTTTCAAAAGGACTTTTAACTCCCATTGTAAGAATGAAATCTTTGATGTTGTTAATTCCCTGGCGCTGCACCATGAAACTAACATCTAATCCTACTGCTTTTATTGCTATCTCCTTCATCCTAAAACTGTGAAACAAATCCTTTTTCTAACCTTCTAAAGATAAATACACCCACTACTAAGCTAATCGCTGATATTACAATTGCTATAAGCGTGTTTTGTAAATCAGGCAACCTATTGTGGTATAAAACATCTCTTAAAAGATTAATAAAATAATAAAGTGGGTTTAACTTAATAAGCCAAGCATACTTGGCTGGAATTAAATTAGAAGCAAATGCTATAGGTGCCGAATAAAAAATAGCCGGCAATAAGGATGTCCATGCTAGTTGAACATCTCTAAAGTATACGTTCAACGCTGAAAGAAACAGTGACAATCCAAATGTAAAACAGGCAAACAAAATTAAGATTGGGAAAAACAACAACGACTCCCACCCTATTTGTAATCCAAAAATGAACATTAAAATTAGGAAGGGCACCATGGTTAAAAGCAAACTAAACAAAGCCGATAATTGCGCTCCAATTGGAAAGGCAATTTTAGTTACGTTCATGGATTTCATAACCCCAGAACTATTAATTATAGATTCGATTACTTGGATGGTTGATGTGGAAAAAAACGACCAAAAAACGATTCCTGTTAAGGCATACAAAGGATATCTATCTATCCCAACAAAAACGTTACTGAAAACGAAAGTGAAGATTAAGAGGTACATAAGTGGATTGATCATACTCCACATAAATCCCAAAAGAGAATTTTTGTACTTAAGTTTTAGCGTTTTTACGGCTAAAGTATATACCAGATTAAAAAATTGGCCCGATTCCTCTTCCTCTTTAACACCCATATTTAATAAACCTTGTGTTCTTTCTTAATTAAGCTGAACAAAGTTTGCATTATTATTACAAAATCAAAATAAAAACTCCAATTTCTTACATAAAAGTTATCCAGTTTTACCCTGTTAGTTTTATCCGCTTGGACCTTTATTTCTCCTCGATATCCCTTAGCTTGAGCAAGACCCGTGACTCCTGGTTTAATAGAGTGACGAATCATAAACTGATCAACATCCTCTGTGTAATCCTCTGTATGTTTAAGCATATGCGGCCTTGGTCCTACAACGCTCATATCTCCTACCAAAACATTAAAAAACTGTGGTAACTCATCCAAACTTGTTTTCCTTAAAAAAGCCCCTAAACGAGTTACTCGTTTATCGTTCTCGGTTGCCTGAATTTGGTCGGATTGTGCATTATCAACCATGGTTCTAAAC
>JAYPYW010000060.1:6408-11777 GCA_038154685.1 Flavobacteriales bacterium | reverse complement strand
ACTTTAAACACCAAAATGGCTGATTGCTTTTACCTGTTCTTTTCTGCTTAAAAAATACTTTCCCTCGTGAATCAAGCTTAATTAAAATTGCCAGAATCGGGAACAACCATGAAGCAATAAATATGATCACAGCTAAAGAAAAAACAACATCAAACGCTCTTTTAATAATTCTGTTTTTCACATCGTCCAATGGCATGGAGATGATTTTTAAAAGCGGTACATGACCGAAGTTTTGAATTTCAAACCCACGAAACATGAATCCCTTGAAATCTCCAACTAAATTGAATTTTATAAAATGCTCCTCGGCAAACCTTACCAGCTGAATCATTTTACCATACTTCAAAGAGGCAATTGAGTAAAAAATTTCATCTACTTTGTTTTCTTCACAAAAGGCAATCAACTCATTATTAATTGTTTCGTGGTTTTCAGTATCTACAAAAAACTCCTTAACCAACTTATAACCATATTCAGGGTTTCTTCGCATTACAACATCCACCCCAGAATCAATTCCTTTTTTGTGAACTACAACAACACTTCGGTAGTTAAATCCCTTTCTTCGATAACTTTTAAGTGAAAGGAAGAACAAAACTTTCCATCCTAATAAAACTGTTAAGAGAATGGAATACATGATAGTTAAAAGCTCTCTTGAATATTGATGACTGATTTGAATTACATAAAATCCAAATGTGAGTAAGACATGCAAAAAGATAATCCCTAAATAATTCCCAATAACATTATACACTGAAGTAACACGGGAAACTTTATAAGGTTTAAATACAAGAATTAGACACAACCAAGAAAGGTTCACGTACATCAACATGCTCAAAAATGGCGAATGAAACGCACCTAATTTTAATTTAAAAGCAAGGATATAAGAGAAGTTCATCATCGCGAAATCGATGATAACATTCACAATTTTAATATACTGAGAATACCTTTTAGCCAACTTTTGATTCCTTATTCTTCAAGCTAACAAAACTAATTATAATTACAAAAGGAAGCACGCCATAATATCTAGACAAAACGTTTTCTGTTAACATTGAAATTGCAAACACTAATACAATTATCCAAACACCGTTAAATCCTCCCTTTATTGCTGAGTAAATCGAATTACTTATTAAAAGCAACAATGAAATCAACCCAATTAACCCATAGCTTATCCAATAATCCAGGTATTGATTATGGGTGTTAAACTTTTCCTTTCGATAGGTTTCAAATTCTAAACCTTCGTAACATTTGTTTAAACCATCGTAGGTCCCTCCAACTCCCAATCCAAATAGCCAGTTTTTCGACAATAACTCCATCGAACAGTTTAAAATCCCTGTTCTAATGTTAAATGAATTATTGTTGTCTACTGTCGCCTCTTTAACGTTTGAAAACTCAATTTCATTAACCTTTTGCTTAAAACTTGGAACAGCGAAATACAGCAATCCAAACAACCCTACTCCCGCCAATGGCAGGTATAAGAGTGATTTTTTCCAACCTACCAGATTAATTACTTGAATTCCAGATCCAACTACGAACCCTAACAAAGGAGTCCTTGCAGTTACCATCGCCAAACAAAAAACACCAATTAGGTTAATCAAACCTATCCCTAATTTATGTTTAGGCAAATATCCTTTCCAATTATTTATGAAATGCTGATTAAAAAACAACATTGATATAGTTATCAGTATTCCAGAATAAGTTGGATGGATACCCGAATTACTGGCATACTCAACCCTATAGTGATGATGAAAAAAAGGCTGATTGTAAAGATCCCATATCCTTCCCTCATAGCCTTGTTCCTTTGCAAAATCCAACACAAAATTAATGGTAAGAATATGACCCTTAAGCGAAGCAAAAAGAACAACGGCAAAGAAAACCGACATCCATTTAAAGAGTAACTTTTTATTGAAAACAGATTCATTTAACAAGAACCCAAGGGGAATCAATAAAAACATAGCATTTCTTTCAATGCCTTTAAGCGATCGCGCAGAACTGTCCAGAAATAAAAAACCTAAACAGGCCAGCAAAAATGGAGAAGCTAACAAAATAAACTTCTTCCATTGGAAGGGTTTTTCAAAATTTTGAAATGAAGTATAAATGGATATTAAAAACCAAACAACGCCAATTACCGAAGTTAACTGCATAGGAATTAAAGGAAACACAGCTGTTAATAGGGTTAACCCTATCAGAACTTTATTTGCTACGTTTTGAATACTTTGTGACAAGTAGTAATAATTTTCTTCGGAATTCCTCTACAGAGAAAGAATTCACATGATCCTTTAATTTCAATTCATCTATTATCAAGTTATCATTTTCAAACTTGGTAATAACACCAGATAAGCTATCTGCACTTTGTTCATCAAAAAACACGCCAGTAACGCCTTCTTTTACAGTTTCTAAATATCCTCCGGCTCTTAATCCAATTACTGGTGTCCCACTAGCTTGAGCCTCCAAACTTGTGATTCCAAAATCCTCGTTTGCGGCAAGAATAAATGCTTTAGATTCTTGGTAATGCTTTATCAGCTCCTCTTGTGACAAATATCCTAAAAATTGAACGTTATTTGTCGACATTTTCTTTAAAGTTGTCAACTCTGGCCCATCCCCACCAACTATTAACTTCAAATCAGGATGCTGCTTAAAGGCTTCTACTATTAGATCCACCTTCTTATATGGCACTAATCGAGCAGAAGTGAAATAGTAATCTTTTTTAGGTTGATGAAAAACAAATTCTGATAAATTAACTGGCGGATATATAACTTCCGACTCCCTTTTGTAAATTCTTTTTATCCTCTCTTTTACGTTTTCAGAGTTAGCGATATAATAATCAACCCTATTGGCTGTTTTTAAATCCCATTTTGCGATCCTTCCTATTATCGACTTAAATACCACTCTTTTCAACCAAGGCATTTCTGCCAAATACTGATCTTTTAAATCCCAAGCATACCTAACCGGAGAATGACAATAACAAACGTGTGTTTGGCTTTCATTTGTTTTCTTTACGCCTTTGGCAACGCTGTATGAGGATGAGATAATCAAATCATATCCGGAAAAATCCAAACTCTCAATTGCATTAGGAAAAAAGGGAAGTAGATTTCTGTAGTATTTTTCAACACCAGGAAGTTTTTGTAACCAGGATGTAGTTGCTCTTTTTCCATGAAGCACATCCTTTCGTTCCGCCTCGGGCATAAAATCAATTAAAGCAAACAAATCTGCCTCGGGGAAACAATGTATAATTTCCCTCAGTACCTTTTCAGCACCTCCGTTTACGGTTAACCAATCTTGAACTATCGCAACTCGCATATTACTTTCTCGAACACCTTTCTCGCATCAAAGGTCTGAAACTTCTGAATATTATTATAATTTATTAGCTCCGAAGAAACTCTTTTTAATTGCTTAATTAATTCCTTTTCATTGTTCAAAGCAGCATACAAAACCTCTTCCCCAGCCACTTCTCTGTTAACTGGTATGTCAGAACAAACAATTGGCAATCCCATGGCCATTGCCTCAATTGTAGGAATTCCAAAACCTTCGTACAAGCTAAAGTTTACATATCCTTCGGCATTCGCATATAGCCACTTTAGTTCCTCAATTGAGGTGTAGCCAAGAACTTTACAGTTTTTTAAATTAACGTTCGCAGCCTTAAACTGCTGTGCTTCTCCCCCTACAATTACTAATCTAGGCAACTCATTATTAGCAAAAACCTCACTTAACCACTGATAATTTTTTCTTGGATTTAAAGACCCAACAGTTAGATAAAATGGATCTTTTAATCCTTGAACCTCTTGAATTCCAGCATTTAAAAACTCATCTGATACTCGATTATAAAGTACTGACACTAAATTATCATCAAGTTTATATCTGTTTAAAAGCTCTGTTTTAATTGTATTACTTACCGTGAAAACGTGTTTGGCACTCTTAGCTATTCTTGGAATTAAAAATTTATATAACAAGCTAAATTTCCAGTTCACCCAATCTTTATTCTCAAAAGCCAAGTCATGAATTGTAACCAAGTTTTTCTTCCACAAAAAAGGAGCTGTATTGCATAGATTTAACAACAACCCATCGTTTTGTTTGAGATATTGGGGCAAGGTAAGTTGCTCCCAATAATGACCAGAACCACCCTCTACAGTTGTAACTTTTGAGTTTAATTCCTCTGGAATAATTCTGTCAGTTTTTGGAATTAAAATTTCTAATTCAAAACTATCTTGAATAGCCAAAACTAAATCCAAAGCAAACCGCTGAACTCCAGTGGGCCTTTGGGTTAAAAACCTTCCGTTAACGTATATTTTTTGATTGGAATTCACTTAAAGTGCTAAACTAAGCATTAATTGTTAGACCTTTTTGAGTTCAATTATTTCTAATAAAATGGGATAGGTACGACGTGGCTACCTCATTTCTTTTAAAAAGAAAATCACTCTGATTCCCCAATCTTCTCCATTTGTTCGTACCATTCAGGGCCGAACTTTTTGATAAGGGGTTCTTTTAGGAATTTATAGACTGGAATCTCCAACTTTTTACCTAAATCACAGGCACAGCTACAGATATCTAAAAACTGAACATTTACTGCGGTGAAGGTTGGATATTCTTTGATTCGTACTGGGAAAAGCTCACAGGAAATAGGTTTTTTCCAATCGATTTTCCCGTCTCGGTGGGCAGCTTCGATGGCACATCTTGTTCCACCGTCTTCAGCGAAATAAACATAAGCGCATTCGCGGTTGTTCACTAATGGAGTTACTAAGTCTCCGTCAACATCCATTACATAGGTCCCGTTTTTTTCAACCTCAGCTATTCCTTCTGGACGCATATAAGGTTTAACATGTTCGTAAACATCATCAAGCTTGGAACACTCTTCTTCATCCAAAGGGGCTCCACTATCTCCTTCAATACAACAAGCTCCTTTGCATGCGTTTAAATCACAAACAAACTGACGCTCATATAAATCATCGGAAATTAATGTATCCTTGATTCCTTGCATGGGTTAACCTAGTTTTTGGAAAGTCTGGTACCATCTATCTGGCACTTCACCTGCTAATGCTCTTTCATAATCGGCATAGCTACAAGGTACCATTTGGTGGCGAACAAATCGACTATTTAGATCTGACGGATGAGGAACTTCCATCCACCATCTTCCTGAATCACTTTTATAGAAAATCAACTCATGATCTTCTTCCTCCATTGCAACATGGTACTTTAAATAAGCTGATTTACTTGCAACAGGGTAATCTCCTTTTCTTTCGCGGAATCCTTCAATGAAATACCAAACCATTTGAGCCAACAACATTGCTCCATTTCCGGTAGAATCATGAACAGGATTGTAATTATATAATCCAAAAGAAGACAATTTATCTGATAAACCAGCGTAACGAGAAATCCTACAAATC
>JAYPYW010000060.1:0-6398 GCA_038154685.1 Flavobacteriales bacterium | reverse complement strand
ATTCGGTTTAGCATATCCTGAAAATTCTGATCCTTTGATTGCATTTACATCAAAACTTAGGATATCAGCATTCCTTACGATCGGCTCCATTTCTTCAATGTTATCTCTAACAAACCCTAAACGGTAAGCATCGAAATGCATTCTTTCCATCATTGCATCAATCTCTTTATCTACAAAGTAAGATTGGTACCCAACTGAACTAAAGTTGAACAAGAAGTTCGGTTGGTGCATGATAATGTTATTGATGAAATTTTCTTCTGTAATATCTTTTTCAATCAATCCTAAATCAATTGATCTATCAATACAAACTAGATTGACTACCTGCTCTAAGTTTTCGTAAGCTTGGTAATTAGCATAAGTTAAATCGTGACTTCCTCCAATAATTACAGGAATCACTTCTTTTTTAACACACTCTTGAATTACAGCAGTTAATGCGAAATAGGTGTCTTTATAACTATTACCAGCTAGTACATTTCCTAAATCAAGAATATTTGCCTTTTCACCCCAACGGTGGAACAGACTATAAAAACGTTCTCTAATTCTATCAGGAGCCGATCCACAACCGTCGTTTCCAACGTGACCTCTTTGTTCCATTACTCCAATAATCGCAATGTCGTAATCAAACAACTTTACCTCATCATTATAATGTGTAATAGTTTCTCCTATAGTATTCTTCTTCCAGTTCTTTTTGGAAGTGAACGAATCTTCAAGTTGATTTAAGTAAATGCTTAAGCTCATTACTTCTTAGCGGTTTTCTTTGCTGTTGTTTTTTTCTTTGCAGCTGGTTTTCTTTTAGCTCCTTTCTTAGGTTGGTTTTTCATAATATGAATCACCTCATCTAAAGCTAAATCTTTTGCCTCAACATCCTTAGGAATCTTGTAATTTTTCTTCCCTTGTTTGATGTAAGGTCCCCAACGACCATTTAAGACTTGGATTTCTCCGTCTTCGTGTTCGAATGAATTGATGAACTTTTCAGCATCAGCTTTTTTCTTCGCTTCAATTAATTCAACAGCTCTTTCGAAAGTAATATCCAATGGATCTTCATCCTTAGGAATACTTGCAAACAATGAACCTTGCTGAACGTATGGTCCGAAACGACCAATATTCGCTTTCAGCATTTTATCTTCATATTCTCCTAACTCACGAGGTAACTTGAATAACTCAAGAGCGTCCTCTAATGTGATAGTTTGGATACTTTGTCCTTTTCTCAAACTAGCGAATTGAGGTTTTTTAGTTCCATCTTCGCTTGCCTGACCGATTTGAGCGATAGGTCCAAATTTCCCCATTCTTACAATCAATCTTTCTCCAGATTTTGGATCAACACCTAACTCTCTTTCACCAGTAACTCTCTCAGCATTTTCAATTGTCCCTTCAACATTTTCATGGAACGGATGGTAGAATGAATCTATCATCGACTTCCATTCCTTGTCTCCAGAAGCAATTTCGTCAAACTGAGCTTCTACTTCTGCTGTAAAATTGTAATCTACAATTCTACTAAAGTTCTGAACTAGGAAGTCATTTACTAACATTCCTATATCCGTAGGGAATAATTTATTCTTCTCAGCTCCAGTAATTTCTGTTCTGTTAAAAGCATTAACATGACCACCTTCAAGCGTAATAAACTTGTAAGTTCTTTCCTTACCGTCCCTCTCTTCTTTAACTACATAGTTTCTTTTCTGAACCGTAGAGATAGTTGGCGCATAAGTAGAAGGTCTTCCGATCCCTCTTTCTTCAAGCGCTTTTACTAAACTTGCTTCAGTATATCTTGCTGGGTGATGAGTGAATCTCTCACGAGCGTTCATGTTTGTTAAATTCAACATCTGTCCTGTTGCCAACTCTGGTAACATTCCATCTTCCTCAACATTCTCATCATCGGTAGATTCTAAGTATAATTTTAAGAATCCATCAAACTTCAAAACCTCACCTTTTGCAACTAAATTTTGCTCTGCTTTCGATACATCAATTGTTACAGTTGTACGCTCTAATTGGGCGTCAGCCATCTGAGAAGCTACAGCACGTTTCCATATTAATTCATATAATCTTTGTTGTTGGTATTCCCCATCAATTTCGTGCATAGCAAAATTGGTTGGACGAATAGCCTCGTGAGCCTCCTGAGCATCTTTATTTTTAGTCTTAAACGTTCTTCTTTTATGATACTCAGAACCGTATGATTTCACTACCTCATCTTCGATTCCATTTAAAGCGAAATCAGACAAGTTTGTAGAGTCCGTTCTCATATAAGTAATAAGCCCCTGCTCATATAATCTTTGAGCAACACTCATTGTTTGCCCAACAGCATAACCTAACTTCCTTCCAGCCTCCTGTTGAAGTGTTGAAGTTGTGAATGGTGCAACTGGACTTTTCTTACCTGGTTTCTTCTCTAATTTTGCAACCGAAAAATCAGATTCAGAGCATTTATTTAAGAACTCAAGTGCTTCTTCAGCTGTCTTTAAATTCTTCGCTAAAGTTGCTTGAAACACATTTCCTTTAACATCGAAATGACCAACAACTCTGAATGAACTTTCAGGTTGAAATGCTTCGATTTCTCTTTCTCTTTCAACGATTAATCTTACTGTAACCGATTGAACTCTACCTGCCGAAAGTGATGGCTTAACCTTTCTCCATAAAACTGGTGAAAGTTCAAAACCAACTAATCTATCTAATACTCTCCTTGCTTGTTGCGCATTAACCAGATTAAAATCTATTGTTCTTGGATTATTAATCGCTTTTAAAATAGCATCTTTTGTAATCTCGTTGTAAACAACCCTTCTTGTTTTGGATTCATCTAATTTCAAAGCCTCCAAAAGGTGCCAAGAAATAGCCTCTCCCTCACGGTCCTCATCGGTAGCAAGCCATACAATCTCTGCTTTCTTCGCTAAATCCTTTAATTCTTTTACAACTGCTTTTTTATCGGCAGATATCTCGTAAGTTGGCTCGAAATTATTTTCGGTGTCCACCCCAAGACCCTTTTTTACAAGATCTCTAATGTGTCCAACACTGGATCTTACTGTATAATCTGCTCCTAAGTATTTTTCTATCGTCTTCGCCTTTGCAGGTGACTCGACTATTACTAGGTTTTTAGCCATATCGTTTTCCTAAAAGTATAGTTTTATCCCAATTTGGGAATTTGCAAAATAAAGCATTTCAATCGATTCCCTCCAAATCGATTTTGCAATTCAGATTACCCCTCTTTATATATTAACCTATAGGTTAATTATTTTTAACAATCTGACATATTGTCATTTCTTCATTAAAAACGTACCTTTGCCTCACAATTTTTCAAAATGGGAGAACAGAAAGACATGTTAGAAGAAAGTCGTCAGGGAGAAGCATTAATGCTTAATCCTGATAACGGAACGAAGTCGGGAAAGAAATTGTATATCGAAAGTTACGGTTGTCAGATGAATTTTTCCGATTCTGAGATCGTAGCATCTGTGTTGGGTAACGAGGGGTACTCCACTACTACCAACATGGATGAGGCCGATTTAATTTTCTTAAACACTTGTTCGATTCGTGACAAAGCTGAAGAAACTGTTCGAAAAAAATTAAACGCCATCAAACATGATCCAAACAAAAAGGAAAATGTGAAAGTTGGAGTTTTAGGTTGCATGGCCGAAAGATTGAAGGGGAAATTATTAGAAGAAGAAAAGCTGGTTGACTTAGTTGCTGGTCCGGATTCTTATCGTAAACTTCCTGAATTAGTGGACGACGTTGAAGATGGTCAGAAAGCTGTTAACGTTCTTTTATCTCGTGAGGAAACTTACGATGATATCGAGCCAGTAAGAATCAACTCTAACGGAATTACTGCATTTGTTTCAATCATGAGAGGCTGTGACAACATGTGTACTTTCTGTGTTGTTCCTTTCACTAGAGGTAGAGAAAGATCAAGAGATGCGAAATCTATCGTTAACGAATGTAAAGACCTATACAGCAAAGGATACAGAGAAGTAACGTTACTTGGTCAGAATGTAGATTCTTACCGTTGGTCAGACAATCCAGAATTAAGAGGAAGAGCTTTAAAAGAAGCGCCAAGAGAAGAAGTTATCGACTTCGCTAAACTTTTAGTGATGGTTGCTGAAATTGCACCGAACTTAAGGGTTAGGTTCTCAACTTCTCACCCTAAGGATATCATCGACGAAGTAATGTTCGCGATTAGAGATTACAAAAACATTTGTAACTACATCCACCTTCCTGCTCAAAGTGGGAACACGAGAATTTTAAAGAAAATGAATCGTACATACACTCGCGAGTGGTACGATGAGAAAGTAGCAAGAATCAAGGAAGTAATTCCAGATTGTGCTATTTCTACAGATATTATCACTGGTTTCTGTTCGGAAACTGATGAAGAGCATGCTGATACAGTTAGCTTGATGAAGCAAGTTCGTTATGAATTAGCTTACATGTTCTTCTACTCTGAGCGTCCTGGGACTTTGGCTCAAAAGAAATATGAGGATGATGTTCCTGAAGAAGTGAAAAAAGCCAGATTAAAAGAGATTATTGACATCCAAACTCAAATTAATAAAGAGTTAAACGAAGCTGAAATTGGTAAAACTTATGAAGTTTTAGTCGAAGGAGTTTCAAAAAGAGATGAAAACGACTTGAGAGGAAGAAACAGTCAGAACAAGATGATCATCTTCCCAAAAGAAAATTACAAAATAGGAGATTTCGTAAAAGTAAAAGTTGAAAAATCTACATCAGCAACCTTAATTGGAAAAGCGGTAGAGATTGTAAACTATTAAAATGAGCGCAACACTTACTGGTATAAAACAACGATTTGGAATTATAGGTAACTCAAAGTTGCTTAACGATGCTATTGATGTTGCCATGCAAGTTGCCCCAACTGATCTTTCAGTTTTAATTACAGGAGAAAGTGGAGCTGGTAAGGAAAACTTTGCCAAAATCATCCACTCTCAAAGCTCAAGAAAACACAACGATTTTATCGCGGTTAACTGTGGAGCAATTCCTGACGGAACAATTGATTCGGAATTATTCGGTCATGAAAAAGGAGCCTTTACTGGAGCTGTTGATAACCGAAAAGGTTACTTCGAAGTTGCTGACGGTGGTACCATCTTTTTAGATGAAGTTGGAGAATTACCGATGAGTACCCAGGCCAGACTATTAAGAGTTTTGGAAGCTGGTGAATTCATCAAGGTTGGTTCTTCGAAAGTTCAAAAAACAAATATCAGAGTTGTTGCAGCAACTAACTTAGATATTCCTAACGCCATCAAAAAGGGGAAATTTAGAGAAGATTTGTATTACCGTTTGAATACAATTCCGATTAAAGTCCCTTCACTTAGAGAGCGTAAAGAAGACATATATTTATTATTCAGAAAATTCTCGGTTGATTTAGCCGAAAAATATAGAATGCCTCCACTCAGGCTTGATGAAGAAGCTAGAGAAATTCTAGAAGATTACAGATGGCCAGGAAACATTCGTCAGTTAAAAAACATAGCTGAACAAATTGCAGTCATTGAGGAAAACAGAATGGTAACGCGTAACCAACTGTTAAAATATCTTCCTGAAGCAACCTCTTCTAACCTTCCTGTAATTGTAGGCTCACGAGATGAGTCTGACAATAATGACCCGGTTCAAAGTTCCGAATGGAAAAGAGAGCGTGAATTATTGTACAAGGCACTTTTCGATATGAAAAGAGAGCTTGGAGATTTAAAAGGAGTTGTGGCTGAATTGGTTAGAAACAGAGGAAATGTTGGAGATACGGAAAGAGCTTATCAGCAATTACATTTAGATTCTGATGTAGCTCCAACACAAGATTTCTCAGCTTATCCAGTTCATGTTGGAACATCTTTTGATGCACAACCAACTCAGCAACCTCAAGAAGAATTTCATGAGAGTCATGAAGTAGTTGAGGAAAGTTTATCTTTAGCTGAGCGTGAAAAAGAGTTTATAGTTAAAGCGCTTGAAAAACACAGAGGAAGAAGAAAGAATGCAGCTCAGGAATTAGGAATTTCGGAGCGAACACTTTACAGAAAAATTAAAGAATATGATATTCAATAATGCGTAACTTCTTAATCATATTATCATCTATTTTACTTTTTGGATGCGCAGGTCTTCCCAGTTACTCCTTCCGAGGTGGTGAAATCCCTGGTAAGACTTTTAGTATTGAGAGCTTTACAAATACAGCATCTTTGGTTAATCCCAACTTAGCTATTGTAATGCAGGACGCAATGCAAGAACGATTCACTAATGAATCTAACTTAAAATATACCGATGGTACTGGAGATGCACATTTCCAAGGTATGATTACCAATTACAGAATATCTCCTGTTCAGGGTACTGGTAATGAAACTGTAGCATTAAACAGACTAACCATAACGGTTAAGGTTACTTACACTAATTTAGTTGATGGTGGCCAGGACTTTGATAAATCATTTACCAGT
>JAYPYW010000059.1:4110-19844 GCA_038154685.1 Flavobacteriales bacterium | reverse complement strand
GAATACAGGTCGTTAAAAGACTTCTTAGCTAACCCAAAACCAAAGTCTAATAAACCAGCGCCGAAGTTTGTTCCTGAAACAGAAAATCAAAAAAGAATAGTTTGGTTGCAGGAGAAAATGATGAGCGACAAACAAGCTGGAAAATACATTAATTTGTGGCCTATGACCCAAGAATTAAACTTCCGAAACGCAATTGAAACGGAGTTAAAGAAGGGGAATATGACAGAAGTTGAGAATTTAAAATCACAAATTAAAGAGATTCAATTTAGGTAAGTGCAGGTAGTTGATTCGGCCATTATATTAGGAACCGTTCAGGTGAAAAGCAACAACAATGTTGTTAAAATGTTCACCAAAACTCATGGGTTACAATCGGTATACGTTTCAGCAGGTACAAAAAAAAAGGCGGCAAAGAATGCCGTTTTACAACCATTAAGCATTTGTCAGGTTACCTACTCAACAGGAAAAAACAGTACCCTTCCAAGTTTAAAAGAAGCTAAAATTGAGGAACCTCTTTTGAATATTCAAATGGATATTTACAAGAGTACAATTGCCTTATTTATAGCAGATTTTTTAACCCAAGTTTTACCTCAAGATCATGAAGAAGGATTTTATGATTTTGTGGAGAAATCCGTTCAGATTTTTAATGAAATAGAGGAGGGAAAGGCTAACTATCACTTGGCTTTCATTGTAAAAATTAGCCAGTGGCTAGGAGTGCAACCATCTTTAAATAAAGACCGAAATAACTACTTTGATTTGAAGGAAGGGGTTTTTCTTTCGGGAACACCTAATCATCCTTATTATTTATCTGCTTCCGAAACTCAAACGCTGGCGCAATTTTTGCAGCAAGAATGGAGTAAAATAGGGCAGGTAAAAATCACGGGGCAAGAAAGAAGAAAGTTGCTAAATAGTATTATTCATTATTTCATATTCCATGTTCCTGGGTTTAAAAAGCCAAAATCATTAAGTATTTTAGAAGAAGTCTTTAACTAATGAAAAAACTACTAGGGCTTTTAGTTTTTATTGGGATAAACCTAAACGCTCAAATAATCACCATTGTTGGTCCTGATTCATTGCCGGTTAATAATGTATTAATAGCCAACATGATCATGGATGAAACCGTTTTTACTAATGAGAACGGGCAAGCTGATTTAACCATTTTTCAGGATCATGATGAGCTACTTCAAATAATTCATCAATCGTTTCAAACTATTATTCTACCAAAGGATGTTCTTTTAGCAAAGGAGCAAATTCAATTAGAGAGGTCGTCTAATAAAATAGGTGTTGTTGAAATTCCAATTGCTGCAAAAACTAAGGAATCTAGTTATGAGTTAATCACACAAACAAAAACTATTTCTAAGGAAAACATTCAGCAGATGGCTCCGGCAAATGCTGCAGATATGCTTGCAAATACTGGTCAGGTACAAATTCAAAAAACTCAACTTGGTGGCGGAAGCCCGATACTAAGGGGGTTTGAAGCAAACAGAATTTTATTAATTGTGGATGGTGTAAGAATGAACAACGCTATTTACAGAAGTGGACATCTCCAAAATGCAATTTCAATTGATCCAAATATGTTGGAGGGAACAGAAGTCATATTTGGCCCCAACTCATTAATTTATGGAAGTGATGCGTTAGGAGGGGTTATTCATTTCAAAACAAGGGATCCGAAGGTGAAAAAAGATTCGTCTGATGTTGAAAGAATAGACGGGACACTTAGGTATCAGTCTACAATGAATGCTTTCTCTGCAAATGCAACTTATCAAAATGGTACCGAGAAGTTTGCTTACCTAGTTAGTTTAACTCAAAACACCTTTAACGATTTAAGAATGGGAGCCAATAGATTTCATGGTTTTGATGATTTTGGTAGAATAAACAACTATGTTTCCACTCAAAATAACCAGGATACAATGCTGGTAAATCAGGATCCAAATGTTGTAAAAGGTTCGGGCTACCAGCAATCGGATATTTTATGGAAAGGAATTTATCAGCCCAATGAAAATCGCAAATACAAATTAAATGTTCAATTTTCCACTTCCTCAAATGTACCAAGGGTAGATAAATTAAATGAATACCAAGACGAAACCTTGAGGTATGGTCAATGGGAGTACGGTCCGCAAAACAGAAGCCTGTTTTCTTTTGCTTCCGAATCTAAATCGAGAAATAAATGGTTTGACTACAATAATACTGTTGCAGCTTATCAGTTAATTGAGGAAGATAGAATTAGCCGAGAATTTCAATCTGATTTGCAAGAAAACACCAATGAAGATGTTCAGGTATACTCCTTCAACTCCGATTTTATTAAGCATCTAGATACACTGAAAAGAAAAAAGATAAACTATGGGCTTGAAGTATTGCATAACAAAGTAAACTCTAATGCCTTTGTGCAAAATATTCTCACAAATGAAAAAAGATTTCTAGAAACCAGGTATCCTGGAGGAGGATCTCAAGTTACCTCTGGAGCCGCATATTTGGCGCTTCAAAGAAGATTAAAGAACCACACATTTAAAGGAGGACTGAGGTATACCTACAGCCACATTTTAGCTGAATTCGACACAAATAGCATCACAAATTTGTTGGACATAGGAAAAGTTTCTTTAGCTAACCAAGATTTAACCTCCTCTGCGGGATATGTTTTTACAAAAGGAAACTATAAACTATATAGTTCTATTACTTCAGCTTTTAAGTCACCAAACATTGATGATGTAGGAAAGGTTTTTCAGAAAAGAGGGGACCTTACTATACCTAACACTAATTTGAAGCCTGAAACCTCAGTTAATTACGAATTAGGTAGTAATTGTTTGGGTAGGTATTTAGATTTTGATGTAGCGGTTTATTACACGCAAATATTTGATTTAATGACCAAGTTAAATACCAATATTGCTGGCGTTGATAGTATAAATTTAAACGGAGAAGATTTAAACTTAGTTAGTCTTCAAAATAGTGGGAAAGCGAACATATATGGAGCTTTTTTAGCGCTGAGATTAAAGTTGACTAACAGACTAAATTGGTATACAACCGCTACTTATACAAAAGGTTTTTATTCCAATAATGATGAGGTTGTTGCTCACATTCCTCCAGCTTATGGACGATCCAGTCTGGACTATAAATTAAAAAAGTTAAAACTTTCCTTATACTCCAACTTTAATGCTAGGAAAAAATGGAGCGAGTTTAATGCATTAACGGATAACCCTGAAGAAACTATTCAAGATTTTGGAAGTCCTGCATGGGCCACACTTAATGTATCAGCTTTTATATACGCAACTGAAAAAATAAAACTTCAATTTGCGGCCGAGAACTTGTTAGATGCCCATTACAAAACGTTTGCATCAGGAATAAGCGCATCAGGCAGAAACTTGATTGCTTCCTTGTACTTTAAATTTTAAAAGAATGAACTCAAGACAAATCAAAAAATTGGTAAAACAGAAAATTGAAGAAGGGAAATCGAGAACAGATGTTGTTGCAGAGATTCAAGAAGAAACAAAAGCCGATTTGGAAAAAATCGCCAAGATTACAAAACTGTTTATACCACTTCAATCAAGAACAAAATATAACGGACTAAATACAACATTAGGAATATTATTAGTTGTAACCGCATTAATAAAGTTATTGGCGATTTTCTCTTTATTCGCGGATGCCAATAAGGGAGTTTTAATATTTGCCTTGTTAGTTGGGCCAGCAATTAATGTAGCAATGGCTGTTGGTGTTTTTAAATATTCTCAAAGTATATATAATGTAATTATTGCGCTTTCCGCATTAGGGGTTGTAAGATCTATTGGTAAAATAGAATCTTTTGACGCTTATGTTATATTCGATTACGGATTAATTGCGGTTATAATAGGGTTGAGTGGATTTCTAACTTATAAGCTTAATTCGGGTTATGAAATAAAAAAATCTAAGTATACTGCAGAGGACGGCACAACGAAAGTAAAGCGTAAGGTTGTTTTTAATGATGTGAAAATCAACACAGGAACGCTTGATGAATAAATTTAATTTTGTTTATGATTTAAAGTTATTGGTTGAACATTGTGCTCTTTGTTCTTTTCGATCATTTCGCGATTAAGACCTAAACTAAAATGGAAACGTAATTAGAAGAGTTTTCATTAAAAAAACTAATAATATCCATAAATCACTTTAATAATCGATTAGTTGTTACATTTAATCCATTAGTGGTGTTGAGTTTTAGAAACGTTATATAAAAAGAATTTAACTCTGATAACTAAAAACTTATAACGCAACGAAACTTTCTTCTTTTCTTCATGGTTTAATTAAGCCGTGAAATTGTTAAACAAAAATAACACCATAGGACTTTTCCTAGTTTTTGCTGCCTTTGTAGCGATTGTTTCCATCTTTTGGTATAAAGATGCACAATACGCAATAGCAACAGAAAAACCAGCAAACTATAAAGAAGTTCCTTTAAACAGCGTAATAGATTTAGAGGGGAACCTTGCCTTAACTGAAAAGCCTAATTATTTTCACTTTTTCCAACCAACTTGTCCTTGTTCAAGATTCAACTTGAGGCATTATGAGGCTTTACACAGAAAGTACAAATACGATTTTAACTTTTTCTGCGTGATTCCACCAAACGCCGATGTTGAATGGGTAAACGACTTGGTGGATATAGAAGTTAAAATTCTGAGAGATGAAAATAAAGTATTAGCTAATGCATGCGGTGTTTATTCAACACCACAAGCTGCTGTTATAAATACTTCAGGAGAACTTTATTACAGAGGAAACTACAATAAGGGCAGATACTGCACTTCAAAAAACTCAAACTATGCTGAAATGGCTCTTGAAGCCCTTAAACAGGGGCGACAACTTCCAGAAATGGGCCATTTTGCTCTAACATCCTATGGGTGTGAATACAATAAAACCAACTAAATCATGAGCACAATCAAATTAACCAAAGAACAGGAAAGTCAAATTTTCGCCCCCGCAACAAAGCAAGGGGATCAATTAGTATTAATAGCCTTTATAGGGCTTTTTGCAATAGGCGTTATACTATCATTTTGGTATGACACGTTCGATATAGCAATTGGGGTAGGAGGGCTTAACATAGCAGCATATTTTATTGCTAAATCAATTTTTAAGGGAACTAAGTTCTATCAGTACGTAGCAGGGGTAATTTTTCCAATTTTTATGGCTCAGTTCATTTATCAAATGCATGGCTTATTCGAAATGCACTTTTTTGCATTTTTTGGATCGGTAGTAATGATTGGGTACCAAAACTGGAAACTTCAGTTACCGCTGTTGCTAACAATTGTTGTTCATCATTCAACATTTGCCTACCTACAATATAGTGGGGTAGGAGATATCTATTATACCCAAATGGATTATATGGATTTAGAAACCTTTATTTTCCATGCCGCTATTGCCGCTATTATTATTTCAATTTGCGCTTTCTGGGGATTTGATTTGTCTAAAAAAACAATAAAGGCCGGGTTGGATAATATTCAATTAAGCTCTCAAATGGAAATTGTGAAAGCCAATAAAATATTCGCCGAGGAAATCGCTGAAGGAAATTTAGATGTTGAGTTTGAATTAGAGGAAGCTAAGGAGGACGAATTAGGAAAAGCTTTAATGAGGATGAAAACAAGTCTTCAAGAAGCTGCGGTTAACGAGCAAAAAGAGAGGTTTACAACGAATGGAATTAACAAACTAGGAGAGTTATTCCAACAGTTTTCTAGTCAGCCTGATGAGTTCTATACGCGTTGCATAAACTTCTTAACAGATTATATGCAAGTAGTTCAAGGAGCAATATATGTAGTGGATGCTAATGAGGAAGATCCAACATTACACAGAAAAGCTACTTATGCTTACGACAGGAATAAGTTCATGGAAGAAACTGTGAAGCCAGGTGAAGGTTTAGTTGGTCAGTGTTACTTAGAAATGAAGAAGATTTACATGACAAATATTCCTCAAAATTATTTGAGAATTACTTCCGGATTAGGGGATGCGGAACCAGGTTGTGTTATCATATTCCCGTTAATGTCTAATGATAAAATCATGGGAGTTATTGAACTAGCAGGTTTCCATAAGCTGACCGATGATAAGATGGTTTTTGTTGACAGAGTTGGAGAGACTTTAGCCGCTAGTATTAATACTTTAAGAACCGCAGAATCTACTAAGTATTTATTAACTGTTTCTCAAGATCAGCAGGAGCAAATGAGACAACAGGAAGAGGAAATGCGTCAGAACTTAGAAGAGATGAATGCTACTCAAGAAGAAATGCATTCGAAAGAAATGCAGAGAGATGCTCAAATGAAAGCAATTGGAGCAGCAACAGCATATATTGAGTTTACTCCTGATGGTCACATAATTACGGCAAATAAACTTTTCCAAACTGCTATGCAGTATAGTTTAAATGACTTAGCAGGGAAGCACCATAGAATCTTTTGTGATTCGGATTACGCCAATTCCATTGAATACAAATCATTTTGGGATAAGCTTGGAAAAGGAGAGCCATTTTCTGGTGAAGTAAAAAGGTTCAAGAAAAGTGGCGAAGAGGTTTGGTTAAACGCATCTTATACGGCGGTTAAAGATGATTATGGAAAAGTTCTGAAGGTGATAAAATTGGCTGCCGACATTACAGCTCGGAAAAATATGGCAGAAGAGAATAAGGCGAAGATGGATGCCATTAACTCAACTGCTGCATATATAGAGTTTACACCTCAAGGAAAGATTTTAACTGCGAATAATTTATTTGTTCAGGCTTTAGGATATAGTTCCTTAGATGAAATTGTAGGTCAACACCACAGAATGTTTTGTGATAAAGAATATATCAAAACGGCTGAATATGCTAAGTTTTGGGAGGATCTAAGTCAAGGTTTATCTAAATCGGGTGAATACGAAAGGTTTAGTAAATCAGGGGATTCAGTTTGGATTTCAGCAAGTTACACGGCAGTTAAAAATGATTCTGGTGAAGTTGTAAAGGTTATCAAAATCGCTCAAGATATAACCGCTCAAAAACAACACGATTTAGATATCGAAGGTCAGTTAGCAGCGATTGGTAAGTCTTTTGCCGTTATAGAGTTTGACTTAAAAGGAAACATATTAAAAGCAAATGATTTCTTCTGTATTAATATGGGATATTCAGAGGATGAAATTGTAGGTAAGCATCACGGAATGTTTGTTGAAGAGAAATACAGAGAATCAGATGATTATAAATATTTCTGGGAATCATTAGGAGAAGGAAACCCTAACTCAGGAACATTCGAAAGATATACCAAAGATGGTACTAAAGTACAATTGCAGGCTACCTATAGCCCAATTTATAATTCAGAAAACCAAGCGTATAAGGTCGTAAAATACGCTATGGTGGTTTAGTTGTCTAGAGGAGGGGTGGTTCCCTCCTCTAATTTTTTATAGCTGCCAACTCAAATAAACAGACGGAATCAACAGGAAAGGTGTTAGGCTATAATTTCCATTATCACCTCCAATCTTATGTCTTCCAGCTAAAGCAATGTAGGGATTTATATAAAAGTTTGCGGTTTTAAAAGGGTAGTATTTGTAGTTAATTCTCGCTAAATACTCCAATTGTTGAAAGGAGGTTTTTACAGACGTGTTTTTCACTTCATGATTAAGAAAAACTAATCCTCCTCCAATCCAAAAAGAGTTTCTTTTTTCGCCTAATTTCTTATCCACATAAAGCGCAGTTCCAAGCTTAACTTTTTCGGACCAACCTTTATTTGCGTTAGACTTGTTGAGGTTTATAACTACATCTGGAATTTTCATTGAAAAGATTTCAAAAGCGATTTCAGTTTTAGAGAGATTTTTCGTGATAAAACCACCTTTAATAGAATAACCATTAAAAGCAAAAGGTGACAAGTCTGCAGCTATTGTATAATGATAAGCAGAAGTGTCTTGAGCTTTAATTTGAGCTGCTAAAAGAGAGAATAAAAGAATAATAATTGGTTTCATAATAATTGATTTTTTTCAAAGCTATTGGAATGCTGTTTCCAAAACCTTGATGCAAATCAATAATTACGATTCCCTTAAAATGTTTTGTCTGATTGAAAAAATATGTGTCCAAACAGCAAGTGGCATATACAAAGTAACAATTGCCATAACAGGCATTTGGAACATTTCATCGGTTACCATTCTTTCGGAATTTCCCCAAAAAGTATCGTAGGCAAAAGCTGATGTTATGAAGATGCCGACAATAAATGCTAGCATAAATAAGCCAAGTACATTCCAGCCTAATAGCAGTTTTTTGGAAACTTTTCCTTTCCAAGTTAAGAACCCAATAATAAGCGCTAGGGCTCCGAAGTAAAACTCATAGTTGTACCCAATCATTGTTGCTTCTTTTGGCCCCCATCCTTTCAGGTAAGTCCAAAATATTAGTAATTCAACAACAATTCTAAAACTTTGAAAAAAAACAGGGTAATGGTGAGGAACATTTTTTAATAATCGCTTACCTAGTTTTGAGAAACTAAATATGGCAAGTATTAGGAAGGCTGGCAAAATCCCGGCATAAACAAAAGTGGGAGGCAAACTGTAATTAATATAAAATCCCGTTTCTCCAATTAATCCGATTGTTAACAGGAAAAGAAAAATAGTGATTGGGAAAAGTAAAGTTTTGTTTCTGGTTTCTGCTGGAGATAATTTCCAAATTGCATGGGAAATAACAGCTATTACAATTGCTGAAAAAGCATAAAAAGTTAAGGCTAACATGGTTTATTGGTTTAGTTGCCCTTAAATGTAAAAACAGAAGTTTTTTAAAGGAAAGGGATTTTGATGAGTGGTGTTTTTTTAGGACTGAGGGGGTAAAGCTACTTTTTCTTCTTCCTCATATTCTGTCCTTTATCCCCGCGAGTTCTGGACTTCTTATACTTTCCTTTAATCTCCCTTTTATATTTTCCGCCAAGATTAACCTTACTGTTTTTGCTGGATTTTTCATGAAAAGCTGCTCCAGCCTCCCTTTTCTTTTCTCGGTTGCGAGATTGCTTTAAATTAGGCTTATCCTTTTCTTCAGGGAGCAAGTGCTGATTAACTTCAACATCTTCAGGAAACTCAATTTCTGGAATTTCAAAATTCATTAATTGCTCAATTTCTAACTTCGCCTCTTCTTCTTTTTCGGTGTAAAAGAGTACAGAGTTTCCTTTTTCCTCAGCTCTTCCAGATCGTCCAATTCTATGAATATAATTCTCTGGGAAAGAAGGAACATCAAAGTTTATAACATGGGTTACCTTATGGAAATCTAATCCTCTAGCGATAATATCAGTTGCAATTAGTATTCTGTATTGACCTTCATCAAACAATTCAATTGTTTCAATCCTCGCGTTTTGAGATTTGTTGGAATGGATAATCCCAACACCGTTCATCTCAATCAGATCGTAAAGCTTATCTGCAAGCTTTTTATTGGAAAGGAACACCACAACCTTAGAGAAAGTCTCTTTATCGCTTAAAATGTCTTTAAGTAGATTTATTTTGGTGTAAAAGTTTTTAACCTGGTAACAGCTTTGGTTAATGTTTTTTAACGGTTCACCACTAACTGCAATGGCAATTCTTTTAGGACTCTTAAAAAAGGTGTCTATCAACTCATCCACTTCATCAGTCATTGTAGCAGAGAACATAATATTCTGACGAGCCTCTGGAAGAATATCAAAGATGTTTTTAAGCTGAGTTCTAAATCCCAAATCAAGCATTACATCCACTTCATCAATTACTAATTTTTTGATGTCCTTAAGTGGAATAGCATAACTTACAGCCAGGTCATAAAGCCTTCCTGGAGATGCAACAACAACATCTAAACCATCAATAACTTCTTGCTTCTGAGTATTAATGTTAACCCCCCCATACGCTCCATAAACCCTAACATCCATGTATTCGGTTAACTGATTAATTGCATCTACAACCTGTACAACAAGTTCTCGGGTTGGGACAAGGATTAGAACTCTTGGAGTTACTTGCTTCGAGAATTTTAAATCTTGTAAAATAGGTAGTAGGTAAGCAAATGTTTTACCCGTACCTGTTTGTGAAATTCCAACAACGTCCGACCCTGATCTTACAACAGGAAAAGCTTCTTGTTGAATTGGAGTAGGCTTATCAAAACCTAAGTCTTCAATCGCTTTATTAAGGAATTTCTGGAGTTTAAAATCTTCGAAGCTCTGCATGGAAGCAAAGTTAAAGTTTTCTTTTGTAGCAAAAAGAACCAAAAAAGATGCAAATAAACCAAGCGGAATAGGAGAAAATAGCCGTGTTAACTACACGGTCGTTGGTGTAATAAAAAAGTACCTTGCTTTTACCCGCTGGAACTAATGTGGACATACACATGAAGTTAGTTTTGAAGAGTTTTCCTGGGTTCTGATTAATCCTAACTTGCCAACCTGGATACCAAGATTGTAAAAGATTTAAGAGAGCAGGTTCGTTAGTATTAATTTCAAATTCTATGTATTTACCATTCAACTGGATTACTTTTAAATCATAATTTAGGACTTTACCCTTCCCACAATGTTGCTCAAAAAGGTAGATTTCATTAGGAGCCACTGCGGTGTAACTCGAATCATATTCCATCGAGGTTCCCACCAAATTCACATCATAAACCTTGTTGGTTAAGTGGAAAGCGGGGTTTTTATACAGTTCTTTATGGAATCGAGGAATACTGTCTTCAAGTTGATAAAGGTTCCAAAACCAGTTAGAATTATACCCATCGTTGGTGACGTTTTTTAAGAAGTTGTTGGTGTTTCTCCAGAAGTACTTAACCTTATCTATATCATGATGATGTTGAGCAATAGGTTCTAAATTTAACTGATTGAATGGTTGATTGTTTGTTTCAATTGAGGCTTGAATATCAATTGGATCATGATCAATCATTGTGGTGTGCGTGAAAGTAAATGGAACAAATAAAATTAACTCCAATGCTAACACTCCATAAACCCATTTTGTTCGAAAAAACCGGATGTATAACCCAGTTATAATTAGTCCAATTCCACCAAAAACCAGCGCATTAAATGCGAAGTTACTCGTTTGTTTTAGTGTAAATAACGATCCTTTATATTGCTCAAACGCAGTTTGTACTTCATTAAAGTTCAGTAGTCCATAACCAAACTGTAACCCAGTAAATAAAAGTCCAATTACCCCAATAGCATAAATTTGTATTTTACTAAAATTTTTAGCCTCAGAAATGGTTTTAGAAATAACTGGAAGTATTAATAAAATCGCAAAGTATGTAAAGTATGATGGGAATCTAAACTTATCTATACCAGGGAGGTAATTAAATAAAAACTCATGTACTGGAATAGCATCACCAAATGAAGCTAAAAAGCAAATTAATGCAAAAACTAAAAGCCCGTTTTCAAGTTTTGTTCTTTTTCTAAATAAAGCTAGTCCAATAGCTAAGAATCCTAAAATAGATATGTAGGCATTAGACATGCTTTGATCGGTTTTAAATACCTCAAAAGCGTTAATGTTAATATTTGGATTAACCAGTGAAAGGATAGATTGTGGTGAAAAAGGATTGTAGGCAGCACTCTCATAATCCATGTTTCTTAATCGTCCTACAAACGGCGAAATATCAGACGCCAAAACAAGCACCAGCGCTCCAACCGCCAAGCAAGCTATTAAGTAACCACCAGTTAATTGGAGTTGCTTTATAATCCGCGCTTTTTTCCCTTTGTTTTGAATTAAATAATAGATCCAAATAAACCCAAATAAGTAAACCGAAATAATGGTGAAAGTGTGGTTTCCTCCAGTTAGGTTTAGGAACATCACAACTGCGCTCCAAAACACCCATTGCCACTTCTGTTGCTCCAGTAAATTAAGGAAGAAAAGTAAAAGCAAAGGAATCCATGCGGCACTATAAATAGCATATTGGTGCATGGAATGGCCTAAATAAAACCCGGTAAATACATATAATACTCCAGTGAGTAAACCTGGTAAAATTTTGGAACCAAATTTTAAGCAGAGCTCATAAACGGCAATGGCTCCAACCCATAAATGCAATAAATAAATCCATATTAAATAAGGAACCGATTGTATGCCTAAATGCGCTGAAAACATATTTTCGGGATACCAAAGTGGACCTTGTAAATCGGAATGGATTGGATAGCCCAACTGTTGATAAGGGTTCCACCAGGGGAAATATCCTTCCTGAATAGATTGCTGAATATAATGGCGCCAGGGCACCCAACAGTTTAAAAAATCGTGATCTGGAGAGTAAATCAAAAAAGTAAATGGGAAATAACCCACAAGAATTAGTAACAACAATAAGAGGTATTGTTTATACTTTTTTCCAGTGATATTAGTCCAGATATTTTGCAGCAAGTTAAACCAAGTTTAGTCCAATATTACACATTATATTTCTTATTCATAACTAATACTAATAAGCACTTTATGGATATTATACCATTTATGTTGTAACCATTTATAATATTTGTATTTAGTATAAAAACAACATTATGAAAAAAGTATTTGCATTATTAATAGCAGTGGTGGTTTTCGTAGCTTGTAGCTCTGAACCAAAAAAAGAATTAAAAGTTGATGGAGATTGGAAGTTTCAGTCGTTTGTTGAAGGGGAAACTAAATTAAATCCTCAAAGCCAAGCAATGGTAAAATCAATTTTAAAGATTTTTGAAGACGGTGAAGTTAGCTTCAAAGAAGGAAACATTGAGATCAACAGCCCTGGAGTTGGAAAAAGATCTGGAACATATACTGTTGAAGATGGAAAAATCAGCGCAAAGCTTGGAGAGAATTCTCAGTTTGTTTTACACGCTTCAAACGAGGGAGAGACATTGGTGATTTTATTCAACGAATTCGGAGAGAAAGAAACAGGTAAAATTGTGATGGCAAAGAAATAATCTCGATTATATAAAATAAGTTGGCTCGCATTTGCGGGCCTTTTTTGTTTGGAACAAATTTTGCTAAATATTATCTTGCAACTACACCACTAAAATTATGATCGCCTTGAGTTTTTGGAAACGTAAAAAGTTTTGGAAGCGATTTATCTTTTCGCTACTTGTCATTCCTCTTTTATTGGTGACCTCGGTTGTAGGAATAGCCTATTACAAACAGGACGAGATTGTTCAGCATTTAATTAAAACGGTAAATAAGGATTTTAAAGGTAAAATCGAGCTTACAGATTCGCACATTTCTTTATTTGACAACTTCCCCTATATTTCAATTGATTTGGAGCAAGTGAAGATTTATGAAGATAAATCTCTAGAAGCGGCTGTACTGGCCGATTTGAATGAAGTGTTTTTAGGTTTTGATTTTTGGACGCTTGTTGAAGGCAAGATGGACATTAATGATATTAAGTTAAAAGATGGAATGTTGGAATTGGTTCAGCATCCGGATGGCAAATTTAATATCGGAGTCGCTCTTTCAGGAGGAGAAAAAGTTGAGAATGTATCTGAAGAATTTCATTTAGCAATTCATGAAATTGAGTTAGAAAACATAGATCTTCATAAATATAATGAAGCCGATAGCCTTTTAGTTGATGCTTTGGTTTATAACGCAGATGCGAAGTTTACAACAAGCCCACAGCACACACATGTGTTTTTCGATTCTCAATTCGAAATGAATATTATCAAGAACGGTGATACCACTTTTATAAAGCACAAGCACTTTGATATTCACACAAAACTGGATTTCCTTACAGATGTGGAGTTATTAAGTATCCAACCAACTACAATCAAATTAGAAAATTCTGCATTTGATATGCAAGGCTCCATTGATTTTAGAAACAATGTTTTTCTTGATCTAGTTCTATCTGGAAATAAAGAAAACTTCGACCTCATTTTAGCCCTCGCACCGGAAGAATTGATTCCAACTTTAAAGCGCTATGAAAACAGAGGGAAAATTTATTTCGAAACAAAAATTAAAGGAGAATCTATTCATGGAAAAACGCCATTAATTGAAGCCCGATTTGGTTGTGAAAATGGGTTTTTTAAAAACAAGGAAAAGAACTTAGAAGTTGATTCTTTAAACTTTGCTGGAACCTTTACTAATGGAGAGTTAAGAAATAATTCCACCTCGAAATTTATGGTTAAAAACTTTTCGGCAAATCCGGAGGAAGGTAAGTTAATGGCAAATCTGCAGGTGAGTAATTTTGATGATCCTGAAATTGATCTTCAATTGAATACTTCGTTTGAACTGGAGTTTTTAAAAGAGTTTTTTAACCTCACTGAAATAAGTGATTTGGGTGGTTCAGTTAATCTAGAGATGAACTTCCACGATATCGTAAATGTTGAAAATCCTTCTCACGCAATTGAAAAGTTAAACGAATCGTACTATTCGAAATTGCAAGTTAAAGATCTAAAGTTCAGATACGAAAAGAGTGATATCCCTCTAGAAGATTTAGATTTATTAGCCATTGTTAAAGGGCATGAAGCTGAAATAGAACACTGTAATTTAAAGTTTGGAAACTCCGATTTGAAAATTCACGGTGAGGTTAGCGATCTGCCTGCAATTATACATCATACCGACCTGCTGGTTGATACTAAATTAGAAATCAAAAGTGATTTTTTGGATGTTTATGAGCTTACCGGAGCCGATTCCAATGCGGTGAATGAACAAATTAAAAACCTATCTCTAGGGCTAGATTTTAAAAGTTCTGCAAAGGCATTGACTGAATCTCCAAACCTTCCAATTGGTGAGTTTTTTATCGAGAACTTGTATGCTGACTTACAACATTATCCACACACATTGCACGACTTCCATGCGGATGTTTTTATCGATAAGGAGAACTTCAGAGTTATTGATTTTAAAGGAATGGTAGATAAATCTGATTTCCATTTTTTTGGAAATTTAAAGCATTATGACATCTGGTTCGCCGATACTATAAGAGGAGACACTGAAGTAGCATTTGACTTTGAAGCTTCTCATTTTGGACTGGATGATTTGTTGGCTTATAAGGGAGAAAACTATGTTCCTGAAGAGTACCGCCATGAAGAATTAAGAGATTTCAAATTTCATGGATTGGCTAAAATGCATTTTCAAGATTCGTTGAAAGGTATCGACGTTGATTTAAGTGAGTTTACAGCGAAAATGAAACTACATCCTTTAAAAATGGAAAATTTTGGAGGAAGAGTTCATTATCATAAGGATCACCTTGTTGTGCAAGACTTTGCTGGTAAGATGGGTAAATCCGATTTTAAAACTACGCTTCATTATTATTTAGGAGATAACGAGAAAGTAAAATTAAGAGATAATCATTTCGCTTTCGAGTCTGATTATTTAGACGTTGATCAATTGGTAAATCATAACATGGAAGAGACAGAGGAGGAGAGTCACGACTCTATTTTTAATATTTACGAATTGCCATTTACAAACATGACTTTTGATATTGACATCAAGCACTTTAACTATGAAAATTATCACATAAAAAACCTATTTGGAAAGGCCAGAACAACTCCCAACCATTATTTGTATTTAGACACCTTTTCCATGGATGTTGCGGGAGGACAACTATCAACCAATGGATATTTTAATGGTTCAAATCCAGATCTAATTTATTTCAGTCCGGACATGAAAATTGATAAAATTGATTTGGATAAGGTACTGTTAGAGTTCGATAATTTCGGACAAGATCATCTGATTTCTGAGAACTTACATGGAGAATTCACAGGGCACATAACAGGGAAAATCCATATGCATACCGATCTTGTTCCGAAGATCGATGATTCAGAGATTCATATTGACGCCCATATCGAAAACGGGGCTTTGGAGAATGTTGCCATGCTAGATTCTTTTGCCGATTACTTTAAGGATAAGAATTTACACATGGTTCGATTTGATAC
>JAYPYW010000059.1:1817-4100 GCA_038154685.1 Flavobacteriales bacterium | reverse complement strand
ATTTGATACACTGGATAATCATATGGACTTTAAAAACGGAGAAATTAGTGTTCCTAAAATGACAGTTAACTCTACTTTAGGGTTCATGGAAATTTCAGGGATTCAGGATACCGATTTTAATTTTAAGTACAACATCAGTGTTCCTTGGAAGTTGGTTACCTCAACAGTTACAAGCAAGCTTTTTAAGCGAAAAAAAGAAGAAGTTGATCCAAATCAAATTGATGAAATTCAATACGGAAAAAAACGTACGAAGTACATAAGTATCAAGTTAGAAGGGGACTCTTTGGATTATAACGTTTCCTTAATCAAAAGAAAAAAGCACCTCTAATATTTTAATAAGCCTTATTATATTACAATATTCACAATCTTCTTAGGAACAACAATGATCTTCTTAGGATCTTTACCTTCTAGCCATTTTTGAGATTGTTCGTGGGCTAAAACTTCTTTTTCAATTTCAGCTTTATCCATGTCTAATGGGAACTCTAATTTGAATCTCATTTTACCGTTAAATGAAATAGGGTAAGTGTGAGAGCTTTCGACTAAGAATGATCCATTGAACTCAGGGAAAGATGCGTTTGTAATGCTTCCTGCTTCCCCTAATAGGCTCCATAATTCCTCTGAAATGAATGGTGCATATGGCGAAACAAGAATCGCTAATTCTTTTAAAACAGCTTTCTTGTTACACTTTAATTTTCCTAATTCATTCACACAAACCATGAAAGCAGATACAGATGTATTGAATGAGAAGTTCTCAACGTCCTCCTGAACCTTCTTAATTAGCGTATGAAGGACTTTCATCTCTTCTTTAGAACCTTCACCCTCTGAAACAGAGAAGTTTCCTTCAGCATCATGATATAAGTTCCAGAACTTTCTGATAAATCTACTTACACCATCAATTCCTTTTGTGCTCCAAGGTTTAGCTTGTTCTAATGGTCCTAAGAACATTTCGTACAATCTTAATACGTCTGCTCCGTGCTCTAAAACGATATCATCAGGGTTTACAACGTTGAATTTAGATTTAGACATCTTTTCAACTTCTTCACCGCAGATATATTTTCCGTCCTCTAACTCAAATTCTGCATTAGCAAAATCAGCTCTCCAAGCTTTGAAAGCTTCAGTATCTAATACGTCATTAGAAACCATATTCACATCAACGTGAACAGGAGTTATATCGTAATTGTCTTTTAATCCTTTTGAAACAAATTTGTTGGTTCCATTAATTCTGTAGGCAAAGTTTGATGTTCCCAAGATCATACCTTGGTTGATTAACTTCTTAAATGGTTCATCAAACCCAATATGGCCTAAATCGTGTAATACTTTACACCAGAACCTAGAGTATAATAAGTGCCCTGTAGCGTGCTCAGTTCCTCCAATATAAAGGTCAACCTGATTCCAGTAATCTGTCGCTTCTTTCGATGCAAAAGTTCCATCATTTTGAGGATCCATGTATCTTAAGTAATACCAAGAAGAACCTGCCCAACCTGGCATTGTGCTTAATTCGTAATTGTCACCATTTTCTGGCTTCCAATCTTTTGCTCTTCCTAATGGTGGATCTCCATCTTCAGTTGGTAAGTACTCATCAACTTCAGGAAGAGTAAGTGGGTATTTTGATTCATCCAATAATTTTGGAATTCCTTTTTCGAAATACATTGGGATTGGCTCACCCCAATATCTTTGTCTACCAAAAATGGCATCTCTTAATCGGTAGTTTGTTTTCCCTTTTCCTAATCCTTCTATTTCTATTTTCCAGATAGCAGTTTTCATTGCTTGCTTCACCTTCAATCCATCTAGGAAATCAGAGTTAATCATCTTTCCAGATTTAGCTTCGTAAGCTTCCTCCTCGATGTTTCCTCCTTCGATAACTGGAAGAATTGGTAAGTTGAACTTTTTAGCGAAAGAGTAATCACGTGAATCGTGCGCAGCAACTGCCATTACAGCACCAGTTCCATATCCGGCTAATACGTAGTCACCAATCCAAATTGGAATTTCTTTTCCTGTGAATGGATGAACTGCATAAGCTCCAGTGAAGGCCCCAGTAACGTTTTTAACGTCGGCTTGTCTTTCCCTTTCAGTCTTATTTTTAGCAGCAGCAACATAAGCTTCAACTTCAGCTTTTTGATCAGCAGAAGTTAATTCTTCAACATACTCATGCTCTGGCGCGATTACCATAAATGAAACACCAAAAATGGTGTCAGGACGAGTTGTGAATACTTCAAGCGACTTTTCTGAGTGAGCTACTTTAAAGTTCACCGAAGCACCAGTTGATTTACCTATCCAGTTACG
>JAYPYW010000059.1:0-1807 GCA_038154685.1 Flavobacteriales bacterium | reverse complement strand
GCATTTCTTTCAATGAATCAGTCCAATCGATTTCCTCAAGACCTTGTAAAAGACGCTCAGCATAAGCAGAGATTCTTAAACTCCATTGTAGCATTAACTTTCTTTCAACAGGGTGACCACCTCTTTCAGAAAGTCCATTGATTACCTCATCATTCGCCAATACAGTTCCTAAGGCAGGACACCAGTTAACCATCGATTCGCTTAAGTATGCTAATCGGTAATTTAAAAGAATATCAGATTGTTCTTTTTCTGATTTAGCTGACCATTCTGCAGCTGTAAACTCTGGTGTTTCTTCACAAGCAGCATCAACTCCAGCATTACCTTCGTTTTCGAAGATCATGATTAAGTTATCGATGCTTTCAGCTTTCTGACTTGTGTTATTGTACCAAGACTTGAATAGCTGAGCGAAGATCCATTGCGTCCATTTGTAGTATTCTGGCTCACAAGTTCTGATCTCTCTATCCCAATCGAAAGAGAAACCAATTTTATCTAATTGCTCACGGTAGCGAGCTAAGTTAGCGTCGGTAGTGATTTTTGGATGCTGACCAGTTTGTATAGCATATTGCTCAGCAGGTAATCCAAATGCATCGTATCCCATTGGGTGTAATACGTTGAATCCCTTTAATTTTTTGAAGCGAGCGTAAATATCAGAAGCAATATATCCAAGTGGGTGACCAACATGTAATCCGGCCCCGGAAGGGTAAGGAAACATATCTAACACATAGCACTTTGGCTTGTCTGATTCATTGGAGGTTTTATAGGTTTTATCGTCTGCCCACTTTTCTCTCCATTTTTTCTCGACTTCAACAAAATTGTAATCCATATCAAATATTACTTAAGTAGCTGCAAAAGTAGTGATTTGGTTAATTACCTTTGCGGTTATGAAAAAGATATTCTTCGTTTTATCCGTTTTAGGATTAGTTTCTTGTACAGAATTGCTTCACATAGCTAATGAAGTTGCAAAATCACAAGAAAATATTGTTACCGATTTAGATATTGCAAATGGTTTAAAGGAGGCGTTGAATGTTGGTGTAGACAAAGAAGTAAATAAGTTGACTGCAACAGATGGATTTTTGGGGAACAAGTTGGTGAAAATTCCATTTCCAGATGAGGTTCTAAAAGTTGAGTCTAAATTAAGAGATCTTGGTTTGGGAGCTTTACCAGATAAGGGATTAGAATTGATAAACAGGGCAGCAGAAGACGCTGTTAAAGAAGCGACACCAATTTTTGTTAAAGCGATTACGAGCATGAGTTTTGCCGATGCCAGAAACATTTTAATGGGGCATGATAGTTCAGCTACGAATTACTTGGAACAAACAACTAGAGATTCCTTGTATGCTAAGTTTTATCCAGTAATGGAAAATTCGTTTGGTAAAGTTGGTGCTGATAAAGCCTGGAGTTCTATGATTGGTAAGTACAATATGATTCCATTTATCACTAAGATTAATCCTGATATTAAAGATTATGCAGCTAATAAAGCTTTAAACGGGGTTTTCAAGATGATTACAATCGAAGAGAAGAAGATTAGAACAGACCTTGGAGAAAGAACAAGTGACCTCTTGAAAAAGGTTTTTGCTCTGCAGGATAGTACATAATCTTAAATGTTTTTTAGTGTTCGTTTAGTGTAGGTTTTACCAAAAAGCCTGAAAGCAATCTTGGTTAAATTAATCCACCAAGGCTTGAAATTGTAATCCTTTTTTAAGATACTCTTTGCAATTATCTCTGTTGCTTGCTGTGGTTCCATAACAGGAACTTTTTCAAATTTTTTAGTTGGAGCAATCATCCTTGTTCTTACTAAGGGTAAGTA
>JAYPYW010000058.1:19545-20024 GCA_038154685.1 Flavobacteriales bacterium | reverse complement strand
GCAATGACTTATACTTTAAGTATTATATCAAGAAATAGTCATTGCGAGGAGGGACGACGTGGCAATCTCTTTTAATGTATGATATTACTTTAACCCTAGTTCAGCGTCAACTTCATCTAAAACAGCAATTATTTCATCAGCTGCTTTATTTAAAATTTCAGGAGTATGGGCAGCATTTACAAAACCAACTTCATATCCAGAAGGTCCAAGGTAAACACCTCTATCTAGTAATCTTCCAAAAATTGCTTTGAAATATTTTCCTGCTTCAGGACTTATTTCATCTGGTGATTTTATTGATTCATTTTCACCATAAACCATCCAAAAGATCGATCCAACTGTGGCAACATATAATTTGTATCCTTTGTTTTGAATATGGGATTTCAGTTTGTTCACAAACCCAAGTGTTCTTTCTTCCTGATCTTTATAAAATCCGTCTTGAGCTAAAACAGATAAAGCAGCTCTTCCAGCGCTCATCGCAA
>JAYPYW010000058.1:0-19535 GCA_038154685.1 Flavobacteriales bacterium | reverse complement strand
CATCGCAACAGGATTCCCACTTAAGGTTCCTGCTTGATAAACATCACCCTCCGGAGCAATGTAACTCATAATTTTTTCTGAAGCTCCATAACAACCTACTGGCATACCTCCTCCGATAATTTTACCGTAAGTTATAATGTCTGGTTGAATCCCGTATAATCCAGCCGCACCTTCAAAACCAACCCTGAACCCAGAGATAACTTCATCAAAAATTACAAGAGCACAGTTTTCATGAGCGATTTCTTTTACAAACTCAAGATAATCTTTGTCTTGTAATAATAAACCGTTATTTGCAGGGATTGGCTCAATAATAATACAAGCAACCTCTTCTTTATGATCTTCAAAGGCCTTTTTTAATGCCTCTTTGTTATTCAGCGGTAAAACTAAAGTTTCGTTCACAAAAGCTTCTGGTACCCCAGCGGATGATGATGATCCAAAAGTAACTAACCCACTACCTGCCTTTACCAATAGGTGGTCAGCATGACCGTGATAACAACCTTCAAATTTGATGATTTTATCCCTTCCAGTATAACCTCTAGCTAATCGGATCGCGCTCATTACAGCTTCTGTTCCTGAACTTACAAATCGGATTTTATCAACGTATTTATTGTTGCTGATTAACAATTCTGCTAATTCATTTTCTTGAATGGTTGGTGCTCCAAAAGATAGTCCGTTTTGAGCAGCTTCAACCACCGCATTTCTAATATCTGCGTTATTGTGACCCAGAATTAAAGGACCCCATGATGCACAAAAGTCGATGTATTCATTTCCATCTGCATCAGTAACATATGCTCCATCTCCTTTTGTAATAAAAACAGGAGTTCCGTCTACACTTTTAAAAGCTCTTACTGGGGAATTAACTCCCCCTGGAAAATATTTAGAAGAAGTTTGATATAATTCGTTCGATTTAGTCTTGTTCATAATTGTAATTACTTAGGTTCCACAGTTGGGAATTGTAATATTGGGTTAGTTAATTTTTCAGCTCCAATTGTAGTTTCGTCCATGTGTCCGGCATAAACTACATAATCATCTGGTAAAACGAAAAGTTTGGTTTGAATGCTGTGAGAAAGTACGTATGGATTTCCTCCTGGTAAATCATACCTTCCAAAACTTCCTTTGAAAAGTACATCTCCATTAATAATAAATTTCTCTTCATGATTAACAAAGGCAATATGACCTGGGGAATGTCCAGGAACGAAAATTACTTCTAACTTAGAATTACCAAATTCTATAATATCTCCTTCTTCCAGAAATATCTCAATTTCAGGAGATAAATCACCTCTAATTCCATATTGAGCACCCCAAGCAGGACTTCCTTCCAAAATCGGAACCTCCAATTGGTGAGCAGCTAATTTTAATTCAAAGTCACGTGCTATCACATAGTTTCCTTGAATGTGATCAACATGACAATGAGTATTTAAAAGCTGTACAGGAATTAGCTCGTTTTTGTTAATATAATCTACTAATTGAGCCTTTTCCTCAGGACCATAACAACCTGGATCTATTACCACACATTCCTTTGTTTCATCGTAAAGAATGTAGGTGTTCTCTTGAAAAGGGTTGAATGTGAACTTTTCAATTGTAATCATGGTATAAAGTTAATCCTTAATTAGCCTTTTTGGTAACAATAATTGTAAATCTTATTTGTTATTTTAGAACAGAATGCGAAAGCCTACATTCGTCATATTATTAGTACTTCTTTTTGGTGCTAAATCTTTTGCTCAGTTCTACAACGGAATGGATGTTGAGTTTGGTAAAAATAGGGTCCAGTATTCTGGCTACCTCTGGAGTCACTATAAGTATGAGCAGTTCAATATTTATTTTTATGAGGAAGGTAAAAATATAGCTGATTACACAGCAAGATCAGCCCATTTACAAATTAAAGAGATCGAACAATTTTTTGAATTTCAGTTAAACCGGAAAATTCAGTTTGTTATTTATAATACCCAAAACCAATCGAGGGAAAGTAATATTGGTAACTATCCGGACGAAGAGTTGAATCCAGGTGGATTTGCTCGAATACAAGGTTCGAAGGTGTTTTTATACTTTGACGGAGACCATTCAAATCTTGACAGACAAATTAGGAGTGGGGTTGCACAAATAATTTTGGATGAAATTTTATATGGAGAGGGTTTAACTGATGAATTAAGGAATGAGGCTTTTATTAATTTCCCAGATTGGTATTATTACGGTTTAGTTTCTTATTTAACAGAGAAATGGAGTGTTGCTATCGAAGGAAAGGTTAAGTCTTATTTTAATTCAGGGAAATTTGGGAAGTTTAATTGGTTGAAAGGAGATGAGGCTATGTATGCCGGTCATTCTGTTTGGTATTACATTGCTGATACATACGGAGAAGAAGCTGTTTCCAACGTTTTGTACATGTCGAAAATAAACAGAAATTACGCCGATGGAGCTTTGTTTATTTTAGGAACAAGTATAAATAGTTTGATTCTTGATTGGGAAAATTATTTCAAATCTAGGTTTATACTTGATAACAAGGTATTAGAGGAGATAGATTCCAATAATGTAGGTAAAAGATTACCTAATAAAAATAAAGTCTATCAAAGGTTAATAGTTAATGCTAAGTCCGATTTAGCAGCCTTTACAACTAACCAAAGTAGTCAACAAAAAGTATTTATAGTTGATTTAAAAAATCAAAAAAGGAAATGTGTTTTAAAACTAGGGCATAAGATTGATGTATTGCCCGATTATTCATTTCCTGTAATAGCCTGGAGTCCTACAGAAGATGTTTTAAATATGTTTTATGAGCATAAAGGTGAGATGATTTGGCAAACATTTGATGCAAATTCCAAAGAGAAAACTAAATCAAAGCTGTTTCAATTCGAAAAAATTCTTGAAGCAAATTTCTCGCCAGATGGAAGGAAAATAGTACTGTCTGCTGTTGTTAATGGAATAACCGATATCTATGTTTTAGATGTAAATAGTAGATCTCAAGAACAAATTACCAGAGACTTTTATGACGATAGATTTCCTGTGTTTCTAAATGGGAGTGATAAGATTCTTTTCGCAAGTAATCGTAAAAATGATACTATGCTGATTGGTGGCGAAAGAAATTTGGTGTACAAACACGCAATGGATTTATTTGCTTACGATTATAAAAATAAGGAGTCCTTTAAGTTCAGTCCCCAAGTCTTACTTCGACTTACAAAATCGGATTATGTGAATGAAACAATGCCTATTTCGGTAGGTAATAATACTTTTCAATATTTATCAGATGCTAATGGGATGGTAAACCAATGGGAGGGGAAAATAGATAGTGTTGTTGCTTTTATTGATACTAGTATTCATTATAGGTTTGTAGTAAATACTTTTCCGATAAGTAATTATAGTTCCAATATTTTATGGCACTCGACAAATGGAAAAGAGGTTACCAAAATTTTCAAAGGTGGAAACAAAAATACATTGAGTATTAAACCTTTATCGAGAGGAGAAAAAAAGCTGAGTCAAACTGTTTTTAGTAAACAAATTTCCCAATTAAAGGATTCTCTTACCAATTTAGGTTTTGAGTCGATTGATGAAGATAAGGTTAAGGTATTAACTGTTGATAGTATTAAAGAGAGGATGAATAGAGATCCAGACTTTGTGTATACTGACTTTTATATTTTCAGAGATGAAATGAATAAATCCTTTAGTGATTCTGTTGTTGAGGTGTTGGATAAGGAATCAAATACTGCCTTCAAACCACTTATTGTTGACGGGTTTCCCTGGTCGGATTCTTTAGCACCCAAGGTTAAACAAAGAAATTATGAATTAGCCTTTAGAACAGCAGAGGTTTCTCTTGATTTGGATAATCGTTTTTTAAACCCTCAATACCAAAGATATTCGGGAGGGGCTACTTTTCCAATGCCTGGGATGAATGGTTTTATGAAATATGCAGTTACAGATCTTTTGGAGGATTATTTAATAACAGGAGGTTTCAGAATAGCTGATTTTTATAGTAATGAAGTCTTTTTTAGTGTTTTCGATCGTAAGAAGAGATTAGATAAGCAGTACTTAGTTTATCGTGGAACTCATACCGATTTAGAGTCGAATACAAACTTCACGAAAAATATAACCTACGAAGGGATATATAGGTTGCATTATCCATTCTCTATTGTGGATCGATTAACAGCTACATTCTCTGTGCGTTATGATCAATTTATTCCTTTAAGTAGAGATATAAGTTTGCTTGAAACTCCTTTACAACATGATTTTTGGCCAAATATGAGGTTAGATTATACTTTTGATAACACTAAATCTTTAGGGAAAAATCTTTTTGCTGGAATGCGTTTTAAAGTTTTCTCGGAGTATTATCAGGAGGCTCCTGAATTTGGTAATAGAATGTTTACTTATGGTGCTGATTTCAGACAATATACTAAGATTTATAAATCTCTTATTTGGGCAAATAGACTTGCGGGAGGTTCTTCTTTGGGAAGTCAGCGGTTGATGTATTTTATGGGGGGAGTGGATTCTTGGACGGTGCCAAGATTTAATTCAGGTTTGGCACCTAGTAAACTAAATGGGGGAGAGTATGCATTTCAATCTTTAGCAACAAATATGCGAGGGTTTATTCAAAACGGAAGGAATGGAAACTCCTTTGTTGCTATTAACTCCGAAATAAGGTTTCCTGTTGTGAAATTTATATTTGTCAAACCTTTTTCATCCGATTTCTTAAATGATTTACAATTAATTGGGTTTGGAGATGTTGGAACCGCTTGGTCGGGAGTTAGTCCTTTTTCACCTGATAATTCATTAAACCAGCAAACTATTCCAATTGGAGGAGAGGCAAGAACAGGTGAAATCTTATTAAGAACTAAGAGGGAACCTATAATTGGAGGTTATGGAGCAGGGCTAAGGTCATCTGTTTTTGGGTATTTTGTTAGAGCAGACTGGGCTTGGGGAGTTGAAGATGGAGTTGTTCAAGGAAGGAGGTTTTATCTTTCATTGACTACCGACTTTTAAATTGTTATATTTATTACACCCTGCTATGAAGATATTTACAACAATTATCCTTTTGTTTTTTGTTCAAATAGGCTTTGGACAACTTTTAGAAATACCCAAAATAAAGTCTGGCTTCCAAGGAAGAACCATCGAGTTGGATCATAAAACTGAATTTTCATTCCGTGATTACGGAGATTTATGGTTCTCTACGCTTGAGGAATTAATTAAAATTGGAGAAATTCCAGGTTTTGATGAGCAACCAATTTCTGCGCCTGTACTAATTTTCCCAGATTCAACAATTTATGCTGGTTACGGGCCAGGAGGGAGGTATGTTGCTAATATACATGGTATAGCTGATATAGTTAACCCATCTACACTTCCTTCGGATTATTCAAAAGCTTGGTATTGGGCAAAAAGTGTAGTTGACTCCGTTGCTTTACCTTACGCTTATTTTAGAAATACAGAAGAAGAAATTAGAGATACTGTTTTTGTAGATTATTTAAATCATATTTCTTTTACAGTTAGGATTGGTCATGTTCCACTTGATGGTGATTTTATTCCTGAGGCAAATGAATTTATTCATCAGCCTATTGTACATACTGGGACTACGGATGAATTAGATGATGGAATGGTATTTAGAACAGATACAATTATACTTTCTTCCGAAAATGAAACCGTTGATTTTGCTAGATTAATTTCGATTAATACGAATGATACCGTTGATCCAGGCTTTAGATATGGTGTATATGTTCGTTTTAAACCTGGATATGAGTGGAATGAAGGAAATGACACGATAACAAATTATAATCAGTTTGGATTGTTTATGCGAGAGCAAGATGAAGGTTTAAGACCAAGGGTTTTGTGGGATTCCTTAGCAGGTTTTGCGTCCTATATTAACACTATAAATACAAGGTATAATTTAGGTTCAAGTTCAGGCCAGTTGTTAGTTGGTTACGTTGGGGATGGAAGTTTTCAATATGAACATGCATATGTAAAGTATAAAATCGCTACTAATGAGTTATCGGTGCCGGAAGACATAGGTCTTGATGATTTGACTTTGTACCCCAATCCAAATTCAACTCAAACAGCTACAGTATCTTTTGAATCGATTAAAGATCAGGAGCTTTTGTTTAGGTTGTTTGATATAAATGGTAAGTTAATTTTTGATGAAACTAGGTTGGTGAAATTTGGAAAGAATAACCTGTTGTTTGATATATCTGGTTTATCACCAGGTGTTTATCAGTTTTTAGTCGAAGATTTCGCCCAGAAATTAGTGGTAAAGTAAAAATTGATAAAACTCATCTTTGTACTTGATGCACATCATTCAATTTCCTTCTCTTAGTTTATAGCTTTGATTTAATAATTAAAATGTTAAGCTATGAACAAGAATATTGGAATATTTGATAGGATTTTAAGAGTCCTTATTGGATTGGGAACTTACGCATTATTTTTTGCAGATGTCACAAGTGGAATCTCAGGTCTAGTCCTTGTTGCTTTAGGAACAGTTTTCTTACTTACAGCTTTTGTAAATGTTTGTCCATTGTATAGGTTGTTTGGGTTAAAAACCAATTAACCCCCAACGTACTTTTTTATCTCGTTAAGCTTCATTAAGGCTTCAACAGGAGTTAGCGTATTGATATCAAGATCTTTGATTTCATCCCTAATTTGTTCAAGAACAGGGTCATCTAATTGGAAGAAACTTAATTGAACCCCTGATTCTGTTGAAGTTTTTTTGGAGCTTTTTTTCTGCTTTGGTTTTGCAGGAGTTTTAGATTCCTCTGTTCGATGCGTATTTTCTAAAACAGAAAGAACTTCATTGGCTCTGTCTACAACAGTTTTAGGCATTCCCGCTAATTTTGCTACGTGAATACCAAAAGAGTGTTCGCTTCCACCCTCAACCAACTTTCGCATAAAAATAACCTTATTGTTCACTTCCTTTACGGAAACATTAAAGTTTTTAATCCGCGGAAATTGTTCCGTCATTTCATTCAGTTCATGATAATGGGTTGCAAAGAGTGTTTTCGGTTTACAAATAGGGTACTCATGTAAATATTCACTAATTGCCCAAGCGATAGAAACACCATCATATGTACTTGTTCCTCTTCCGATTTCATCTAGCAAAATCAAACTTCTATCAGAAAGGTTATTCAAAATGTTGGAAGTTTCGTTCATTTCAACCATGAAAGTAGATTCTCCAGTTGAAATATTGTCTGATGCCCCAACTCTTGTGAAAACTCTATCAACGTATCCCAAAATAGCCTTTGATGCTGGGACAAAACTCCCCATTTGCGCCATTAAGGATATTAAAGCTGTCTGACGAAGTAAAGCTGATTTACCGGACATGTTTGGTCCGGTAACCATTATTATTTGTTGAGTTGTATTATCTAAATAAACATCATTGGTAATGTATTCCTCCCCTCGAGGCAGGTTTCTTTCAATAACAGGATGTCGCCCGTCTTTAATATCAATTATGTAAGAGTCATTAACAACAGGCTTACAATAATTGTATTCAGAAGCAATCTGCGCAAAACCACTTAAGCAATCTATTTCAGCAATTTTGCGGGCACTAAACTGAAGTTGTGGTAGATAGTTGCAAATGAATTCGATAATCTCTCTAAAAACCCTTGATTCTAAAATTCCTATTTGTTCTTCAGCTGAAAGAATTTTAGTTTCTAGTTCTTTTAGTTCTTGAGTTATATATCGCTCAGCGTTTACTAAGGTTTGTTTCCTAATCCACTCCTCAGGGACTTTGTCTTTATGAGTGTTTCTTACTTCAAGATAATAACCGAAAACATTGTTGAATGCAATTTTCAAAGAAGGGATTCCTGTTCTTTCACTTTCGGTTTGCTGAAGGTTTAAAAGTATGTTTTTTCCATTTTCAGAAATTTCTCGGAATTCATCTAATTTTTCATCTACACCATCAGCAATTAATCTTCCTTTACCTATTACGGCTGGCGCATCTGGATAAATTTCCTTTTCAATTTTATCAATTACCTCTTTTAAAGGAGGGATTGATTCAACAAGAGGTTTGAATTTAGCATTGCCTTTTAATTCATTAGCTATGAAATTTGTAGCAATTATGGAATCCTTTAAAACAAGTAATTCTTTTGGAGAGACCTTTCCTACAGAAATTTTTGAAATGATTCTTTCGATGTCGCCGAAATCAGATAACTTTTCTCGAGTTTGATTAAATATTTCCTGCTGTGAAATAAACTCTTCAACAACATTATGTCTTTGATTAATCTCGTCTAACTCCTTTAAAGGTAAAATCATCCATTTCCTTAGCATTCTTCCTCCCATTGGAGTGATTGTTTGATCAACAACATCTAAAAGCGTTGTAGCGTCAGGATGATCTGAAGAAACTAATTCTAGACTTCGAATGGTAAAATTATCTAACCAAACATATTCATCCTGATCAATTCGTGAAATCCCTCGAATATGCCCAGTTTTTTCATTTAACGTTTCACCTAAATAATGAAGGATTACACCAGACGCAATTGAAGCCAAATTCATTTTATCAATTCCAAATCCTTTTAAGGATTTAATATCAAACTGCTTTTGAATTTTGTCTTTTGCAAAATCTAGGTTAAACACCCATTCATCCAAACCATAAGTGTAAAATCTATTGCCAAATGATTCCGTAAACAGGTTGTATTTTGGTTTGTTAAAAAGCACTTCGTTAGGAGAGAAGTTGTCAATTACTTTTTTAACATATTCAATTGAACCTTCAGCTACTAAAAACTCACCGGTAGAGATATCTAATAAGGCAATCCCAGCTCTTTTTCGTTCAAAATGAACAGCTGCTAAATAATTGTTCTCTTTTCTTTCCAATACCTGATCATGCATGGAAACACCTGGTGTCACTAAATCAGTAACACCTCTTTTTACAATCCCTTTAGTAGCTTTTGGATCTTCTAGCTGATCGCAAACTGCAACCCTAATTCCAGCTCTAACTAGTTTTGGCAAATAAGTATCCAAAGAATGGTGAGGAAATCCTGCAAGTGCGTCGTCTGAACCTCCATTAGACCTTTTAGTAAGCACTATACCTAAAACCTTGGAAGCCTTTCTTGCATCGTCATTGAAGGTTTCGTAAAAATCTCCAACTCTAAATAAAAGCATTGCGTCAGGGTACTTTGTTTTGATCTCATTGTACTGACGCATCAAAGGCGTATCTTTGGGTTTAGATTTAGTTGTTTTTTTAGCCACAAAAAAGGTGTTTAACTAAAGGTACAAAACGAGTGTTGGCTTCAATTAAATCAGACAGTTTAGATATTCACAGGTGTTGAAAACAGGTTATGAGAAAATTAAAATTAGATGAGCTAAATAGAGTTTCTGTTGCTGAATTTAAGGAACAAGAGAAGGTCCCTTTAATTGTTGTAATGGAGAATATTAGAAGTTTGAATAATGTGGGAACTATTTTCAGAACTTGTGATGCCTTTAAAGTTGAAGCTATTTATTTGGTTGGAATAACAGGTAAACCGCCACATAGAGAAATTCAAAAAGCCGCTTTGGGAGCAACTGAATCTGTGAATTGGAAATATTTTGCAACTCCTGAGGAGGCGATTAATGATTTAAAAGAAAAGGGATTCTTTATTGGCTCAGCAGAGCAAGCAGAAGGTTCTACAGATATTTCCGATTTAGGGAATAATGATTTTAAAAAGTTAGCTATTGTGTTAGGAAACGAAGTCACAGGAGTTGAACAGTCAACAATCGACTCAAGTGATGTTTGCATTGAAGTCCCTCAATATGGTACAAAGCATTCATTAAACGTTGCTGTATGTGCAGGGATAGTTATTTGGGAGGGATTTAAGTTGTTAAATAAATTGGATTAGGAGAGGGAAGAGAGAAGATAGAAAAGGTAGTTTGTCAAAGAAAATCGAAAATTATCTTACCATTCTCCATTCTCCATTCTCTATAGTTCCTCCCTCTGAATATAACCATTCATCCAACCACTTTCTAGTGTGGCTCCAAGTTTTTCATAAAATGCCAAAGCTGGTTTGTTAAATTCATATAATTGCCACTCCATTCTTTGAGCATCATTTTCTTTTGCATAATTTCTAACAGCGTTAAAAAGAAGCGATCCTATATTTTTTCCTCGGCAAGATTCTTTTACAACAAGATCCTCTAAATAGATAGCCTTTCCTTTCCATGTAGAGTATTTCTCGATAAAAATAGCCGTTCCTACTATTTCCGAATTTTCCTCAGCAACATAAGCTTTTAATGCAGGCTTTTTACAAAAACCATCAATAGCTAATTGCTCCATAGTAATTTTTAATCTGTCTTCAGCTTTAACAAATAATGCTAATTCTTTAATGAGTGAATATATCCCCTCGCAGTCTTCTCTTTTGGCGAGTCTTATGTCTATTTGTGTGTTCATTTCAATTAATCTGTGTAATCCGAGATAGCTGTGGGAGTATTGTTTTATAAAAAAGATCAAGAGACTTTGGCGCAAAAAAAAGCCCTTCGAAAATCGAAGGGCTTCCTTATTTATATCACGTGATCTTATTTCGAATATAAGAAGTCTACTCTTCTGTTAGCTCTTGCAGCTTTACTTACTGCGATAGAGTTAGATGAACCTTCTGACACTGCAGATAATCTTCCAGCGTCGATTCCGTAAATCTTAACTAAGTGATCGATAGCAGCCTGAGCTCTTCTTTCTCCTAACTTCTTGTTGAAGTCATCAGAACCAGTTGCGTCAGTATGACCTACTACAGTTAACTTAGCATCTTTATTCTTCTTTAAGAATTTAGCTACTTCAGTTAATGCTGGGTAGTTGCTGTATTCTAATTTAGTTGATCCCATTGCGAAGTATACAGATGGTAATCCAACGTCAGCACCTGTTGCAGCAGAACCTTCTTTGTCATCAGAAACAGCAGGTAAACCTGGTATAGTTGAAATTGCTTTACCAGCAACATCTACTTGAGAACCTTCTGGAGTATTTGGTTCAGCATCTTTACAGTTTGCAACACCATCGTTATCGCTATCTAAAGCAACACCATTCTCATCAACCTCAGTACATGGAGATAATCTTTCTTGGTCAACGTAATCAGCAACACCATCACCATCAGTATCCATTGCCATACCGTCACCAGTAGTTTTAGCACCCTCTGGAGTTTTGTTGTCTTTATCGTAAGTGTCCATTACACCATCACCATCAGAATCTTTGAAACCATCTAAGATTGAATCAACTGCAGCTAATTTGTCATTTAATTCAGCTTCTGGTCTTAACCATTTTTTATCTGATAATTTGTAATTAACTCCTAAAGCAGTATATGTATAGAACTCAGCAGGAGAAGAACCTCCAATCTTAGCATCTAATTTATCTGTGTTTACAAGACCAAATCTTTGATCAAAGAAAACAGATGCTTTGGAAGAAACATCATACGCAACCTGCAGTCCTAACGGAACAACAATTTCTTGAACTCTATCTGTTTTTGTTTCAAAATCAGAATCAAAACCTTGTCTACCTAACGGTGAGTTAGTTGTTGCTTCACTACCTGATAATACATATCTTCTAGATCTAAACATGAATAAACCAGCACCAGCATAACCACTGATGTTGAATTTAGAATGTCCCTTAGAACCTGTAAAGAATAAGTTAGTAAAGTTTACCTTTAAGTTTAATGTTGGTTCCAAACCACCACCAGTAAACCATTCTCCATTTTGTCTATTTGTACCGTTGATACCAATACCATAAACTTGTAGTTCAGTAGAGAAGGCAGAATTTATAGTATACCCAGCGTAACCTCCACCACCGAATCCTACTTCGTTTCTGTATTTTGTAACAGGATATAAATCGTATTGTTTTACGTCTGTAATTGCAGAAGTAGCTCCAATAGAACCTCCTAGATAAATGTTTTCAGCCCAAACAGGAAGCTTTGCTTTTCCTTCTGTAGCTTCATCTTGTGCGTTAGCAACACCAGCTGATAATGCTAATGCTAATCCGCAACCGAAAATTGACTTTGTAACTTTCATAACGTATTTAATATAAATTGGCTTTTCAAAATTTAGTGCAATGATAAATAGTTTTTAGCTATTCATCAAAATGTTCAACATTTATTTAATTATATTTTATCAAATCATCACTTTCTACGGCTTAAGCTTTCAAAAGTTCGGATTTATCTAATTTTTTTAATTTTTCTTTTTGTGGTATCGATTCTAATTGGTTTGTATACTTTGAATTCCTCTTTAAAATCTCCAATAATGGTAGGTATACAAAAGATCTATCATTTATGTGAGGATGAGGGATTTCTAGATTTGGGAAAGTGAAACTCTCTTCATTAAAGTATAATATGTCTAAATCAATTAATCTGGATTGATAACCTACTCCTTGTTTGGGTTTTCTTCCCATTTTTTTTTCAATATCCTTTATTGCTCTTAATAAATTAAGCGGGGACAGTTCTGTTTTCAAACAAATAACCATGTTGTAAAAATGATCTTTTGAATCAAATCCCCATGGTTCGGATTCATAAACAGATGAAATAGATTCTATATTACCACACTCTTTTGAAAGAACGTCTATAGCATTTTTTAGGTTCTTTAACTTTTCTCCTAGATTAGTTCCTAAGCCTAGGTAAACTTCGTTTTCTACCATCTAATTGCCGTTCGTGTAATTTTACGTGAAAGATTTGAACGTTCGGATTAAATTTGCTTAAAATTCTTAACATGCAGTTTTTAAGAAACCTTCTTGCGAATATTGTTGGATTGTTCGTTTTTGGAGCAATTGTGCTCCTTTCAATTTTAATTATTGCGGCTTTAAGTTCCGATAAACCTGAGGTTCCAGTCAATGCAGTTTTACATATTTCTTTAGATAATAACTTGGTGGATAGACCTAATTCGTCAGAATTTAATTTTGTGAATTCCGCCCATTGTGGAAACGGCCTTTTGTCTATTCAAAAGGCATTAAAACTTGCTAAAACAGATGATGCGATTAAGGCAGTTTTTATTGAGGTAGGTGAGCTAACCGGAAGTTTGGCAAATGTTTCCAGTTTAAGAAGATCAATTAATGGTTTTAAGGAGTCTGGGAAAAAAGTAATTGTATATTCCGAAGGAATGTCTCAAATAGGATATTACCTCTCATCATCAGCTGATTCGGTTTTTACTAACAATCTGGCCTATGTTGAGTGGAAAGGTTTGGGTGCTCAACTACTTTATTTCAAGTCAATGTTAAACAAAATTGGTGTTAAAGCAGAGCCGATTAGAGTGGGTAAATTTAAATCAGCCATTGAGCCATTTATAATGGATACTATATCTTCTTCTAACCATAAACAAGTTAAAGAGATGTTGGATGATGTTTGGTACAATTTAGTTGAAGATGTATCGAAAGATAGAGGGGTTAATAAAGTTTTCTTAAATAAGTTGGCTGATGAAAAAGCCTTTCTAATGCCAAAAGAAGCTATTCAGGCTGGTTTGATTGATAGAATTAGGTACCCTGATGAAATTAATGACCTTTTGAAATCCATTTCAGGAGAGGAGATGAAGCTAATTTCGGTAGGTTCTTATAATGCTGCAAATGAAAACCCATTTCAATCGGGTGATAAAATTGTTGTAGTGAATGCAGAAGGAGCGATTATTGACGCAAAATCTGAAACTGATATTTCAGGGGTTAAATATGGTAAGATTTTGGATGATGTTTTAAAAGATAAATCGGTAAAGGCTGTTGTTCTAAGAATTAATTCTCCAGGGGGAAGTGCACTTGCATCCGAAAAGTTATGGAGAAAATTAAAATTAATTCAGGCCGAAATGCCTCTGGTTGTCAGTATGGGAAATGTTGCTGCTTCTGGAGGATATTATTTAGCATCTGCTGCTGATACTGTTTTTGCAGAAAAGAATACCATTACAGGTTCAATAGGGGTTTTTGGTTTAATGTTTAATGTTTCGGAATTAACTAAAACAGTAGGAGTTAATGTTGAAAAGGTTAAAACCAATGAAATGAGTGATTTTCCTTCATTCGATAGAGATTTAACGGCCAAAGAGAAGTCGCGAATTCAAACGGGTGTAAATTCCATTTATGAGACTTTTATTGAAAGAGTAAAAGATGGAAGATCGATGAGTCAAGAAAATGTTGAAAAATTAGCCCAAGGAAGGGTGTGGACTGGTAAACAAGCCTATGAATTGGGATTGGTAGATTCATTGGGAGGATTAAATGAAGCGATTGAACTTGCCGCCGAATTAGCTGATGTTAAAAACAAAAAGGTTGTTCATTTACCAAAAGAACTTTCACCGCTCGAGGCAGTTGTGAAACATCTTTCATCTCAAAGTAAAGTTTATCTACCAGCTCCTTTTGAGCAATATAATTACATGATAGAAAATCCTGATTTTTTCCAAAGCTTTTCCAAACCTCAGGTGAGATTACCATATATTCTTTCAATAGATTAATTATTTTTATTGCTTTGTTTTAGCAATGGCAATTATTAATTCATTAATAGCGTGGAGATTAAAAAAGCGATTTCATCAAATGGAATTGTTTATTAAGTTTCCTAACGAAGTACAAGGCGATTGCTTAACGAATTTGCTTGCTAAAGCCAAAGATACTGAGTGGGGTAAGAGGTATAAATTTAACGAAATACGTTCTTACCAGGATTTTAGAGCTGCAATTCCGCTTCAAAACTATAATTCTATCAAGCATGATATTGAAAGGACTAAAGATGGAGAGAAAAATATCATGTGGCCTTCTGACATTAAATGGTTTGCAAAATCTTCGGGAACCACAGATGATAAGAGTAAATTCATCCCTGTAGGAGAGGAGTCCTTGTTTGACTGTCACTACAAAGGGGGGAAAGATATGCTTTCGATCTATTGCACATGGTACCCAGATACCCAGGTTTTCACAGGAAAGACTATAATGATGGGGGGGAGTAGTCAGATGAATCCCCTAAACGGTTCTTTAACGGGCGATCTTTCTGCAATATTAATTTCTAATTTACCTTTTTGGGTTACAAGACAACAGGCTCCGGGAAAGGATATTGTTTTAATGGATAATTGGGAAGAGAAAATCGAGAAGATGGCAGATAAAGTCATTAAAGAAAATATTACTTCTATTTCAGGTGTACCTTCTTGGACTCAAATTTTATTTGAAAGAGTGTTACAAAAAACAGGTGCTAAAAATTTACATGAAGTATGGCCAAACTTGGAATTGTATATGCATGGGGCTGTAAATTTTGATCCTTTTCGAGATAGATTTAAGGAAATGGCACCGAGATTGAATTACTTGGAAACTTACAATGCTAGTGAAGGTTTTTTTGGAATACAATTTGAAAAAGATGTATCAGATTTTCTATTAATGCTTGATTATGGAATCTTTTATGAATTTATTCCTCAATCGGACTGGGATAGTGATAATCCTACTACAGTTTCACTGTCTGATGTGAAAGTTGGTGAGAAATATGCTGTTGTAATATCCACTAATGCTGGTTTGTGGCGTTATCAATTAGGAGATACAGTTGAATTTACATCAATAAACCCATACAGAATTAGAATATTTGGAAGGACTAAACACTTCATCAATGCATTTGGAGAAGAGCTTATGATTGATAATGCTAATAAAGCAATTAAAATAGCTTGTGAAAAAACTGATTCTGTAATAAATGAATGGACTGCTGCTCCACAGTTTTTAGTGAGTGAAGGAAGTGGCTGTCATGAGTGGGTGGTGGAGTTTGAGAAAGAGCCCGTTAATATAAACTACTTTGCTGAAGTTTTGGATAATGCATTGAAGACTTTAAACTCAGATTATGAAGCAAAGAGGTTTAATGATATGATTTTGGGACCCCCGCAAATAATACCAGTGCCCAAACAGACGTTTTACAATTGGTTAAAAAGTAAAGGGAAATTAGGCGGGCAAAATAAAGTGCCTCGTTTAAATAATGAACGTAAGTTTGTAGAAGGTGTATTAAGTTTTAAAAGTTGAAACAATTAATTGTACTCATATTAGCATTTTTAGCATTACCAGATGATTCATGGGATTTGAAAAAAGAGGTTTTAGGAGAGTTTTCTTTTGTTGAAGTTGATGAGCACGGTAGTGTTTATTTAATTAACAAACAAAAGCATTTGATTAAACTAAATGCTGAGTTTGATACCACTTTTACCTTTGATATCAAGTCTGCAGAAGTAGATTTTGTAGCGCCTCAAAATTCACTTAAAATTTTAACTTTTAATCAAGGTTTAAATGCAGTTCAATTCTTAGATAAAACCTTATCTCCATCTGTTGCTGAATTGAATTTAGACGATGCTAATTTACCTTTGGTTGAAGCGATCGGCATGAGTAGAGATAATAATTTCTGGGTTTTCGATCAAGACGAGCAGGCACTTAAGAAGTTAGATCCTAAAATGAATGTACTTTCAAATTCAGGGAATTTAATCAATATAACACATCAAAATTGGTCACCAATCAGATTAAAAGAAATAGGTGACAAAGTTTATGTTAACGATTCAGTTAAAGGGTTAATGGAGTTTGATTTTTTCGGATCCTACGTTCAAACAATTCAAACACAGTTTAAGTCTAACTTTTATTCAGCTGAGAACAAACTGTGGTATGTTAAGAATGATTCATTGGTTGAAAGGGATTTACTATTTCATTCCGAGCAAAAATTAGCACTTCCACAAAAAAATATTAAGGATTTTGCGTATTACAAGTCGCAATTATACTTGCTAACTCAGGAAAAACTTTATATTTACGGTCTTAGCAAAAAATAATGAGTCTTCTCAAGGCTCAATTTATAGAACGTACTAGTAGATTTTTTATAAAATTAAACGATTATGCAGATTTCTGTAGCAGGGAACATTGGGTCAGGTAAAACCACTTTAACTTCATTGTTAGCTAAACATTATGGATGGGAAGCTCATTTCGAGGATACTGAGGATAATCCTTATTTAAACGACTTTTATGAGGATATGCAAAGATGGTCATTCAATCTTCAGATTTACTTTTTGCAAAACCGTTTTAACAAAATCATGGAATTCCGTGAAAGCGGGAAGGATGTGATCATGGATAGAACTATCTATGAAGATGCTTATATTTTTGCGCCTAATCTTCATGCAATGAACTTAATGTCGAAAAGAGATTTCGACAATTATGTTAGTCTTTTCGATTTAATGAATAGCTTAGTTAAAGCGCCAGATTTATTAATTTATTTACGTTCTAGCGTACCTAACTTAGTTAACAATATTCAAAAGAGAGGGAGAGAATATGAAACTTCTATTCGTTTAGATTATTTGAACAGATTAAACGAGCGTTACGAAGCTTGGATTTCAGAGTATAATGAAGGAAAGCTTTTAATCATCGATGTAGATGCTAACCATTTTAATGATAACCCAGAAGATTTAGGTGAGGTAATCAGCAAGATTGATGCCGAGATTAATGGTTTATTTTAACTGATTTTTTTCATTTTTATATTTGTTATTTAAAATCTGTTTGGTAATTTAATTAAAAGTTAATTTTATCATCATGCAAGATTATTCAAGTTTATTACCGTTAGTTATAACTGGTGCTGTTATTGTAGTTTTTTTATTTGGAGTTTTATTTGTTGTAAAACAAAAAACGGCAATAGTAATAGAGCGTTTAGGTAAATTCCATTCTATTAGAACAGCTGGGTTAAACTTTAAAATTCCAGTTTTAGATAGTAAAGTTGGACTCTTAAATTTAAGAACAAGAGAACTTCCTGTTAGCATTGAAACAAAAACTCACGATGATGTTTTTGTATTAGTTGAGGTTTCAATTCAATACTATATCATTGATAATAAAGACCAAATAAGAAAGGCTTATTACGAACTTAACAATGCAGAGCAACAAATTCGCTCATATGTTTACGATAATGTAAGGAGTGAAGTGCCTAAATTAATCCTTGATGACGTATTCTCTAAAAAGGATGAAATAGCAAAAGGTATTAAGGGTGACCTTCAAGAAACTATTGGTGAATTTGGTTTCCATATTTTAAATGCTTTAGTCACTGATATTAATCCTGATCCGAAAGTAAAGGATAGCATGAATGAGATAAATGCAGCGAAAAGATTAAAGGAGGCGGCTAAAGAAAAAGCTGAGGCTGAGAAAATCATGGCGATCAAGAAAGCCGAGGCGGAATCAGAAAGTAAAAAATTACAAGGTGAAGGTATTGCTAATCAAAGAACTGCTATTGCTAGAGGTATAAAAGATTCTATTGAGGAAGTTAAAACTGCTTTAGGTAATGAAGTTTCTGGGGCCACTGTAATGAGCATGTTGTACATGACTCAACATTACGATACAATGGCAAAATTAGGAGAGAAGGGAGCCAATACTATTTTTGTGAACCCGAATCCCTCTTCAGTTTCAGATTTACAGGAACAAATCATGTCTGGTATGATAGCCGCAGATCAGACAAAGAAATCTGATGACTGATTTTGAAGTTTTAGTAATTCTATTTTTTCTAGGGGTTAGTTCTTTCACCGTATCAACCATAACTGGTGGAGGAGGGGCGATGACATTACTGCCGATTTTGAATTTTTGGTTAGGCCCAAATTTAACCGCACCAATCTTAAATCTAGGTGTTTCTATTGGTAGGCCAGTGAGGTTAATTCTCTTCTGGAAGCATATTGTGTGGAGAATGAGTCTGTATTATATTCTTCCTGCAGTAATTGGTGTTTTCCTAGCTAGTTTATTATTCATCACTATTCCCAAATTCTGGTTTCAAATTATAATTGGGGTGTTTCTTGTTAGCACATTGTTCCAATACAATTTCGGGAAAAAGAAAAGGTCTTTTAAGGTTAAAGAATGGCACTTTGCACCTTTAGGTTTGCTTGTTGGGTTTTTGGGAACGCTTACAGGTGGTTTGGGCCCTGTACTCAATCCTTTTTACTTAAACGCAGGACTAGAAAAAGAGGCGCTAATTGCTACAAAAACTGCAAACTCTTTTTTCATTGGGGTTTTGCAGGTAAGTAGTTATGTTTGGATTGGGATTATGAATTCCGAATTAGGGTGGTGTGGTGTAGCCCTTGGCTCAGGAATTACTTTAGGTAATGTTATTGGAAAGAATATTTTGAAGAAAATATCCTCAAAACTGTTTCATCAGTTATTTGTTTGGATGATGGTTGTTTCTGGATTGGGGCTCTTGATTAAAGCTCTTTTTTAAGGTCAAGTAAGAAACCTTTAACCCTTTCTAAGGACTCAACAATATCAACTTCTTTCTTAGTTGTAGTTTTTCCCTTTTTTAACTTTTCTTTAGCTCCTTGAAGTGTGAAACCTCTTTCTTTCACTAAGTGGTAAATCATCTTAAGGTTTTCAATATCATCCTTTGTGAACTGCCGATTCCCTTTTTTATTTTTCTTAGGCTTTAATATTGGAAATTCTTTTTCCCAAAATCGAATTAAAGATGTGTTTACATCTAAAATTTCTGCAGCTTCACCAATTGAAAAATAAAGTTTTAAAGAGTCGTATTCCTTGAATCCCACACCAAATAGTTTAGTAGCAACTAATATAGGACTTTTTCTGAAGGTTAATCAAGTGAAGTATTAATTTCAGTAGAAATCTTTACCATTTCTTGGAACTGATCATAATGAAGATCATTGAAGAAGAAGTGTGCAGGATCAATTTTTTTGTTATTCCTAATCACCTCGTAATGTAAGTG
>JAYPYW010000057.1:0-20186 GCA_038154685.1 Flavobacteriales bacterium | reverse complement strand
CTTAAGAGTCGCTTTAAAATTAGTAAAATCCTCATAACCAGTAAAAGAACATTCGGATGTATTGTATAAGTCGTTTAACGACACTTCAACAATATTGTCACCAAAGGTACAGTCTGAAGTAGGATTACAATTAGAGTTACTAATACTTGCCTTTGATGTATCATTCAAATTTTTCATATCCCCTACGAGATTAGAATATGCAGTTAATTGAAATGTTTTCACTTCAGAAAAATCTCCTTTAGCTTCAAATGTGAAATTTGTAGTTTCTCCAAAAGAAAGTGTTTCTCTCAGCGTATCCCTTAAAATCACTCCATCAATTTCAAAAACCAATGGAATTTCACTCAAAGTAGTTGATCCATAATTTTTAACTGTAACAGTTAAGTCCTCCTCTCCTAATCCAATTCCAGAAACTGGGGAAACTATTTGTGTAACACCAGCATCTAATGCAAAAGCTGTGGAAATAACACTTTTCAATGTGTCATTCCCAATAAACTCATCAGTACCTAAGGAGCTATAAACAGTTAAATCCTTGTCACCAGCTACACTAAAATCTCCTTTACCATCAAATGTATAATAAAGTGTATCGCCAGAATTTAAGGGACCTGTAATAATTTCATTCATAACGACCCCATCTAAATTGTAACTAATTGGAATATTAGAAAGCATGTTAGCGCCGTAATTTTTCACCAAAACAGTAATGGGCTCCGACGAAGTTAAAATCCCACTAACTGGATTAATCAGCTCAACCAAACCAATATCAAAATCTTCCTCAGTTCCCATTTTAAAACTAAATATTCCAGTTTCCCATCCAGAGTTTCCAATATATTCTCCAGTATACCAAAATGTTAATCCATCAACAGGATCAACAGTCATTTGAGCGTAATCACCAAAACGCACATTACCTGTTTGTGAACCCGTTCCATTGAAAGCATCAGATTCAGAAACAGTCATTATTCCTGTTGCATCTTCTTTTCTTCTTCCTGTGAATTTTAAACTTGGAAAAGTACTTGTACTTGTAATTGAATAGGCTAAACCAATATTCCCTTGTCGGTCCAAAGCTATACTCCCCAAAAATCTACTATCACTATCTGGAGAAAAAGTCCCTTCTTGATGCAGCGTCCAAGTGTCGGTAGTTTTTCTTAACTCATACCATCTAATTCCTGATTGAATATTAGAGGATAAGTCAACATCTACTGTTTTACAAAGTGTAATTGCACCATAACCACTAAATGATCGGTAGTGCCCCATGTACATGAAAGCATTTGGAACCGCATCGATCTTTTGAGATGTTCCAGGCTGACTTAAATCCTCCCAGTTAACAACATCAAATTCAGTATTAAAAGGAGATACTGGAATTTCTTGTTTTACTGAAATAGTTGAAGCATCTGGATCCGTCCAGTCAACTCTCATTTCCCAAACTTTAATCTTATCAATTCCACCTGCCCATCCGTCATCTTCAAAATAAAAGAAGTTAATATGATCAGTTGGCAATGTCTCTCCACTTGCATGTGCTGGTAAAGCACTGAAGAATCCATTTGTTACCATATCAGGGAATGTTAAGGCTACCATCCTTGCTGAAGGATCTCCGGCAATCATCTTATCTCTCTCAAAACAAACTGCGTTTTGAACCCCCATATTCGCTGTCATGTAATAACCATCTCCCCAAATAGAAAACTTTGGATAATCAGGGAATTCATCAAATGAATATTCATAATAATACCAACTCCCAAGGGGATCAGCAGTTTGTGAAATAGCAATTAATATTTTATTTCCAGAAGTTTGAAACTGACTAATAAACCATCTATCAGCAAATTGATCGTACATAACAATTGGATCACCGTCATCTCCACTTCCTGGAAAAACTGACGATAAAGAAGAAGGTCCCCAAAGGTTATTTCCATCTTTGTCAAAAATCTCCATCGCAACATTAACCATTTGGATATAATGATTCTTTCCTGCAGCTCCACTTGGATCTGGAGGAGATACACCTTGAGATGCCTCATCCATTCCTTCCCATGATTTAAGTGGAGTTATACTTGGCGTTCTCATTCGCCCTATCTGCCTTACCGGATCTTCTTTTTTCGGTAATGCTTCTGCATTCGTATATTCAAAACGTCTTTTTTTGTTTGGAACAACCTTGTGCTTTCTGTAAAAAGGCTTAGCTTTTTCTTTTATACTTCCTAATGATTCAACAACACCAAAATCTGTTGGTGTTTTAATTGATTTCTTAGGAGCAACAGGCTTAGGGGTTTTAAACTCAACTTGAGCGAATGAAATGCTAGAAATTAGCATTAATATTAGTGGCAGTCTAATCATAATGTGAATTTACGAAAAGACACAACAAAACTGTTTTAGTTGCTTGAAAGATTGTAAAATTTTAACGTAATAATTTCAAAAGCAAACCTAAACTGGTTAAAATTGTTTTAGCAACTACTCTTTCTCTTCCTCTTCCCATTTGAAATTTCTCTGCTAAAACTCCTTCTGGTCCAGCGACTGCAATCCAAACCGTCCCAACTGGTTTTTCCTCTGTCCCTCCATCTGGACCTGCAATCCCTGAGGTTGAAATAGCATAATCTGTCCCAAACAACTTTTTGGCTCCAATAGCCATTTTTCTAACAGTAGCTTCACTTACTGCACCAAATTCATTTAAAGTTTCCTGAGGAACTCCAAGTTGTTTATTTTTCACTTCATTGGAATACGCTACTACGCTTCCTATAAAATAAGCAGAAGAACCTGGCACAGATGTTATCCTTGCAGCCAAAGCCCCGCTTGTGCAAGATTCGGCAGTTGAAATAGTTAAACCTTTTTCCTTTAACTTTTCTCCAATAACCTCCTGCAAAGAACTTTCTTTTCTAGAAAAAATAGCCTCCTTAATTCTAGATTCGATTTTATCAAAAATTGATTCGATTTCTTCTTCTAGTTTTTCCGCATCTTCCCCCTTACCGCTTAATCTCAATTTCACTAATCCAGGAGAAGGTAAATAAGCCAGCTTTATATAGTTTGGCAAACCATCTTCTATATCCTCAATTTCATCGGCAATGTAGGATTCTCCAACGCCCTGAGTCATAATGGTTTTATGAACTATAACCGGCAGTTTGAATTCCTTCTTTAATCTAGGTAGAACTTCATTCTCCATCAGGTATCGCATCTCGCTAGGAACGCCAGGCATACTCACAAAAACAGCATTTTCGTTTTCCATCCACATTCCTGGTGCCGTCCCTGCTTTATTTAAAAGCATTTGAGAACCTGCTGGAACCAAAGCCTGTAATTTATTTACTGGAAGCATTGGTCGGTTATAACGCTTGAAGAATCCCTCTACATTCTCTAAAGCTCTTTTATTCTCAATTAGAGGAGCGTTAAAATATTCAGCAAAAACCTTTTTGGTAATATCATCTTTAGTCGGTCCTAAACCTCCAGTGATAAGAACAATATTAGCTTTGGACTCTCCATACTCCATGGCTTGTTCAATAGCTTCTCTTTTATCGGAGATAGTCAGCACCTCTGTAACCTCAACACCAATCTTGTTAAGCTCGGCTCCCATCCATCCAGCATTGGTGTTAATTGTTTGACCAATCAATAACTCATCACCAATACTTACTACAATTGCATTCATTATTTTAAAGCGTTGTAGAATACTTCGATTGTATGCAGTGCTTTCCTACCAGTACCATCCTTAATTTGATGTCTACAAGAAGTTCCAGGAGCTGCGATTACCACATCCTTAGGCTGCTTTCTAACCGTTGGAAATAATACTAACTCACCAACGGCCATACTTACATCGTAATGTTCTTTTTCATACCCAAAACTTCCAGCCATTCCACAACATCCACTTGGAATATTATGCACCTTATAGTTTTTTGGAATCGATAGCATTCTCTTTGTATGTACAACGCTTGAAAGCGCCTTTTGGTGGCAATGACCATGTAATTTAATCAATTGCTCCTCCTCAGTAAACATATCCTCAGTCAACTCTCCTTTTTCTACTAAGTTCCCTAAGAACTCATCTAATAGTAATGTATTATCAGCAATCTTTTTAGCAGCTTCATGATCTTCACCAGTTGTAAGATCTAAATACTCATCTCTAAATATTAAAATCGAGCTTGGTTCTATACCTATTAAAGGAGCATTTTCAGAAACCAAACCTTTTAGGATATTGATGTTCTCAATAATTGGTTTCTTGGCTTTGGACACCAAACCTTTACTCAACCAAGTCCTCCCACTTTCCTGAACTTTTGGAGCAATTACCTCATAGCCTAACTTAGCTAATGTCTTAATCGCAATTTTCCCTTCATGCTCATCGTTGTAGTTGGTGAACTCATCTGTAAAAAAGATTACCTTTCCTTTAGTTGGAGCTGGGAATCCGAAGTTATTTGCTTTGTGCTTATTGTAAAACTTCTGAACCGTTTCTGATGCGATTTTAGGAATTGGTCTTTGTTTAGCGAAACCAGTAAATCCTTTAATCATATTTCCTAATAAGTTCTCTCCGTTCACAAAATTATAAATACCAGGAACGATAGCACCTAATTTATTTGTCTTGTTAACATTAGCAATAATCTTTGTTCTTAATGGAACTGGATTATCCTTGAAGTATTGCTCATAGAACTCAGCCTTCAACTTTGCTACGTCTACATTCGACGGACATTCTTTCTTACAACCTTTACAGCTCAAACATAAGTCCATCACTTCTTTGATTTCCTTACTATCGAACTTATTGATTTTTGTAGAGTTAGTCAACACCTCACGCATGATGTTTGCACGCGCTCTTGTTGTATGCTTTTCGTTTTTAGTAGCCATAAACGATGGACACATTGTCCCCCCACTCAATTCACTCTTTCTACAATCTCCTGAACCATTACACAATTCTGCAGCTCTTAAGATCCCTTCATTCTTTTCAAAAGAGAACTCAGTTTTAAAGTCAGGAGTATCTTGTCCAGGCTTATATCTTAAGCTAGTATCCATTGGTGGAGCATCAACAATCTTGTTTGGATTGAAAATGTTATCCTTATCCCAACTCTTCTTCACATCTTTTAATAATTGGTAGTTTTTACTTCCAACCATTTGCTCTATAAACTCAGCTCTTAATCTACCATCACCATGCTCACCACTTAATGAACCTCTATATTTCTTTACAAGAGCAGCAATATCTTCGGCCGACTTTCTAAATAAGTCGTGACCTTCTTGAGTTTTCATGTTTAATACCGGACGTAAGTGAATCTCTCCACTTCCTGCGTGAGCATAGTGCACACATTTTTGTCCGTATCCTTCCATGATTACATTGAACTCAGCAATAAACTCTGGTAAATCCTGAACATCAACTGCAGTATCCTCAATTACTGGCGCAGCATTATCATCACCTGGGATGTTTGCTAACAAACCTAAACCAGCTTTTCTTAATGTTAAAGCCTTACTAATATCTGATCCATATAGTACTGGAAAATCATAACCCAAACCAACTTCCTTGTAACTAGCTTCTAAATCTTTTAATGCTTGATCCAGTTCTTCTTTTGAATCTCTATGTAGCTCAACCATTAAAAGTGCCTTAGGATCTCCATTAACGAAAACCCTATTAGCTCTTTGTTCAATATTCGATTTAGTACACTCCAGTACAATATCATCCATTAACTCAACCTGAGATGGATTGTGCTTCAGTGCGACTAATGTTCCTTTTAATGATTCATCAATGGTTTCAAAATGCGGACACATCATGGCCACATTTTTAGGAAGAACTGGCACACAGTTAATTTTGATTTCAGTAATCAAGCACAGGGTCCCTTCCGAACCGGCAATTAACTTACAAAAGTTAAACGGCTCTCCTTCCATATCGAATGGTTGTGAATCCGATAATAAATCGATTGCATAACCTGTGTTCCTTCTTGGAATTGATTTCTTTGGAAATTCTCTAGCTATCTCTTCTCTGTTCTCCTCGTTCTTCAACATCTCACGGATGTCAAAGTAAATTTGATTCTCAACTTCTCCAGCAACACCTCTTCCATTGGCTTTATTTAAAAACTCCTCAGGAGTTAAATCTTTAAATACAACCTTAGTTCCATCTGCAAGAATTGCAGTAACTTCTAACAAGTGATCTCTAGTAGAACCATAAATTACAGAACGTGCACCACAAGAGTTATTTCCAACCATTCCTCCAATCATACATCTACTTGATGTAGAAGTCTCTGGTCCGAAGAATAAATCGTAATCAGCTAAGAACTTATTTAAATCATCACGAATAACACCAGGTTGAACTCTAACCCAATGCTCTTCTTTATTAATTTCAAGAATTTCTCTAAAATTCACCGAAACATCAACTACAATTCCATTTCCTACTACCTGACCAGCTAAAGACGTACCTGCTGTTCTTGGGATAATGGACGATCCGTTTTCGCGGGCAAAATTTACTAGCTCAAATAAATCATTTTCTGTTTTTGGTATAGCTACAGCCAATGGCATTTCACGATACGCTGAGGCATCTGTAGCATAAAGAGTTCTCATTACTTCGTCGTAATGTAACTCACCTTCCAACTTCCCTTGTAATTCTTTTAATTTCTGAACGTCCATTTTCAATAGAATTGAAGTGCAAAAATACGAAATAAAGACCTTTTAAAACAGCCTTCTAATTGGTTAAAGTTATGAACCATAAAGTAGTGAATTATAACCTTTTGACTCTCTGCCAAGTAAAACGATATAGAACTAAAATGATTTACTTACTAAAATCCCTACATATGAAAAATTCAGTAGTTGCATTATTCGTGTGTTTTGCTGTGTTTGCGTGTACAGAAGAAAAGAAACCTGTTAAACTTTCTGAAGTAATTAAGGAAGTTAAAACAGAGGTAATAAAAGAACAACCACAAATAGAAGCCATCACAGATTTTGAAAAGGTGGCCGAGCTTAAAAATCAGATCAAAGCAGAACAAGAGGCTGCTGAAAGGGATCGTTTAGACACACTATCATTAGCTATGCGATTGGCTGAGTATGATTCTTTGGCTTACGATTCGATTAACAGCCTTTTAACTTCTAAAAAATATGAGGAAATAGAAACTTTCCTAAATGAATTCATACAATTTAAACCGATTAAATATTCATTAAATTCTGAGTCTATTAAAACCAACTTAATGAGCTTGTTAAACGATACAACTATCGAGCGCCAAGCTATGAAGGCTATTGGGATATTAGGATTGAACTACGAAGCCGCTTTTGTTGATCGATTTAAAAACGGCCAGGAAAAATACAAAGCGAAATACTTTTACTGGATCGGGAGAAAAGGAAAAAACATGGAAGTTTTAACCGATGTTACTGATCAAATCAAAAGAAAGAAAATTTCTAAGGACTTACAAGAAGATATTATTTTTGGATTGCGACAGTTTTCAAACTCAAAAGACAGTCTAATTAAGGATAAAGCAATTACTGCAGCGCTTCTTGCCTACAAATCTAAATGGGTTACACCTAAGGATATCTCAACCCTTACTCAGAAGGAAGACAGAAGTGAAATTGCCGCTTCTTATTTGAAAATGATGTTACAAAACGGCGGTAAAAAAGCCAAAACGGTTCATAATGTTTGTTTAAAACAAGGTGTGATGATTTACCAAGTTTTTGAAAACTTGGTAAATGCTAAAGACGGAAGAGCAAAATCAATACTACTCAAACAACTAGGAAATCGCAAGATGTTTTTAAAGACTCTTCCCGCTATTCCACTAGTTTATGGGATGCAAGCAGATTCTATTATTCCTGTTCGAACTTTACAAATGCTAGCTAAGCATAAGTATATGAGTCCAGAAGTTGGCAAAAAGATCAACTACATATTCTCTAAAATGGGATGTAAACATTACCTACTCGAGGCAGATCGATATTTAAAAGACAAAAATTTGATTTCAAAATTGCAAAGAAGTGCTAATCAACCAAAACCAGCTCCGGAAACATATGAAGAAATTGTTTTAGACTTATTTGCTCTAAAGGTAACAGACTCAATCGATCATGCCACTTTAAAGCAAGTAAAAACCAATGAAGTTTATCAAGGGAAAAACAGTTTAGTTAAAAACATATTGCATTACAACAACAAGTTGGTTTCAATTGATAAATGGGCAGCGCAAACGCCGATTAAATACGACTTTATTTTAAATGGAATTAAAAATCAACTGAGTGGGGAGGCCAAGAATCTAGTTTTCAAATCTGAGTTTGATAACAACACCTACTCTATTTTAATCATTGGTTACAATAAGGCAGTTTTCGTATATCCTGAAAATAAAAAAGATGAAATTAATGCCAACCTGATTCTTCAAGGTATCAATAAAGTATTAAATGAAGATAAACTCTTGACCCTAAAAGATGATCCAGATTTCTTAGAACTTTTCTACGGTTCTCAATCAGATTTAAACAAGGTTAAAAGTTTAATGCAATCAGAGTCTCAGGATTTGCCTATTTGATTAGCTCTAGTTCGTCATCCTGATTGAGTGACGCAGAAACGATTGAAGGATCTCAAGTCATAACGTCAAACAATAGTTGAGGTTCTTCAGTCGTTCCTCCTTCAGAATGACGTGCTTGATTTATTTTCGCACACAGAATCCAAAGATTCTAAAGAGTTTTAAAACCATAAGTTCTCTTCATACTCCTCAGACTCTGTGTGCGATAAAAAAATATGAAAACAAAACGCAAACATACCATACTTCTAATCCTAGTATGTATCAGCATGGTTATCTGGGGAATAAGCTGGTCTTCCGCCAAGGTGATGGGCCGCTATGGAGATGCGTTATCTGTTGCTTTCATCAGATTCTTTGTTGTAATTCTAATGCTTCTTCCAACAGTTAAACTAATGGGACTGCGGTTCGAAATAAAAAAAGCCGGATTAAAGTACCTATTCGGGGCTTCGATATTTTTGGGACTATACACAACTTCTTTTTTCAGAGGTTTACAATTAGGAAACGCAGGAGCCGCTGGAGTTTTAGTTACAGTTACTAATCCCTTATTTGCCTTCTTAATAGGTTTAATCCTAAGTAAAGTAGTTCCTAAAAAAATGGAATTACTTGGTCTGGCCCTTGGTTTACTAGGTGGAAGTTTTCTTTTAAAAATTTGGGATAATTCGGAAGCTATTTTTGCCCCAGGAAATCTGCTTTTCATTGCAGCCTCCCTCCTTTGGGCATTAATGAGTAAAATGACTTCTTTCTCAAAGCCTTACACTCACCCAATTGTTTTTAGCTTTTGGCTACATTTAACTGTACCTGTTTTAATGATTCCTTTTGTAGATTTCTCGGATGTAATAAACATCTTTAGAAATGCCGATTCATTATTCTGGTGGAACATGGCCTTCTTTGGAATAATCAATTCAAGCTTTGCGACAGTTACCTATTTATCAGCCACAACAGTTATTGGCGCCGAAAAAGCAAGCACATTTATTTTCCTGGTCCCAGTGAGCGCTGTTTTAACCTCTTATTTTACACTTGGTGAAGTTATTGAATGGCATACTATGATTGGTATGGTATTAGGCGTTTTAGCGGTTATGATTATTAATGGGACGTTAAAAAATAAAAGACAAGAGACAAAAGACGAAATACAAAATTAATCCTGGTTTTTCTCTCCTGTATTTTGTCTTTCATATTTTCACACCATGAACATCGAAGAACTCCGCAACTATGCTCTTTCCCTTAAAGGAACCTCCGAAGAAATAAAATGGGAAGTTAACCTAGTTTTTATGGTTGCAGAAAAGATTTTCGTACTCTCTTCTGCTGATGCAATTCCTACAAGATGTTCAGTAAAAGTAGATGAAGAAACCTTTTTCGAATTAATCGAAGACGACAATTTCAAACAAGCCCCGTATTTAGCAAAAAAGCAATGGGTTCAAATTCAGGATATAGAATTAGTTCCTGATTCCTTGATAAAAGAGTTAGTTTCCAACTCATACGAAGCTGTAAAAGCGAAACTCACTAAGAAGAAACAGAAAGAGATTGATGAGCTATAAGATTGCCCACACCCGCCCTTCAACTCCGCTCAGGGTGACATGGCGCGCTGGGTCATCCTGAGCGGAGTCGAAGGACTGCGCGATTGGCGGCTTATACCAAATTTCAATTTACAAAGTAAAACTGAAACGCTCCACGCAAGGGGAGTTGTACGCAGGACTGAGGGGAGAAAAAGCCCTCTATTTTCGATTACCCCAAACATGGTATTTAGACAAGCCTAAATTTGTTTTATCTTTGTCTAAATTCCAAAGCGTATGCAAACAAGTACTACCGAGGATTATTTAAAAGCAATATTTAAGTTAAGCGGACCTACTAAGCAGGGTGTTTCCACAAACTCCATTGCAGAAGAGCTTTCTACAAAGGCTTCCTCTGTTTCGGATATGGTTAAAAAACTAGCCGACAAAGGTTTGGTTAACTATGTAAAATACCAAGGAACCACATTAACTAGCGAAGGAGAGGATATTGCTTTACATGTTATTAGAAAACACCGTTTATGGGAGGTTTTCTTAGTTGAAAAGCTAAAGTTTGGCTGGGATGAAATCCATGAAATTGCAGAGCAATTAGAGCACATTAAATCCCCCAAGCTAATTGATAAATTAGACGAACATTTAGGCTTCCCTAAAACTGATCCGCACGGAGATCCAATCCCTGATAAAAACGGTAAGTTCCCTGAGCTAAATCAATATAAACTAAACGAATTAACGATTGGTGAAAAGTCTATCCTTATAGGAGTATCAGAAGATTCTAAGGAATTTTTGAGATACTTAGATGGAATCAATCTTAAACTTGGATCCTCAATTGAAATACTAGATTATTTCAAGTTTGATAAATCATTGAAAGTTAAAATTAACAAAGATACTGAGCTAACCTTCTCTGAATTGGTTGCTCAAAACTTAAACGTGTCGAAAGAAAATTAAGATGAAGTTGATAAAAAACACAATTGCGATAGTTGGAATTGCGGCGTTAGTTAGCTGCGGAGCTCAAGAATCTAAATCTACTGATTCGAATAAAACCCAAGTACTATGTACAACCGGAGTTATTGCAGATGCTATCACCAACATCCTCCCTCCTGATTTTGAAGTTAAAGCCTTAATGGGACCTGGTGTTGACCCTCATACCTACAAGAGTAAGACCTCAGAAATGAAGGATATGATGGCCGCGGATGCCATTGTTTATAATGGAATTCATTTTGAATCAAATCTAATTGATGCCATTACAGAAATTGGAAAAAATAGTTTTGTAATTAGCTTAGGTGACATTGTTCCTGAGGAGAGGTTAAGAAAAACAGCCGAATTTGGTTCTGCACACGACCCGCACTTTTGGCATGATGTAAACCTTTTTGCTACCTCTATTCAATTAGCAGGAAAACAATTCTCTGCTAAATACCCTGCTGCTAAAACTTATATTGATTCTGCAACCACCTCCTATACTAATGAGTTATTCGAATTGGAAAGAAAAGTTAAAGCATCAATCGATCAAATCCCGGATTCTTCAAGAGTGCTGATAACTGCTCATGATGCATTTGGATACTACGGAAGGCTATTTAACATTGAAGTTAAGGGTGTTCAAGGAATTTCAACGGCTTCTGATATTTCAATTAGAGGAATTACTGAGCTAACTGATTTCATTGTAGAAAGAGGTATACCCGCAATTTTTGTGGAGAATTCAGTTTCCGAGAAAAACATCCAATCGGTTATTGAGGGTTGCCAAGGAAAAGGTTTAGACCTTAAAATCGGCGGAACATTATACAGTGATGGATTAGGTGACACTCAAAGTGGCGCTGATACTTACATCAAAATGATTCAAAAAAATACTAACACCATAGTTAGCGGTTTAAGTAAATGATTAAGCAAGTAGACAATCCTATATTAGAAGTACATGATTTAACAGTTGCTTATGACAATAAGCCTGTTTTATGGAACGTCGACTTCAGTATTCCTAAGGGCAAAATGGTTGGAATTATCGGACCAAATGGAGCTGGTAAATCTACACTACTTAAATCCATCATGGGACTTATCCCTACTTCAAGCGGTTTTGTTAAGATATTTAATGATTCATTAAAGAAGGTTCGTCATAAAGTTGCATACGTCCCCCAAAAGGAATCGGTTGATTGGGATTTTCCCGCAACCGTGCTTGACGTTGTTGAAATGGGACGGTACGGTAAGAAGAGTCTATTTAAGCGATTAAATAAAGAAGACAAGCAGATAGCCATAGAAGCTCTTAAAAAAGTAAAGATGCTTGATTTTGCCGACAGACATATCTCGGAACTCTCAGGAGGACAACAACAAAGAGTATTTATTGCAAGAGCTTTGGCACAAGAAGCAGATTTATATTTCATGGATGAACCTTTCGCTGGTGTTGATATGGCCAGTGAAAAGGCTATAGTCGATATTCTTTTAGAATTGCAAAAAGAAGGAAAAACAATTTTTGTAGTTCACCATGATTTACAATCTGCAATGGACTATTTCGACTGGATGGTACTAATCAACAAAAGAATCGTCGGCAGCGGACCAATTCAGGAAGTCTTTACCACTGAAACACTTCAAAACACTTACGGTGGAAACCTAAGTATGCTGGAGCAAATCGGTCAGATTTTTAAAGAGAAACAATTTCCAATCAGAGAGTCGTAATGAACTTTTGGGAAAGCTTCATAGAATTCTTTTCTTTTCAGGATGCTAACATTAACAGTGTATTGCTAGGGACACTGATGCTTTCCTTTACTTGCGGAATCGTTGGAGTTTTGGTTGTACTAAACAAAAAAGCATTAATTGTGGATGCGGTCTCCCACTCTATTCTTCCAGGTATTTGTATCGGGTTCATGCTATCAGGAGTTAAAAACCCAATTTACTTAATTGCTGGTGGAATGACAGCCGGAACTGTTGCAGTATACCTTGTGGATTGGATCGCTAAATCCTCTCGAATAAAAAAGGATGCGGCTATTGCAATTACGCTTTCTGTACTTTTTAGTGTTGGTGTTATTCTGCTAAATATTATTCAACATTCTGGCAACAGTAATCAAAGCGGATTATCAGATTTTTTATTCGGAAAAGCAGCTACAATTATTAGTTCTGATTTGTATGTTTTCGGCGTGATGTGTGCCATTGTTTTAGCAATCATACCTCTCTTCTATCAGCACTTCAAAATTGCATTGTTCGATAAAGGTTTTGCTACTACAATTGGACTAAACGACAAACTTACTCAAGGCTTAATCTCTGGTTTAATTATTATTAGCACAGCAATTGGTATTCAGACAGTTGGGATAATTTTAATGAGCGCATTAATCATTACTCCAGCATCATCTGCTTTCTTCTGGACCAACAGTTTTAAAAAGTCTATTTTCCTTTCAGGAATGTTCGCAGTTATTAGTAGCGTTATTGGAGTTTTCATTTCTTACCTATCCCCTGACATGCCAACTGGTCCATGGATAATAGTTGTGCTTTCTACCATTGCAATTTTATCTGCGTTTTTCTCTAAAAAAGGATTGATTACCCGAAGGATAAAAGCTGTTCAAAACAGTAAAAAAATGATTTCGGATAACGTACTAAAAGCGCTTTATAAATTGGGCGAAAACGCTAACGAAGTTGAAAAAGGAAGAAGCCTGAAGGAAATCCAAAACTCCAGATCAATTGCTCCTTCTGAATTAAACAAAGGATTAAGAATTTTAAAGGGTAACGGCCTTGTAATAGATGCAGGATCGGTTTGGACTTTAACAGAGAAAGGTATTTCGGAGGCAAAAAGAATTATAAGAGTCCATAGATTATGGGAATTATACATGCAGAAATTCATGCAAATTCAATCCGATCATGTTCACGAAAGTGCAGAATCTATTGAGCACATCATGACTCCAGCATTAGAAGCCGAATTATTAAAAGAAATGGGAAAACCTTCCAGTGACCCGCATCAACAAAACATACCCTACGAAGACTAATGTTTGATTTTTGGATCATATTAACCGCTTGTATAATCGCAATAAACTCAAGTTTACTGGGAAGCTTCCTTGTCTTAAAGAAAATGAGTTTAATTGGTGACGCCTTGTCTCACGCAGTACTTCCAGGGATAGTTATTGCTTTTTTGATATCAGGCGAAATCAACTCCTTCTGGATGCTTTTAGGAGCCAGTGGTTTTGGAATCATTGCTATTTTACTAATCGACTGGCTTAACAGAGTTGGAGGCTTCGGAAAAGACAGCTCAATAGGGATCATCTACACACTTTTATTCGCAATAGGGATCATCTTAATTACTAGCAAGGCAAAGAATGCAGATATTGATGTAGACTGTGTTTTATTCGGAGACATCAATACCACGCCATTGGAATCCAAAATCTTAGGATTTCCTACTCCTACGTTTAACCTATTATTGATTTCACTCATTACTACTCCAATTATTTTAATCGGATTAAAAGGATTTAAAATATCAAGCTTCGATAAAAATTACGCCCAAACCTTAGGGATATCAATACCTTTCTGGAGCTACCTCCTATTAAGCCTGTCAAGCGTTTCAACTGTATTTAGTGCCGCCATAGTGCAAATTGGATTACTCGACATTGTATTTAGTTTCGATAGCGTTGGAGCAATTATGGTAATTGGCTTACTTGTTATTCCAGCATCATTCGCCAATATCCTGACCCGAAAACTTAAGCCTTTTTTAGCTATTGCAGTTTCTTTCGGAGTAGTCAGCTGTATCGTTGGACATCTATTAGCCATTGTACTAGATATCCCAACAGTGCCAACAATTGGGGTATTTATGGGGCTAGTTTTATTCTCAGGAATTCTAATAAAGAACCTAACAACTAGATCCCTGCCTGCGCAGGGATGACGCACCTAAACACCACCGTCACCCTGAGCGAAGTCGAAGGGCCCTCATCTCCTCATCTCCTCATCTCCTCATCTCCTCATCTCCTCATCTCCTCATCTCCCATAATAAATATCAACACCTGTAGATAACTTTAAACTCTAAACTTTAAACTTTAAACTCTAAAGCCTTAGCTTTAGATCCAATGAAGGTTTGTATAGCAGAGAAACCAAGTGTTGCAGGAGAAATTGCCAAAATAATCGGAGCAACTGCTCGTCGTGATGGTTACTATGAAGGTAATGGTTACCAAGTAACTTGGACATTTGGACACCTTTGTACATTAAACGAACCTGGAGACTATGATGAAGGCTACCGAAAATGGAACCTTTACGCCCTACCTATCCAACCAGACGAATTCAAAATCAAAGTCATAAAAGATTCCGGAGTTGAAAGTCAGTTTAACAAAATCAAAAACTTAGTCCAAAACGCAACGGAAGTAATAAACTGCGGCGATGCTGGTCAGGAAGGAGAATTAATTCAACGTTGGGTATTACAACATGCTGGTTGCAAAGCTCCAATTAAACGTTTATGGATTTCTTCACTAACAGAAGAAGCCATTAAAGCAGGATTTAAAAACTTAATGGAAGGAAGTGATTTCGATCCATTATTTGAAGCTGGAAAAAGTAGAGCAATTTCCGATTGGCTTTATGGGATTAACGCCACAAGATTATTTACGCTTAAGTTTGGTAAAAACAAACAGGTATTAAGTGTTGGAAGGGTTCAAACCCCAACGCTAGCAATGATTGTGAAGCGTCATTTCGATATTAAAAACTTTGTTCCTAGTATTTATTTTGAAATCAAAACTGAATACAAGAACACAACTTTTACTTACGAAAAAGGTAAAATTGAGGAAAAGGCACAAGCCGACAAGCTCCTTAATCACCTTAAAGAACATCAGTTAACCATTACGGATATAAAAATTAAAGAAGGGAAAGAGCACCCTCCTAACCTATTTGATTTGACCTCTTTACAGGTTGAAGCCAACAAGAAACTTGGGTTAAGTGCTGAACAAACCTTAAATACAGTTCAGTCGCTTTATGAAAAGAAACTTGTTTCCTATCCAAGGGTTGATACGGTTTATTTACCTAAAGATCAATACCCAAAGATCAAAGGTATTCTTCAAGGGTTGCCGATGTACAAAACATTAGTAGACCCTTTACTGGCGAAGCCTATTAAAAAGAGTAAAAAGGTATTTAACGATAATAAAGTAACGGATCACCACGCTATTATTCCTACTGGAGTTAACGCTACAAATGTTGCTGGTAATGAGGCAGCGATTTACGATATTATTTCACGCAGGTTCATTGCTGCCTTTTATCCTGAATGTAAGGTTTCCAATACCACCGTAAGTGCCAAGGTTGATAAATTCAAGTTTAAAGCAACAGGAAAGCAAATATTAGATCAAGGTTGGCGTGTTGTTTATCAATCGCAACAATCGTCTTCAAAAGAAGATAAGATATTGCCTCATTTCGATAAAGAAGAATCGGGACCACATAAACCTTCGTTAGCCAATAAAAAGACTTCACCTCCAAAGCCATACACAGAAGCTACGCTTTTAAGAGCAATGGAAACTGCAGGAAAAGAAGTTGCTGATGAAGAGTTAAAACAATTAATGAAGGAAAACGGGATTGGACGTCCTTCTACCCGAGCAAATATCATCGAAACACTTTTCAGAAGAAAATACATCGAAAAGAAAAAGAAAAACATCTTACCAACTGAAGTTGGCATAAAACTCATTCAGCTAATCGACAACCCTACACTGAAGTCACCTAGACTAACAGGACAATGGGAAAAGAAAATGAAAGACATCGAAGCTGGCGAATTCAGTTCGGATGAATTCATTGGCGGAATGAGAAAACTTGTAAACGATCTTGTTCACGAAGTGTCGGCGGTAAACCCTCATGCATCGGTATTAAAATGCCCTAAATGTGAAGTTGGTAAAATTGTAAAAGGAAAATCGGCTTACGGTTGTACGGAGTGGTTAAACGGTTGTTCATTCAAAATACCATTTGAGGTAAACAAATATAAAGTTGACGGTAAGTTAGCCGCTAACCTAATTCATTATCGAAAAGTTCCTTTAGTTAAAGATGCTCAAGGAAACGAGACAATCGCACTTTTAAAGTCAGATTTCGAAACTGAGATTAGAATAGAAAAACCATTAAAAGCTCGTTGTCCTAAATGTGGAAATGGAATATTTAAAAAAGGAAAGTCGGCTTATGGTTGTTCTGAGTTTAAAAAGACTTGCGATTTCCTTATCCCATTTTCTCTCCTTCCGGAAGAAACACCAAATTCAGAGATAGAGAAATTCTTAATCGAAAAACAGATCCAAACCTCCGATCGAGTTTTAAAACTTACCCCAGATTTTGGAATAGAATCGGAATAATGATTTCCTGAGATTCAAAAAATGGCAAATAAACTTAAAATAAAACTTCACGAAGTTATTTTCGAAGCTGACACAAAAGCCGGAAAAACATTCGATATAGTTTTATTAATTGTTATTGGGTTAAGTGTAATCTTAACGATGCTGGAAACAGTACCGGCGCTTGAAAGTTGGGGACAAATCTTCGATATGTGGGAATGGATTTTCACAGCCTTGTTCACCGTTGAATATATTTTAAGAGTTTGGGTCGTAACTAACTCTAAAAAATACATATTCTCTACAATGGGGATCATCGATTTCCTAGCCACTATCCCATCCTATTTAGCCATCGTATTTGTAGAAGGACAATATTTTGGAGTATTAAGAATATTCAGACTATTAAGAGTATTTAGGGTTCTAAAACTTGTGCGTTACATGGAAGGTGCAAAAACTCTCCGTCAAGCTCTTGTTGCTACTAGAGGAAAGATAGTAGCGTTTCTAGTTTTCGTTTTCTGTTTAGTAGTAATAATGGGGACAATCATGTACGTAGTTGAAGGAAAAGAAAACGGCTTCACTAGTATACCTCGATCTGTTTACTGGTCAATAGTCACCCTCACCACTGTCGGATATGGTGATATAGCTCCTCAAACCGCATTCGGGCAATTCTTAGCATCCATCATCATGGTCTTAGGTTACGGAATTCTAGCTGTTCCTACTGGATTAGTAAGTGTTGAGGCTATTAAAATAGATCGTTCACAAATAAGCACACAAGTTTGCCAGAATTGTAACGATGATGAACACTCTACCGATGCTAAGTTTTGTAAAACCTGCGGTACTAGTTTAAGTTAATTCATTAGACTGAAAGAAACACTAATTCTGGTCAAAAACTATCGAATAATAAATCCACTTCAAAACAACGGCCTAAACCAAGTAAATTAGAATAAAACCTATTTATTATGAGAATAATACTAATCCTTTTTGTATTTGCTTTCAAACTAGTTAAAGCCGACATTGAACCTCATTACTTTTACGAATTTATAGTTTATAAAAGTGATGGTGATTCTGTGAAAGGTTACTCTGACTATCCCGTTTACGAATATTCCGGGAACGACCAAAGAGACACATTAGAATTTTTCATCCAGCGATCCCATTATACATTATATAAGGGAAATATTGGAGATACTTCCAAAACTCAGGAAATTTATTCGCATCATAATAATATAAAAATTGCATCTGTAGATATTGATTCGATAAGGTTCTTAAAACACTTCACTACTTCAGCATATTATGATTTTGAAGTTCCTATTTTAGAATCCGATTCAGTTTGGAGTAATGAATTGCCAGACACCATTATTGAATTGCCTTACGACGAGATGTTTACTTACTATTATTGTATTCATGATTATTTAGGAGCTCACCATGATTTATTTAAAAAACTAGCTTCCTACGGAGAAAAAATTAGGAAATCAACATATGGTTATTTCGAATACGTCCCAGATAATGAACTATCAAAAGAAGAGCAGATAGAAAGGCAAAAGGAAAACACAAAAATATGGATCGACTTAAAGGAAATGATGGAAAGAATTAAAGAATTTGACAAAGTTGTTATTATTTACAACGGAAGTTGTTGATTTGATAAAGTTCAATTTTAAAATCACCGAGATTTACGAGATCAGCAGCGTTAACTAAACAATAAAACTTAACTTTGGACCACCTAATTAAACATCGTCAAAATGAAACAATTTGTATTCAGCCTACTGGCAACTTTTTTACTTTTCTCTTGTAAAGTAGTAACTACATCATCATTCGAAAAAGATAACTCTGGAGAGCTTTCTGCTTTTGTAAACATGAGTGGGTTTGTGGATAAAATGGGCGGAAATATGCCTGATAAATCTAAGGAAGAAGTTGATTTTAGTGCAAAGAAAAATCCAAACTTAGATAGTATTACATTGGTTGAATATTTAACTCAAATTGATGGAATCACTGGAGTTGAAGGAATTTCAAATGATAAAGAATACACTTTTGGAATCAAATTTAAATTTGATAATCCAGAGAGCTTAAACAAAGCAGTAAACAGAATGGGGCACTTTATGAAAGTTGAAAAGGATTCAACTGTAAAACTAGCCAACTTCCCTTATTATAATTTCACGAAAAAATCATTAGAAGTTAAAGAGCCACTACAAGAGAAAAAAGCTGATCAATCAGAAGATGAATTTACAAAAGAAGCTGAAAAAATGGCTAAAATGCTTCAAATGGAATGGGTTATCGAATTAAAAGGACGAAAAATTAAGAAAACTACAGGAGAATTAGAAATCAAGAAAGAAGGAAAAAGCAAAGTTATTATAAGCCTTCCAGGAGATAAACTATCAAACAGAAAAGAAGAAAGAATTGCTTTGATTAAGTTCAAGTAAATTATATAAAACGTTGAAGAAGCCAGGCTAAGCCTGGCTTTTTTTGTCCAAAAAAGTTTAATTATAAACTTAATTTAAACATCAAAACCGAAAAAGTAAATCTAAATCTTCCAATTCAATGGATGGAATGATGGGAGATTTAGGCATGGGGAATTCAACACCTGAAATGAACATGAGTGGAGATATTGATTACAACTTTAATATTAAAGACGGAATCTTTGAAAGCATGCAAGAAACACTAGTTAATAAAATGTCTACAATGGGGATAAACCTCGAAGTAGAAAGTAAACTTAAAATGGATATTATAGAATAGCGGTTATTCTACAAATGAAAAAGGAGTGGTTTTACCACTCCTTTTTTTGTTATATCATTTTGCGGGCGGGCACAAGGCCAGCCCCTACAGTTCTGCTAATGATTTTTCAAGGATTTCAATTCGTGCGATTGCATCGGCTTGTTTCTTCTTTTCTGAAGCTACAACAGCTTCTGGAGCGTTGTTTACGAATCTTTCATTACTTAACTTCTTCTCTACTCCTTTTAGGAATCCTTTTTGACGATCCAGTTCTTTTTGCATTTCTTCACGCTCTTTTTCTGTATCGATCTCTCCTGGAATAAAAATCTCGT
>JAYPYW010000056.1:0-20275 GCA_038154685.1 Flavobacteriales bacterium | reverse complement strand
ATCTTCATCAGCAAATTCATCTCCCCACCAATCCTTTTTCTTTGTTAAGGTTATGTATGATTTGTTTACTAATTCCGTAACCTGATAAGGCCCCATACCCACTAACTTTTCAGGTTCGTAAGCATTCTTGGCATCGTTATATTCATTAAACCAAGCATCAAGTTTGTCATTACTCTTAAAATTTCCTTCACCTAAAATATCTTCGAATGATAATTCATCTAAAACGCCATTTGGATCCCAGTGTTTTTTTTGAATTAACGTAGCTACAACTGCATTAATTCTGTTGTTATAATGCAAGTCTTTCATTTTGACTTTTATTCCATTAGACTTGTCTGGATCTTGATAAACATCCTCAATAATATTAGAATAAATAGCCCTTGTCCCTGGATTATTAGTTAACGGACAAAGCATTACCTTAAAACTAAAAATAACGTCTTCAGTACTTAAAAGAGAACCATCATCCCATTTACCTTTTCCATTTAACTCAAAAGAATAAATTAACCCCGTAGAATCTGGTTGAGGTAATTCCTTTATTAAAAAAGGTTTGTATACCTCTTTTTCAACATCTAAAGAAATTAAAGAAAGTTGCGTGTAAGAAGTCACAAAATTACCTGGACCACTGGCATTATTAGTTGGATGTAATCCTGGAGGGAAACTCTCTAAATCAATAACAACTGTATTTTGGGTTAGATCCCGTTTTTCAACGCATCCAAATAGTAATAAAACAATTGCTATTAACCCCAGATTTTTTTTCACCAATTAAAAATAAAAATAAGAACTTGGGAAACGATAGAGATGGGTAGAAAATTATTCACAAATGGAGATTTGAGAAGCCGGAAGCCGGGAGCCAGAGTTCAGAGAGACGAAATTAAATAATAATGCTAACGCTCAGCCCTTCGACTCCGCTCAGGATGACCCAAACACACATACTGTCACCTTGAGCGGAGTCGAAGGGTTTAACAAATAATTTTCAAAAACTCTGAGAGAGTGATTAACAAATATAAATGTCAAAAAAGATCTGCGAGATCAGCGGGCGATATCATTTAACAAAATCCTTCATATAATACCCCCAGATAGGCAAAGCCATGTTAGCCCCTTGGCCTAAGCCACCACTTCGGAAGTGCGCACTTCTATCTTCACATCCAACCCAAACGCCAGTAACAATATCATTGGAAATACCCATATACCAACCATCTGATGAACTTTGAGTGGTTCCAGTTTTACCAGATATTTTAACACTTGCTGGGTATTTACCATAGGCTTTTCCTGTTCTTAATCGGTACCCAGTCCCCTGGATTGTTTTACCGTTATCTTCAAATCGAGTTGTATTACCTTCCATTATATCCATCATCTGACTAGCAGTTTCTTCACTCAATACTTTATGTTTAACTGGCTTAGCCTCATAAAGCACCTTTCCGTTTTTATCTTCAATTCTAAGCAAGGTAACTGGCTCAAAACGCTCCCCTTTATTTGGGAATGCCGTGTAAGCGCCAACCATTTCCCACAATGAAACGTCTGCAGTTCCTAAACAAATTGATGGCACAGGCTCTAACCTACCTTCAATACCAAACCTCCTTGCAAATTCAACGGCAGTGTAAACCCCCATCTTTTTAGTTAAACCAGCCGCAACCCAGTTTATGGATTTAGCCAATCCTGTTTTTAAAGTTATTAACTCATATTCTAAATTTTTAGCACCTGAGTTTTGCGGGGTCCACGATTGAGGAATACCGTATTCACCTTTGTAAAAGGTCACTTCTTTATTCATGATTACTGTAGAAGGATCCATCCCGTGCTCAATAGCAGCGGCATATATAAAAGGTTTAAAGGTAGATCCCACTTGTCGTTTAGCACGAATATGATCATATTTAAAATGCTTGTAATTAATTCCTCCAACCCAAGCTTTTACGTAACCGGTATTCGCATCAACACTTAATAATCCACTTCTCAAAAACTTCTTGTGATAGAATATTGAATCCAATGGCGACATGGTTTTAGTTACTGTCCTGTCACCCTTCCATGAAAATACCCTCATTTTAACAGGCTTTTTAAACACTACCTTCATGGAATCATCAAAAGGTTTAAGCAATTCCTGATATTCTGCATATTCCTTTGCCATATCTTCTTTCAAATCCCCTACTTCATCTTGGAAGTCTTCATACTTCCCTAACAAATCATCAAACTCTTCTTGGTATTTATCAATCAACAATTCCTCGTAATACTTAAGAGTATCTTTCTTTTTCAGAATCTTTAAATCAAACTCCTTTTCATGTAAAGCCCCCTTGTATTTCTCTAAAGAATCTAACATCATATCGTAAGGCTTTTTCACCTTTTTGTAATCATCGTAAGCCTCTAGTAGGTGTTTCTGACGATAGTATACTGTTTGATACCTTGTGCTTCTTCTCATCCCATCGTAAAGAATTTTATTCAGAGATTTCTTTTCTTCCTCTGCAGAACCTGTTTGGAAATCAAACGGACCGTTTTTACGCTTCCCCCACTCTTTTTCAAACGCTGGCTGAAGCTCTCCTTTTAAATGACGAGTCATTGCTCTTTCAGCCGCTCGCTGCATTTTAGAGTCAATTGAAGTGTAAATTTTCAACCCATCTGTGTAAAGGTTATAGTCGTTTTCTTTCGCCCATTTTTTCATAAACCCACGAATATGCTCCCTGAAATAAGCAGCGTATTCATTACCATCTGATATATCCTGTTTAGCAACTTTTAATGGGATTGTTTTCAGAGAATCAAACTCTTCTGGAGTAATAAATTCGGCATTTCTCATTAAAGCCATAACCGTATTTCGACGACCTAAAGCTCTTTCTTTATACTTTTTAGACGCTGGATTATAAAGTACTGGACTCTTAAACATCGCCACTAATGAAGCGCATTCTTCGATGGTTAAATCGTTTAAGTTCTTTCCAAAATAAACCCTAGAAGCGTTGTAAACTCCTACTGCCGAGTTTAAGAAATCGTATTGATTAAAATACATGGTTAAAATTTCTTCTTTGGTGTACAAACCTTCTATCCTTACAGCCATTACCCATTCTTTGAGCTTTTGCTTGATTCTGTCTACAATATTTCTACTCGGCTTAACGGTGAATAACATTTTAGCCAATTGCTGAGAGATGGTACTTCCTCCACCTTTACCTCCCATTACTGATCCTGTAACCGCTCTACCCAATCCTTGAAAATCAATCCCAGAATGATCATAATACCTTTTATCTTCGGTTGCTATTAAAGCCTTAACAAGATTTTCTGGAATTTCATTATACTCCACATTTATCCTGTTCTCAGTATAATAAGTACCTATTAAGGCACCATCAGCTGAGTAAATTTCTGAAGCTTGGTAAAACTTGGGATTTTCTAATTGTTGGGTACTTGGCAATTCACCTAACAAATTCCAATTAGCTATCCCATAAAAGAATACCCAACCAAAACCGATTGCTAAAACGAATAAAAGCCAGAATCTAAAGATTAATTTACCCACACCAAATAATTTTAATCGAAGTTAAGGTTTATGTCTGCTTTATTCAGACTGTATTATTAATTGCTTGTTAACACTTATTATTTGATAAGGGAAGCTTACTTTTGTCCAAAAATCGTTGTTTTGAAGCCATTATCTTTTATTCTCGCTATTGCAATACTAATTGGATGTTCATCTAATAACCCAAATACTTTAGAAAAAACCTTTTCGGGAGATTTAACACTATCCCCTGCTGAAAACGCATTATTGGGTTTTGATAGAATGGTTGAAATTGAAAACGACACTGCAAAAAAGGCTCAATTAATCAATCAAATCAAAGCAGCTGGATTATCAAACTCCAAAAATTCTCTGGCAATATTTGTAAATAAAAACCAAATAGAATCAGCTAAAACTTTCTTAGACAACTACTCGGATGAATTAATCTTGGAAAGAAATCATGAATTTATTTGGAAAGCGGAAAAAGATTATTCAGTTCTTTACTTAAAAGACAATAAGAAATCAATCGAAATTGGAGAATTGGTGTTAAGCGCTTCTCAAACAGACTCCTCTACTATCATCCAATTCGCCCCTCAAGCTAAAAAAGTACTCTCTGGTTACGCAATGAAATATCTAAACCGACCAATTTTAGTTGAAATAAATGGACAAATCATTACAACAGTGAAGTCCTTCGGAAAAATGGAGAATGGAATTCTAGAGATTAAACATTAATGTAGGGCGCGGTACCGCGTGACCGTCCAATTTTTACCAAAAATCTCAGAAATAAAATCAAACCTCATAACCCTAAATCAACAACTAAACCTTTTTAGAATAGGTAGTTCATTGTCATACCAAAACAAATACCCACATCTCCATACCTCCAAACCTCCTCATCTCCTCCTTCCCTCGTCTTACATAGTAATTTAAAGCATTCAATTAAATTACGCAACTATGAAAGCAGCAAGTATGGAGTCCATCGCTTCTCAACTAATCAGAGAAAGTTTAGGAGGCAAACAAAAAGCGGGAAACAATCAAGAAGGATTCACCCCAACAGAAATCACTTTTAAAATCTTCCCTTATTTATTAGATGTTTATGAAGAAGCTTTAAAAGCGACTAAATCTAGGAATAAGCGCTACAAAAGATCTAACTCAGTTTTAGGAGCACACTTGGAAACCGAAGTATTACCAGAATTAAAAGAAGGATGCACAGTTAAGGAATTGGATGGTGTTTTATCAGAAGTTTATTCTGCTTATCCAGAAGTAAAAACAATCGTTCGTCAAGTAGAAAAAGACTTCCCTAACGATGGAGGAACTAGTAGCGGAACAGTTTTCGCAATCATAGGAACTTTAGTAGCGGCAGTATGTGTTTATGCAGTTGGTTATGCCATTGGATACGCTTTAAGTTAATTTCAAAAACAAAAACATCATGAGAAATACAATATCATTAGGTCAGTTCGAATTACAACTAGCAGAAATCAATAATTCAAAAAACACCAATTCTTTAACACAAAAAGAATTAATCAATCACTTACCGAACCTATTCGAACAATACAATAAAGGAAAAGAATTAGCATTAAATGCAATTAAGGAAAATCCGGATCTCGACTGGAAATCAGTTTCAAAAAGAGTTTCCAACCTTCAAATCCCACAATTAACTGAATCGAACTCATCAGTAATTTTTGATGGTATTGCAGACGATCTTTCAGGAGCAATACCAGCCGCAAAAGCAGAGCTAGATGGAATTAGAACAATCGGCGGAGACTCAGCAGGCGGATCAGGAATCCAAGCATTACCTGTTCTACCAGTTGTTTTCGGATTAATATTTCTAGTTGGTGTAGCCAACGGCGCAAGAGATGGAAAAAAGAAACCTAAATAGGTAAACTAACCCCATTAGTTTTTAACCACCCGCCAGGCTCCTAGAGTCTGGCTTTTTTATTAAAGGAATTATCAAACTATAACAATTCATACAAAATCAGAATATTATTTTCACTTTTCAAAGCAACCTTTAAAGGTATTTAGCAGTCTGTAACTCAAGTTATTTACTTAACTTAATAAAACCTTAACTAACGCCTATACAACTATGAAGACTAAATTATTAGCTTCCCTCTGCCTTTTCACATTATTTGGAAGTGCACAAATTGTTCCCTCTTCTATCGCTACATGGAAAAACAACGCTTCAGGAGCGTACTCAATTATCCATGATGATTACGGAGATACTGGAGTTGATGGAATCTGGAAATATGCAGATACTATCGCTTCGAATCGTGGATTAAAATTTACTTTTGGAGCTATTACTTCAAGATGCAGCGTCTCCAGATCAATTAACGGCCATTCATCTCCGTACGAATACGCTAAAGAAGTTATGATTAAAGAGCATGGGCATGAAATCATTAACCACTCCCATGATCATAGTTGCGCTTTAAATTCAGGTTGGAGCCCTTGTGGCTTTACTGGCTGGGGTGAATTACCTGGCAGCCTTGGATGGGTGAAAAATCTTGAAACAAGTACAAACTCAATCGAAGAAAATACAGGTTATTATCCGCGATATTACATTTACCCATATGATGTTTTCACAGATGCTGCTAATGCAGAACTGGAAGCATTGGGTTTTATTGGGTCCAGAACTGGTTGGGCTAATTTCGGTCAGCATGAGCCTTACCATAGATATGGTTACAATTTAAATGACGAACCCGACTTCTTCCCTAATTCTAATGGGTTCTTCAGAACGGCTGTTCAGGTATTTGGAGCTGCAGAACAAATGTTCCCATTGGAAATGAAAAGAGATTTCCTTAACGCCTCAATTGATGATGCAATAGCTAATAATCAATGGGTAAACAGGGAACTTCACAATGTAGGAACAACTGGTTGGGGGTCTGTGGAAGAGCAACCGTATAGAGAACATTTAGATTACGTACAGCAGAGAGTTGAAACAGGAGAAATTTGGATGGCAACAATTTCAGAGGTACTAACTTATCAATATCAAAAACTAAAAGTCACCCCTGCCGCAATTTACAACTCTTCTAATCAATCTATCTTGTTAGGTTTTAATAGTGATGATTTAACTTACACTAAAACTTTAAGCGAATACTTAGATCACTTACAAGTAAAAACTTCAGTAACAACAATTCTGGATATTTCAGACTATAGAGATGAAATAGATTTTAATAATTTAAAAATCGTTCAGAACGAAGTTGAAATAGATGATTATTCATTAGAAGGAGATAATTTATTAATTAACGTTTATCCTCACGAAGGAAGTGTGGAAATCTCAGAAAGAAATACGGAAAGCACAGTAATTCTAGAAGAAACAAAATTTGAATTCTACCCAAGTCCAGCAACTACTCAAATTAATGTTTTAGGGGGAAGAGTTTGGGACATAAAAGTGTTTGATGTAAATGGAAAAACCGTTTTAACGGGAAATAAAAACCAACTTAATGTCACCAATTTATCTTCAGGTGTTTATTTTGCTCTAATCAACAATAATAAAACACCTCAAAAATTTGTGAAGAAATAGCTTATGTTTTAAATTTTTAAAATGAGCTTAAAAACGTAACTGCCCCTTCAAGATCACCTTATTAAGTTTATTTGCCCAGTGTAAACGTGTTTTTTATTGTCTACGATATCACGGAATTCGATTTGCCAAACGTAAGTATCTGACTGAACTTGGTTGTCGTTATAGGTACCATCCCATGGTTCACCTTCGTTTGATGATTGGAAAATCATTTCACCCCATCTGTTCCAAACAGAGAAACTGTAATTATCATATTGCCATCCAATTCCTACTGGAATAAATGTTTCGTTAATTCCGTCTCCATTAGGCGTAAATGCATTTGGTGCTATGAATTGCCAAAAAGGCTGAACATAAACAGGTAAACTATAACTCGCTGAACAACCACTTCGCGCTGTTAACTCTACACTAACATTAAACCATCCTGTGTCCTGATACATATGGTAAGGCATTTCGTACTTATGAGTTGTGTATTCACTTTCGTAGATGTAATCATCCTCGAAACCTTGAATTGAATCTCCATCTCCAAAGTTCCATTTGAAATAATTTCCATGCTCATAATTAGCTATAAACTTCGCCTGATTATTTCCTAAAGAAAGGTTTTCTAAATCTTTTACGGTAAAATCAATTGTAGGAACTTCATAAACGATTATGAAAGTCTCAGCCTCAGTTCTTGTTTTACAACTGTCTGGACTTATCACATATGCTTTAGCTTTGAATATCCCTGCTTCTGTAAATGTATGTTCAATTTCATTCTCTAACCCAACATAATCAATCACACCATCACCATCGAAATCAAACTCGAAAGTTGCTCCCTCAATATTTGTTTCAATTTTAAATGGCATTGTAAATGGAACACATCCTGAAGAATCGTTTGGTGTTAATTCAACATCTGGAATAAAATTCACCATTACATTTAACGAATCATAAACTTCTTCAGAACAACCATCACTCAATACAAAATAGTAAGTGGTAGTTGTATCCGGATTACCTGTCAATTCAACAATATTAGTATTCAAGGTTGAAGTCATTAGCTCTCCCGTGTAAGGTGAATTAGCATAAACATTTACGCTATAAGGACTTCCGCTTCCCCCACCAGCATATGCTCTGAGTAAAGCTGTTTGATCCTCACAAATCATAATATCCTTATCGGCATTTATAAATAAGGGGTTTGAAATAGATGTACTAAAACACATTGGTTCAGTAATACAGCCATTTGAATCCGTTGCAGTGAAACAGTATTCTTTTTCCTCATAAGCATTCAAATCATGTGGCCCTGCTCCAGCAAAAACCGAATCTACCCAATTAAAAGTATAACCTGGAACTCCGCCTTCAGCATTTAACCAAACTTGATTTGAATTCCCATAACACATACTTGTTTCTGCCGTGAAATCAGTTTCAACAGGTGTTGGAGTGCTCAATTCAATACATTCCGCTACTTTACATCCATTACTATCCGTTACAACTAAACAATAAGATCCAACTCCGATTCCTTCTAATTTACTTGAATCGCTTGGGGATTCTGATCCTGTCCAATCAAATGAGAATGGACCTACTCCTGAAACAAATGCCTCAATATTTCCATCGAAAGAATCAAAACATTTTGCATTCTCTGGAATTAAGGAGTCAATTGCTGGTCTGATTGCAGCTTTTACAACAACATCAACATTTTTTGAACAACCATTTTCATCAGCAACAGCAACATTGAAAGTATCAGAACAAAGGTTTTGATTAAATTCCTTTTCAGGCGCTGAACCAATTCCAAACCAATTGTAAGAATAAACTCCAGAACCACCTTCAGCGGTTATTGTTGCCGTACCGTTACAAGCTCCACAAATCGCCTCTTGAGCAACATATGATATAGTTAATGAGTCAGGTTGTGCAATTGATTGAATTGCAGAGTCGACACACCCGTTATTATCGGTAATTGTAACCGAATAAACACCTTTACACAATCCACTAGTTTTTAATGAAGAATCTTCGTTAGACCAATTATAAACATATGGCTTAGTTCCACCTAACGCAGAAACAGTAGCTTCTCCATCGCACGATTCCCAACACGAAAGGTCTTTATAATCTGAAATTGACGCCATCAAAGAATCTGGTTGAGTAATCACCACCTCTCCTTCTTCCTTACAATTATTTGAATCAGAAACAATAACAGTAGCTTTTCCAACAAACAGGTTATCTACTGAATCAGAAACTGATCCGTTTGACCACTCATAAACGTAGGGTGCTACTCCACCGAAAGCATGAGCTTCCGCTGCCCCGTCTCCTAATCCGAAACAAGACACATTACCAATCACCGAAGTATTTATATTTAAAAGATCTGGTTCGTTTAAGCAAACCGACTCAGAAGCTTTACATCCAGCAGCGTCAGATACCTCTATTGAGTAGCAACCAGCTTGTAATCCAACTACTTTCCCATCTACAATAGCAAATTCGTTAGTTGTATTAAAAAACTTTGTTGAAAGTTCTCCATCACCATCAGTAACAGAAAATTCAACTGCTCCATTATCTCCACCAAAACATAAAATATCAACAGAATCTACAATTGAAATTTCAGGTCCTGAAATATCATTAATGCAAAAAGATGTATCTAATCCACAACTATTTTCATCTTCAATTCTTACATCATAACAACCAGCCAAAATGTTTTTGTTACAAGTTGTTCTTGCACCGTTTGACCATTTGTAAACAAAATCTCCAGTACCCCCTGTAGTAGAAACACAAATTTCACCATTGTTTTTCCCACAATTAGCATCGCCTAATTCCGCAGCTAAAACAAGCGCTTTAGGCTGAGTTATAATAAAGCTATCTGACACCTCACAACCATTAGCATCCTGAACTTTAACAGAAAAACTATCATTACATAAATTAATTGCGATAGATGAATCACTTAGGCTTCCTCTCCATTCGTAAGCATAAGGCAGGACTCCTCCTGTAATGTTAAATGAAGCCGATCCGTTACATGCATCATAACAAGAAACATCGGTTGTTGATAAAACACCCTCTAGTAATAAAGGTTGAGCAATAACATAAGTTCTTGATGTTGTACATCCTTTAGAATCGGTAACTTCAACTGCATAATTTCCAGCTATCAATCCATTGTTTGAAGTTGTTGTAACCCCATTTGACCAAAGAATTGAATAAATACCACTCCCTCCATTGATTACTATTTCAAGTGAACCATTTGAATCTCCAAAACATTTTACATTTTCCTGATTAACTAACTCAATCGACAATGAATCTGGTTCTCCAATTGTAATTGAATCTTGCTTAGAACAACCATTACTGTTGGTTACTAAAACTTTATAATCTCCTTCACATAAACTACTAATTGTAGAAGTCATTCCTCCATTAGACCATGAATAAGACATAGTCCCTTCTCCGCTTAACATTTCTAAATCCGCGCTACCATTGCATGCTTCGAAACAAGCAACGTCTGTACTATTGATTTTGAAAGCTATTGGCGAAGGGTTTCTTAAAGACACCGTCTCTTTAACCGAACAGCTATTACTATCAGTTACAGTTAAAGAATAATCTCCAGAACCTACTTTTAATAAAGAATCATTTGATGTGATTTCAGTATTAACATTATCCTTCCATGAAAAAGTATAAGGAAGCGTCCCCCCATCAACATTAGATGCTACCAATCCATCTACAGAGTTATTACATAAAGGATCTGTAGAAATAAAATCTAACGTTAATACCTCAGGCTCTGTTATAGTTATTTCAACAGAATCTTTACATCCTTTTTCATCAATTGCAATAACAGAGTAATCACCTGCGCATAAATTGCTTTGAACTGGATTATCTATTGAGGAATTACTCCATTCAAATGAAACACTTCCAATTGCTCCGTTTAAATCCACTTGAGCTTTACCATTGCAATCTCCGTTACAAAGCGCATCCTCTAATAAAACAACCTCTATGGTTGGAGGAACCGTAGTTTCTAACTTGATATTACCATCTATTTTACAACCATTCGCGTCTGTTACTTGAACAGTGTAATCTCCTGCCGATTGATTTTTTACTAAATCTGTAATTGCCCCAGTATTCCATGAATAATTGTAAGGAATAGTCCCTCCTATTACTGATGCTGTAACAGTTCCATCTGATAAATTACAATGTTCTGTAATCGAGCTGGTAGTAACCTCTAATTTGTCTGGAGTGTTAATATCAAAGAAATCTACAATATCACATCCATTTGCATCAACTACCTCAACAGAATACCTTCCGAAACATAGGTTTTCGATTTTTTCTGAATTAGGTAATCCTGGTTGCGCCCAATTAAAATTGTAGGGCGAGATTCCCCCAGATACATTTAAATCAATTTTCCCTTCACAAACTCCATAACATAATAAATCTTTCACCTCTTCATTAATTGAAAGTGGTTCAGGCTGAGTGATTTCGATTGTATCCGAAACAAACTCACATCCATTCTTATCGGTCATTTTCGCTACATATCTGCTTGCTGTTAAACCAATCGCGATTGGAACATCGATATAATGTACAACACCAGTTTCAACATCCTCCCATTTATAATTAAATGGTGGAACGGCAGAACCAGCATAAGCAACCTCTGCTATACCATCTTTACCACCGTAACACGAAACATTTCTTACCGCAACTGTTGTAAAACCTCCAACCGAAACATCTTTTACATCCGCAAGCTGCTTAGTTTCACAACCATTTCCATCAATTACAGATACCTCGTAAGCACCTTCATATAAATTTTTAGCTGTATCACTTAAAACCTTTGCTGAAGCTACCTCCCATTCGTATTGGTAAGGTGGTACCCCTCCAGAAATAACATCAGCTATAGCCATTCCTAATGGTAATCCACAGTAAGTAGGATCAGTAATTGTTCCTACCGATAAAGGTTCAGGAGAAGTAATCTCTTCAGACAAATTGATTTTACATCCTTTTGAGTCATTACAATTAGCAGAATAAATACCAATTTTTAATGTTGAAATAGCATCACCTGTAGATCCATCACTCCAATTGTATTCATAAGGTGGTGTCCCTCCTGATAAAGAAATAGCTAACGCACCATTATCTCCCCCAAAACAAGAAACATCTTGCGGTGTAATTGTTCCAACCAAAGGCGAAGGCTCTACAACTCCACTATTTAATACTAATTCACAGTTATAAGCATCTTTAATTGTTAAAGAATAATCTCCAGCTGTTAAACCTGATGCTGTTGAAGTTGTTGCTCCGTTACTCCATAAGTAAGTATAAGGTGAAGTTCCACCAGATATATTAGCAACAAGTGATCCATCAGCACCTCCGTAACAGGATACGGGATTTGAATTGATAAAACCATTTAAAACAGAAGGTTCAGATACGTTATAAGTTTTACTTACCTCACAACTATTTTCATCCGAAACCAAAGCATCATATGTCCCTTCAGTTAAACCGTCACGATCAAAACCGGTAGCACCATCAGCCCAAGTAACATTATGAACTCCTGTTCCTCCAGATGTAGTTAATTTGATTCGCCCATCGGCACCACCGTTACATGAAACATTTGTAATCTCATTATTAACTGTTAGCTGAGAAGGCTGACTAATTGAAGCTGAAATTTCCTTTTCACAGCCTTTTGAATCAGTAACCATAACGGAATAACTTCCAATTGTTAAATCAGTAATACTATCTAAAACAGCCCCATTACTCCATAGGTAAGTATACGGAAGTGTTCCTCCTGTTGCTGTAACTTTTACTGCACCATCATTTCCTGAATAACAAGTAACATCATTTACAGCAGTTGATAAATCCAAAACATCTGGCTCTACCAAAGTGATTAAAGAATCTTTAGAACATCCATTATCGTCAGTAATTGTTATCTCGTATGAACCAGCAAATAAACCAGTAGCAAGACTTTCAATTGTTCCATTACTCCATGAATAACTATAACTTCCAGTCCCACCAGTTACAGCTACCTCTGCAGTCCCAGTTGTTCCATTACATATAGGATTAGATAAATTAAAAGTTAAGCTTAAATCATTTGGCTGCGTAATAGTAACTGACTGAGAAGTTTCACATCCATTAGCATCAGTTGCAACAACAGAATAATCACCAGCTAATAAACCAGTTGCTGTGGCTGTTGTTTGACCATTATCCCATAAATAAGTTGAAACACCTGTCCCTCCTGAAGTAGTTATTGTTGCATCTCCTGCTCCAGCATAACATAAAGCGTTATTTGATGCTAAACTTGAAGTATATTCAGTTGGTTCTGTAACTGAAATTGCACTAATGTTAGAACAACCAGCAGCATTACTTACTGTAACCGAATAATCGCCCGCAGGTAAATTTGTGGCTATTCGACTAGTTTGTCCATCCGACCAGTTATAAGAATATCCAGAACCAGCTGGCAAAGTCACTTCAGCAGATCCCTCTCCTCCATTACACAAAACATCGTTTACCGAAATATTGATTTCAATTGAGTCAGGCTCAATTAAATCAACAGATTCACTTGCTTCACAACCATTAGCATCAGTAACAGTAACACTATAATTCCCTGCTTCTAAATTATTATTTATAGAGCTAGCAATTCCATTATTCCATGAATAAGCATACCCAGGAGTCCCTCCAGACACACCTACTGAAGCAGATCCTAACCCTTGATAACATACAGGATTATTTCCGTTAATAATTAAACTTAAGGCCGTTGGCTCAGTAATTGTAATCGATTGATCTGTTGTACATCCATTAGCGTCTGTTGCGGTTACAGAATAATCTCCTGCCAACAATGACGTTGCTGTTGCAGTTGTTTGTCCGTTATCCCATAAATAAGTTATGATTCCGGTTCCACCAGATGTTGTAATCGTAGCATCACCTGTTCCGCCATTACATAATACATTGTTCCCAGAAATACTTGATGTTAATGTAGCTGGTTCGGTAATGGTGATCGTTTGATCTGTTGTACACCCATTAGCATCGACTGCTGTTACCGAATAGGTCCCCGACAACAATGAAGTTGCCGTTGCAGTTGTTTGTCCGTTATCCCATAAATAAGTTATTGTTCCAGTTCCACCAGACGTTGAAATTGTTGCATCTCCAGTTCCACCATTACATAGTGCATTGTTTCCAGAAACACTAGACGTTAAAACTGTTGGCTCTGTAATCGTGATCGATTGATCTGTTGTACAACCATTAGCATCTGTTGCAGTCACCGAATAATCACCAGCTAATAATGATATTGCGGTTGCGCTAGTTTGTCCGTTATCCCATAAGTAAGTTATTGTTCCAGTTCCGCCAACGGTTGAGATTGTAGCATCACCAGTTCCGCCATTACACATTACATTATTTCCAGAAACACTTGACGTTAAAGCTGCTGGCTCTGTAATCGTGATCGATTGATTTGTTGTACAACCATTAGCATCTGTTGCAGTTACCGAATAATCACCAGCTAACAATGAAGTTGCTGTTACAGTTGTTTGTCCGTTATCCCATAAATAAGTAATCGTTCCTGTTCCACCTGCTGTTGAAATCGTTGCATCTCCAGTTCCACCATTACATAGTACGTTATTTGCAGAAATACTTGATGTTAATTCCGGGCCCTCTGTTACAGTAATTTCAGCACTATCAACACAAGTCCAATCATCGGTAACTATCACCTTATAAGTTCCAACCCCTTTATTGATTGAATTTGAAGATTCTCCGGAAGTCCAGCTATAAATATATGTTCCAACCCCTCCCTTTGCAGTAGCAGTTACACTTGTTGTTTCACCAAAACACACCATTGCAACAGGACTGATTGTTACATTCAAATCAACAACAGCCAAATTAACGGTAGTAGAAAATGATGCAGGACAACTGTTCCCATCGGTAACATTCAATATATAACTACCCGCTCCAACTGTAACATCAGCAGTTGTTTCACCATTACTCCAAGCATAAGTAAAAGAACCATCACCCCCAGAAACAGAAGAAATGATATTGGTTGTTGGCTCACAAGAATTAACATCGTTAGAAATTCCAGAGGCAATGATTTCAGGATTTTCATTAATCGTAAAACTAGCTGACGCGTTACAACCAGCTACAGAAGTCTCTGTTACAGTTAAATCATAGCTTCCAGGGACTTTTCCAGTAATGTTAGCTGTTGTTTCTCCAGAAGACCAAGCGTAATTATAACTCCCGGAACCTCCAGAGACTAAAGAGTTCACTGCCCCTGTTTCTCTAAAACACACTAAATCATCTCCGTTTAAAGTCAATTCAACATCAGGAATAATAGTAATCGATAAATAATCCGTGTCTGGTGGACAGGTTACATTCCCTGAGCTAATCAACATAACAGTTGCCGACCCAGCATCTCTTTCAGCTGAAGTTGGTTCGTATGTTGTATTTAATGAGTTGATATCCCCAAAAGTTCCATTACCACTCCAGTAAGCAGAAGCTCCTGATACAATTGTTCCACTAATGCTCGCTGTTATAGTTGATTCACAAATCGTTTGATCAGCTCCAGCCACAACATCATCTGGTAATACTACCGAAACATCAACATCTCCAAATTGAGCAGGACAGTTTGGATACATTGCATCTCTAATTTCTACATAAAAGGTTCCAGCACTTGTTGCTGTGTAAATTTGATTAGTTCCTAATAACGTACCTCCTCCAGCAGGAGCATCAGTCCATCTATAAGTTAAAGGTGGAACACCACCCACACCATTAGCAGTTAATTCAACACCTGCTGATGTAGAACAAAAAGTTGCTGGATCAGGCGTTACGGTTGCATCAATTGGCGGATAAAAATTCACCCTTACAGTATCAGTAAAATAAGTTAATGGCGAACATGGCCCAGCAGCCACATCTCCCGAAACTTCGTAATCAACATAACTAGGGTATCCAGTTGTTGGCGTAGCAGTTACTGTATCACAACCAGAAGTACAATCTAAATAGGTGTCGTAAACTCCTCCTCCAGTAATGTCTCTCCAAGTAATTGAGCTTTGAACTAATCCGTTAACTTTTAAACCTACCTGACAACCATCAGCAACAGCTACATCAGGAATAGGATTAGGAGCTTCGAAACCTTGAACTGAATATGTATTTAAGTTTTTACCAGGCTTACAGAAAGTAATTGTATGCGGCCCTACACCAGAAACACAAACCGGAGTCCCAACAGGTTGCTGTGGTCCACAATCGATTTGAAAAAACAACGCTCCCGAAGGCATAGCTCCAGAAGCCACATCAAATTGAATAGCAACTGTATTTGGATGAAGTGTTACTTCGAACTCAATACATCTCGCACTTCCTCCCGAACCACAACATTTATCAACCCTTATTGCAGCCGAAGACTCCCAATACATATTAGGATCAGACGATAAATCAGCCTCAAAAAACGGTGTAGTAACATCGCAATTACCTGATTGCGAAAAAGATGATTTTGATACTGTAATCAGTAACAAAACCAGTAGAATTTTACTCTTGATTGTTCCCCACATTTTCCCCAATTTTAAATTACCGCTCCCCAGCGGATGAGCACTATCCCCATAGCGCGTCATATTTTGTTTTACGAAAGGATTCCTAAAAGGTTTAGATTCTATCGGTAGAAGTTATTAACAATTGGGCATCCAAGCTGATTTTCCCGATGGATTATGGGTTACTTTTTCTCAACGGATTATAATTAAACTGTGTAATTCGAATAATTTATAGAGATAAAAATCTATGGAGTCACAAGGAACTTTGAGAATTGTATTTCCGATTCTGACATAACCTGAGCGATATAATTCCCTGGAACAAGATTGCTTGTTGAAAAAGAAACGCTGTTAGAAAAGCTTACACTTTTTTGAGAAACAATACTTCCATTTGAATCCAACAATCTTACCTCACTTGCTTGTTTGAAATAAATAGTCATAAACTGACCTTTTGTTAAAGGGTTAGGAAAAACAACCAAATTATCTTGTTCATTTGAATCACCAATTTTAATGATGTTTGAATACTCGTATGCGCCATCGAAATCAACTTGTTTCAATCTGTAAAAAAACATCTCATCATCTGAAAACTCTGTAAAGAAATATTGATTAGATACAATACTATTCCCCATTCCGTCTACTCTATCAACTTCAGTAAAAGAAACGCCATCTAGTGATTTTTCTACAACAAAGTAATCGTTATTTATTTCTGAACTTGTTTCCCAGTTTAACTGAACAACTCCATCTTGCATCTCTCCTTCAAAACGAACTAATTCAACCGGTAAAGTAACTAAACTTGTTTTTCCTGTGAATGAACTAAATTCAGAGCCATTATTTCCTGAAATAACATTATTAACAGAATCCGCTTGATTAAACTCAATCCATGTTCCATTATACTTTGCAGCCCAAATACTGCTTTCAACACCAACAACATCAGCTTGAATGTAATTAGCACTCCAATTGTAATTAAGCACAGTTAAATCGGATGCAGAAACATCCCAATACCTTGTTAAATAGTCTATTTCTGAATGATTTGGTTCTGCTCCGTCAGTCACGGAAACACTTATGTAAGGGTTCGCTCCTGCGGGAGCTGAATTGTTCATAGTTAAAGAGAAAGGTGTATAATTTGTCCCATCACCCACTGGAAAAGCAAAACTTTTACCTGTAAAATCAGTCCATTTCATTCGAAGCTCTCCTGTGCTATTAGTAACAACATGGCTAGCATCGGATTGATTTGCTGCCGAAGCAGCATTTTCAAAAATTAAATTGCTAGTACCAAGTGTGATATCTCCATTTGTGAAAGTAATACGATCATTTAAGGTTACATCTCCAGAAAGTGTAACACCGTTTGCATTATCTATTTCAATTCTGTTAAAAGTTTCTCCTTTTATATCTTGGCTTGAAGTCCCCTGAAAAACAACTAATTCATTACCTGTTCCTTCAACAAAATCCCCGCCATTATTAATCCAGTTCCCTAACATTGTAATATCCTTTCCCCCAACATCAAATGATCCTGAAGTAAGTGTTAAGCTATTATCAATTTGAATACCTGTAGCCATCGTAACGGTTCCAGTAATTTCTAAATTGTAAAACTGGTCAAAAGCAGCGCTTGAAGCTAGAGTAAATGTCCCAGTGTATCTAATGGTTCCAGTACCCGACGTTAATCCTCCTTTTTTTCCGTTCCATACATTTGTTATGAAGGTTCCACCAGAAGTCATGTTCACATAACCGCTATTACCTCCTTCACCGAAATTCACTGTTCCGGTTGAAGTTAATTGTGAACCTGAATTAAACGAAAGCGTACCATCTCCTTTATTTGGATTAGAACTTGAACCAAGATAGATTTCACTGCATTGAGCATTTGAAACGTCTACAGTTACAATTGCTCCATTTTTAATAATAATTGTATCTCCTGAAGAAGGAGTACCAGAACCTCCCCATGTTGATGAAGAACTCCATATACCTGATGTTGTACTAGTATAGGTCACCCCAAAAAGAGCAACTGGCAGCACAACAATCAACAACACTAATATTTCTTTCTTAAAATTCAAAGTTCCGTTTTTAAAATTAACGCCTAAACCAATCATTTGTCAATTAATAATCGATAAATGAACCGTATTTGCTGTGAAATGCATCTTTTACAGGAAACGCTGTCATATTAAAAAGTTCGCCTCCGCCCTTTTTCTTTATCCTATAGCCATTGTTCATAAGTCCAAAAAACTTTGAACTTTGAACCTTGAACTTTGTACTAGAAAAAGCTATTTTTGCACCTTAAATTTCGATGCAATGATTACATTCTTTGGAAACCCTTCTCAAAAGGTATTTGCAGTACAAACTGCCCAAGCAATTTCAAGTGATGATATTTCAAAATTAAACTGGCTTTTTGGTGGCGTTGAAGCTATCGAAGGAAGCTTGCTTGACGGGACTTTTATTGGTCCGCGTGCAGCAATGATTACCCCTTGGAGTACCAACGCTGTTGAAATTACTCAAAACATGGGCATTGCAGGTATTGTAAGAATTGAAGAATTCGAAGCAATCGAGGCGGACAGCAAGGATTACGATCCAATGTTACAGCACAAGTTTTCTGGTTTAGATCAGGAATTGTACACGATTAACGTTGAGCCAGAAAAGGTATTAGAGATTGATGATATCGAAGCTTACAACCAACAAGAAGGGTTAGCATTGAGCCCAGACGAGGTTGAATACTTAGATGGATTAGCAAAGAAATTAGGTAGGAAGTTAACTGACTCGGAGGTTTTCGGATTCTCTCAAGTAAACTCAGAGCACTGTCGTCACAAGATTTTCAACGGAACTTTTGTAATCGATGGTGAAGAGAAACCAACTTCTTTATTCAAATTAATCAAGAAGACTTCTCAGGAAAATCCAAACTCAATCGTTTCAGCATACAGCGATAACGTTGCGTTTGTTAAGGGACCTAAGATTGATCAGTTTGCTCCTAAGTCGGCGGATAAGCCAGACTTCTACCAAGTTAAGGAGATTGATTCTGTAATCTCTTTAAAAGCAGAAACACACAACTTCCCTACTACTGTTGAGCCTTTCAACGGTGCAGCTACTGGTTCGGGAGGTGAAATTAGAGATAGATTAGCTGGTGGTAAAGGTTCATTACCTTTAGCTGGAACAGCAGTTTACATGACTTCTTACTCTCGTTTAAACGAAAACCGCCCTTGGGAAAAAGGAATGGACGAAAGAGAGTGGTTATACCAGACACCAATGGATATCTTAATCAAAGCTTCAAACGGAGCATCTGATTTTGGTAACAAATTCGGTCAGCCTTTAATTACTGGTTCAGTTTTAACATTCGAGCACGAAGAAGATGCACGTAAGTTAGGATTTGATAAAGTAATCATGCAAGCTGGAGGAATCGGATTTGGTAAAGAAGAAGAAGCTTTAAAAGCCGTTCCTGACACGACTGATAAGGTTGTGTTATTAGGTGGTGAAAACTACCGTATTGGTATGGGAGGTGCTGCTGTATCTTCGGCTGATACTGGAGAGTTTGAATCAGGAATTGAGTTAAACGCCATTCAAAGAAGTAACCCAGAGATGCAAAAAAGAGCCATGAATGCTATTCGTGGTATGATTGAAACTGGTGAAAACCCAATCATCTCTATTCACGATCATGGTGCTGGTGGACACTTAAACTGTTTATCCGAGCTTGTAGAGGTTGATAACAAAGGTGGACGTATCGAGTTAGACGCACTTCCTGTTGGAGATCCTACCCTATCTGCCAAAGAAATAATTGGTAACGAGTCTCAGGAAAGAATGGGATTAGTAATCAAAGAAGAGCATGTTGAAACATTAAAGAACGTTGCCGAAAGAGAGCGTTCTCCTATGTATACTGTTGGTGAAGTTACGGGTGATGGAAAATTCACTTTTGAG
>JAYPYW010000055.1:9316-20370 GCA_038154685.1 Flavobacteriales bacterium | reverse complement strand
AAAAAATCTACATAATCTCATAATCCTAATAATCTTATGGGGTTAACAAGTAATACAATTAAAATATTCTTAGGACCCAAAAAATTTGAAGGCGATTAATCATTACCAATTGTGAGGAACTGAAAAGGAAAGTTCTTCCTTGGAAACAGGATGAGTGAAGGATATTTTTTCGGCGTGTAAATGCAATCTTTTAGCTCTTTTTCCATAAAGGATGTCACCAAAAATTGGAGTGTTTAACCCTTTTTGATAAGAGGCATGTACTCTTAATTGATGTGTTCTTCCTGTAATTGGATGGAAGTGGATTAATGTTTTACCATCTTTAACTTCTAGAACTTCATACTTAGTTAAAGCTTTTTTTCCGTGCTCGTAGCAAACCATCTGATAAGGTCTGTTTTCGAAATCAACTCTAAGCGGTAAATCGATCTCTCCTTTGTTATTTTCGACTTCACCATCCAAAAGAGCTATGTATCTCTTTTTAATAGATCGGTTTAAAAACTGTTTTTGAAGATGTTTATGTGCGCGTTTTGTTTTCGCGAAAATCATAACGCCAGAAGTCGCCATGTCTAATCGGTGTAATAATTTAGGGGTGAATTCCCTTTTAAATTGTTCTGTTAACCTTAGTAATACAGAATCGATTAATTCTTTTCCTGGAACAGACAATAGGCCTGAGGGTTTATTTATGATTAGAATATGTTCATCTTGAAAAATAATCTCAACGTCTCCTAAAGGTTTAATTTCGTTAATTAATGGATTTGGATCAACCTCTAATCCTTTTAACATATGCGATAAGATTGGTTCGCATTTTCCTTTACAAGCAGGGTAGAAGTGTTTATGTTTTCTTATGATTGAATCAGGTGAAATACCCCACCAAAACTCAGCCATGGCAATGGGTTGAAAATTATTTTGATAAGCAAACTGTAATAGTTTAGGTGCGCAACATTCTCCAGCTCCTGATGGTGGTGTATTAGTTGGTGTGTTTTTAAAAATATCCCAAAGAGATTCTTCCTCTTGGTTAAAATTTAAGAATTTGTATTCGCTAAAAAGTCTTTTTTGAAGAGCGTTAGATCTGTTTTTTCGGTAGGTTTTTAGAAGTTTAATTTCATCAAGAATCTTGTCTTTCTCAAACTGAATAAATTCCAAACGACTTCTCCAGAACCTTTTTAGCCTTTTAAATCTAAGTTGTTCGGTTATACTTTGACTATTTAATATCTGGAGCCCGGACTCAGAAATTCCGTTCTTTTTAATTTCAGATCTTCTAGCTTTCCCCGCTTTAATGAGCTCTTTTTCTTTTTCTATTATTTTTTGAGAATAGAGAGATTGATTTTCGTACAACTCATTCCAGAATTTTAGCTCATCACTTTCTTCAAGGGTTTTAACTTTTGCGTTAATTTGGTTTAATATATCCTGGCCTTCAAGAAAGTAGCTATTTTCAGTTAACCTATCGAAAACAGGAGGGACAAAAGGTTCAACTAAAACACTTTCTCCCATTTTACCAGAAAATGCAGTGAGATAACCTAATTCGTTTTGGGTATTCCTAACAATTAAAACCCCAAACATTTTGCCAACGGGTGTTAAGTCAGGTCTGTTGTCGTAAAAGTTGTGCTCCCATTTACTTTTGGTAATGTGATCTTCAAGTTCTTTAACTGCAGTTAAAGCAATTTCGTGAGGTTCATAAACAAAAGGAAAAGTAAATTTCTCAGGAAGCTTAATGTGACTCACGTCAGTTTTAAAAGTCTGAAAACACTTTTCAGGGTTGTACGACATTTCTGGAAGCTTTAATCGATAGCTACGTTTTCAACGATTTCTAAACCGTAACCAATTAATCCGGCTCTTCTTTTTGGGTTGTTGCTGATAAGTTTCATTTTTCTAACCCCTAAATCTCTTAGGATTTGAGCGCCAACGCCATAATCTCTTTCGTCCATTTGAGGAGTTAGATCATTATTGTCTTTACCGTTGTTTTTTAATTCTAAGGCCTTAAGTTTATTAAGTAAACTAACGCCAGAACCCTCTGGATTCATGTTAAGAATAACACCTTTACCTTCTTTTTCAACCATCTCCATTGCCTTGTCAAGCTGAGAGTTTCCAAGTATTGAATCGGTAACAGAAGTGTTGTGAACTCTTACGAGAATAGGTTCATCCGCATTCCATTCTCCTTTAACTAAGGCTAAGTGTTCTTTGCCGTTACTTTTTTGAGAATAAGCAACAAAGTTAAAATCACCCATTTTAGTTGGAGTTTTAACGTCGATTAAACGCTCTATAGATGATTCATGTTTTAATCTGTATGAAATTAGATCTTCGATTGAAACAATCTTCAAATCAAATTTTTTAGCAATTTTAACCAAATCAGGAAGTCGGGCCATTGTACCGTCTTCGTTCATGATTTCTACAATTACTCCAGCAGGTTCAAATCCTGCAAGTTTTGCAAAATCTATTGCTGCTTCAGTATGTCCAGCTCTTCTCAAAACCCCCATCTTTTTTGCTTTAAGTGGGAAGATGTGCCCTGGCTTCCCTAGCTCTTCTGGTCTAGTGTCAGGGTTAACTAAAGCTTGAACAGTTTTAGATCTGTCTTGTGCAGATATTCCAGTCGTACATCCATGACCAATTAAGTCAACAGAAACTGTAAATGGCGTTTCGTAAGCAGCATTGTTGGACTGAACCATTAAATCTAAACCTAACTCTTCACATCTTTCTTCTACAAGAGGAGCACAAATAAGGCCACGACCATGAGTAGCCATGAAGTTGATTATTTCAGGAGTGATAGATCTTGCAGCACATAAAAAATCACCCTCGTTTTCACGATCCTCATCGTCAACAACAATAATTACTTTACCGGCTTTAACATCCTCAATTGCTTCTTCAATTGTATTCAGGTTATAAGACATAACTGGAATTTTATGCAAAGATACGTATTTACAAGCTAGAAGGAGGTAAGTAGAATGTTAGAAAGTAGGGGATTTGTTAAAACTCCATTTTTAATAACCCCGAATTCTTAGAGATGATATTTTCTAATTCCTCTATATATGATTCGGAAAGAAATGAAAATCCATTTCTTATTCTTTGTTTTTGAACGTTTGTAAGGTTTAAATTATACTTAACACAATGGCTTGAAACACCAAGATAAACCCATGCTTTCTTTTTAGTCCCACAAGTGTCTTCAATTGTTAATTTTTCACGAGTATATAAATCCGGATATCCTTCATAATGATCGAGGTGTTGAATTTGTTTTTCATCAATTAGCATTAAAACGCCTTCAACTTTGTTGTTCTCTTGCCGAACAACATTTGCATACCCGTAATTAGGATCTTCACCGTCTTGAACAGAGGTTTGAAATTGGAAGTCTTTTAAAATACCTTTTTCAGCAGTATAATATTGTACCCCTAAATCATTAACGAAATCTAAATCCATCAGGGAACCATAAGCGAAATAGTACACTTTACTCATAAATAGTACAAGGGATTATGCGATAACACCCGAACCAATAAGTTCATTTTTGTTATACCATGCAGCAAACTGACCAGCGGCAACACCTCTTTGGATTTCATGAAAGATAATGTATAGTCCTTCTTTTTCCATTTTTAAAGTTGCTGGAGATAGGTTTTGTCGGTATCTAATCCTTGTAAGGAATTCTCTTTCTTCACCAGACAAAAGAGCTAAATCTTCTCTAGTCCAATGAACCTCGTCGGCTGCGATAAAAAGCCCCTTTCTATTTAAGCCTGGATGATCGTGTCCCTGACCGGTATAGACTATATTTTCGTTAACATCCGTACCAATAACAAATAACGGTTCGATTTTTCCGCCAACTCCCAAGCCTTTTCTTTGTCCAATTGTAAAAAAGTGGGCTCCATTATGTTCTCCAACAACTTCACCATCCTCTCGTTTGTGAATATGCGGAGCAGTAAGTTCTTTAATGTTTTCGGAATTGTTGTTGTAAATGTTTGAATCCTTTGGGATCTCAATAATATCTCCTTTTTTAGCTTTTAGTTGCTGTTGTAAGAATTCAGGAAGGTGAACTTTACCAATAAAACAAAGACCTTGAGAATCTTTTTTATTGGCTGTAACCAAGCCTTGTTCCTCAGCAATCTTCCTTACTTCAGGCTTTTGTAAATGACCAATTGGAAATAAGGCTTTTGAAAGTTGTTCCTGACTTAACTGGCAAAGGAAATAGCTTTGATCCTTATTGTTGTCGGCGCCGGCTTTTAGTTGATAAATAGTTTGCCCGTCCTTTTCCAATGAAGTTTTCTGACAATAATGTCCTGTTGCAACATAATCAGCACCTAACTCCAAGCATTTATCTAGAAATACGTCGAATTTTATTTCTCGATTACAAAGCACATCTGGGTTGGGTGTTCTTCCTTTTTCATATTCGTTAAACATATAGTCTACAATTCTTTCTTTGTAAACTTCAGAAAAGTCGATAACCTGAAAAGGAATGCCTAGTTTTTCGGCCACTAAAAGGGCATCTGTAGAATCTTCGATCCAAGGGCATTCAGCTTCCAAAGTAACAGATGCGTCGTGCCAGTTTTTCATGAAAAGTCCAATCACTTCGTATCCTTGCTCTTTAAGCAAATATGCCGAAACACTGGAGTCTACACCTCCGCTTAATCCAACAACAACTCTTTTCATGCTGCAAATTTAATTAATCTAAGGTTAATAAGTTTTGAAAGATTAATTCTTCCAATTAAAACGACCTTTTTAATTTAATGAAGTTGAAAAACCAGAAAGGAAATAATAAAGAACCTTGGCCAACTAAAAAGGTTATGGATCAAATTTATGATCAAAATCTTTGGGGAGGTAAAAAAGGAGAATTTTACTCAGGAGAGGGTTCACATAATCCATTGATTATAGCCCCCTATATTAATTCTGTTAAAACCTTCCTTCAATCATTTGATCAAAAAATATCAGTTTGTGACCTCGGTTGTGGTGATTTTAATGTTGGTAAGCAATTAGTTGATTTTACTTCAGAATACATTGGTGTTGATATTGTAGACGAATTAATTAACCATAACAAAAAAGTGCATAAATCGGAGGGACTGACATTCCAAAACCTTGATGTTTCAAAAGATAATTTACCTAAGGCTGATTGTGTTGTAATCAGACAGGTTCTTCAACATTTATCTAATTATGAGATTATTGAAATTCTTAAAAAACTCGATGGTTACAAATATGCAATAATTACAGAGCATCTTCCTGAAGGGGAATTTAACCCAAACATAGATAAGATCGCCAGTTTAGGGGTTCGACTTAATCATAATAGTGGTGTTGTTATAGAAGAAAGCCCCTTTAATTTTCAGTTTAAATCCAAGAGGAGATTATTGTCTGTAAAATCTGTTAATTGGAAGGGGGTTATCGTGACAGACTTATTTTTATTATAAATTTTAAGCATTCATTTTCCGCCTTTTTGTATTCGTTTTTCTCGGATTGAGTTCTGACGCAAAAGTCCTTGTTTCTGCAGTATATAAGGAGATATAGCCTTTTTGTTGTATGTTTTTAACATAATCCTATCGTTTTCAGATTGATAGCCGCTTTTTAGAGAATCATTGAATTTTTATATTCATGTAACATTAAGCTTCCCAATATGTTAAGCTTATAACACCTTGCCTTGCATACTGGTTTTTCGGGGAGTAAAATCAGTTAATGTTAAACCCTGCAGGATTTTCCTGCTAAAAACCGAACGTATTATGAACCCTTTAATTAAAAACTTAAGTTCCTTGTTTTTATTGTCGACGAGCTTTTTGGGTTATTCACAGTCATGTCCATCTACATCAAGACAACCTTATGAATGGCCTGGGCATAACAACTGGTATTATGGAAATGGAGGTATTATAAATTTTGACGCAGGTACTGTTACTGATGGAGCTGGGAAAGATTCTTATGAAGGAGTCTCTGCAGCAAGTGACGATGCTGGGAATTTATTGTTTTATACGAACGGTAGATTATTGTGGAATGCAGCTGGTGTTGAGACTTATAACGGCTTACTAACTGGTAATGAAAATGGCTCTACAACAACAAAAGGTTCCGCCTCGCAAGGGGTAATTACAGTAAAACACCCTTTAGACCCTGACTCTTATTATATATTAACTGTTGATGATGCATTAAGTGGAACAGCAGGTTTAAACTATTTTGAAGTAGATCCAGCTGGTAATGAAGTTGGAGGAGGTGCTACAAGATTAGGAGCTTTTAGAACTACAGAAGCTATCTCAGCTACCTTACATGATAATGGGGTGGATATTTGGGTTACTGTTGCTGAATCAGGATCTGAAAATTACCATTCTTTTCTTTTGACTTGTGACGGATGGAATCCTGTTCCTGTTACTTCAGGAGGTGGTGTAAATGTAAATACAACAAGAGAAAGAGGAGGTTCTGCTTTTTCATGGGATGGGACAAAGTTTTTGTTTGGACATCCAGATTGGTTCCCGAATGGAGAAAAGGAATTAATTCTATATGATTTTAATAAAGCAACTGGTGCGTTAACAAATCCTCAAGCTTTTGGAGCAGCAGCAACTGCAGAAAGTCCTTATGATGTTACTTTTTCCCCTGATGGGAACAGAGTTTATTGGTCTGTTGGAGGCAACGGACAATTATGGACTGCTGATATTTCATCAGGAGTGGCAGCTACTATTAGAGGAACAATTCAGAATACTGGAATTTCATTAGGTTCGTTTGCTTCCTTAGAATTAGGAGCTGATGGTAATTTATACATGTCTTCCAGTGGGCAGCGATTAAGAAGAATAACAGGAGATATTAATGGAGGTGCTGGTTTGGTTAAATCAGCTCAGATTGGAACAGGTAATCTTGGTTTATCAACCTTATTTATCCCACCAACTGAAGAACCAGATATTGAAGAGGTTGGTCCTTACTGTGATACAGATGGCCCTGTTGATTTAAATACGGTTTGGCTTTGTGCAGGAGTTGATGCAGAAGAGCCAGGAAGAGGAGAGTATACAGGAACTGGTATTACTGATGTAGATAATGGAATCTTCGATCCTTCTGTCGCTGGCGAAGGTTTACACGAGATTATTTTCACTTTTTGTGAAGTCGATGATACAATTTGGATTCAAGTAGATAAGTGTACAGATTGTACTGTTGATGTTGATGATGTTAATCCTGCAATTTGTGTTGGAGAAACTTTCGAATTAGATCCATTAGTTTTAGCTGTTTCAGGAGTTGCAGTTTGGTCAATTGATGTTGAGCCCGGAGCACCAAGTAACGCTGCAATTAATGTTGGAGCAACAACTGAATTTGACGCGTCAAATTTAGCAACTGTTGCAGGGGATTATACTTTAAAGCTAACAAATACTGATGGCGCACAAGTTTGTGAGGATAATTTTATAATTACGGTTAATCCGTTACCAGTTGTTGATTTAGGAGACGATCAATACATCTGTCCAGGGGATCCAGCTGTTGACTTTGACGCTGGAGTTTTTACTTCTTTTTTATGGAGTGGAGATGCTGCTGGAGCTGATCAAGTTTATAATACTGATGCTGAAGGTACTTTTATTGTTGAAGTTACTGATGCGAACGGTTGTAAAGCTACTGATGAGGCTCAATTAATTTATCATGATTTACCAGTTGTTGATTTAGGAGATGATCAATACATCTGTCCTGGTGATCCTGCGGTTGATTTCGATGCTGGAGTTTTTGCAGCTTATGTTTGGTCTGGAGATGCTGCAGGTGTTGATCAAGTTTTTACAACGGACGCTGAGGGTGTTTTTGATGTGGAAGTAACTGATGCAAATGGTTGTAAAGCTACCGATCAAGTTGAATTAATTCATTACGATTTACCAGTTGTAGATTTAGGTCTAGACCAAACTATTTGCCCTGGAGATCCTGCAGTAGATTTTGATGCAGGAGTTTTTGCAGCATATGTTTGGAGTGTTGATGCAGCTGGAGCTGATCAAGTATATTCTAGTGCAGATGTTGGAGTTTTCGAAGTAGAAGTTACAGATGCAAATGGTTGTAAAGCGACTGATCAAGTTGAATTATTTCATCATGCCTTACCTGTTGTGGATTTAGGTCCAGACCAGATTATATGTCCTGGAGATCCAGCAGTAGATTTTGATGCAGGAGTGTTCACAGCATATGCTTGGAGCGGAGATGCTGCCGGAGTTGATCAAGTTTATAATACAGATGCCGTGGGTACTTTTATTGTTGAAGTAACAGATGTAAATGGTTGTAAAGCAACAGATGAAGCAAGATTATTACACCATGATTTACTAGTTGTTGATTTAGGTGATGATCAGTATATCTGTCCCGGAGATCCAGCAGTAAATTTTGATGCTGGTGTGTTTGCAGCCTATACATGGGGTGGAGATGCTGCTGGAGTTGATCAAGTTTTTGCAAGTGCAGCGCAAGGTGTTTTTGAAGTAGAAGTAACTGACGCAAACGGTTGTAAAGCAACCGATCAAGTTGAATTAATTCATTATGCCTTACCTGTTGTTGATTTAGGGCCAGATCAAGCTATTTGTCCTGGGGATCCAGCTGTGGATTTTGATGCAGGAGTATTTACAGCTTATGTATGGAGTATAGATGCAGCAGGTGCAGATCAAGTGTATTCAACTGGGGATGTTGGAGTTTTCGAAGTTGAAGTAACGGATGCAAATGGATGTAAGGCATCTGATCAAGTTGAATTAACGCATCATGTTTTACCTGTTGTAGATTTAGGACCAGATCAACTTATTTGTGAAGGTGAGCCTGCAGTTGCTTTCGATGCCGGTGCTTTTGCAGCATACAGATGGTTTGGAGATGCAGCTGGAGCTGACCAAATTTACAACTCAGATGTTGCAGGAATATTCTCTGTGGAAGTAACTGATGCTAACGGTTGTTTAGGGACTGACGAAGTTGAGTTAACCGTAGTTGCTTCACCAACTCCGACTTTACCAGTGCAAGTTGTTTGTCCTGGAATGGATTACGATTTTAATGTAGGAGTATATGATGATGGTGCTCATACTTATTTATGGAATACAGGAGAGTTAACCCCTGAAATTAATGTTAGCGTTGCAGGGCCAGTTTGGGTTGAAGTAACTGATGTTAATGGTTGTATGGGAAGAGCTGATGGTGAATTAATTCATGATGGAGATCTGGATGTTATCATCGACGGAGCTCCAGAGATTCAATTATGTGAAGGAGAAGTAGCAGAGTTAAAAACTAATTATGCTGCTGCTGATGGATATTTCTTTACTTGGGCTGGTCTTGGAGTTGGAAATACAGAAACCATTATGACTGGTGCTTTATCTGGAACTTATGAAGTTCGAGTTGATAATGGAATGGGGTGTGAAGGATCAACCGAAATAGATGTTGTAATTAATCCGTTACCGCTTCCTGTTCCTGTTGATGCAGAATTTTGCGAAAGCAGTAGTGTTAATATCGGATTAGGAATGGGGGCTGCGTACAGCTATTTATGGAGTACAGGTGAAACTACCGAAGAAATCGAAGTGAACTCAGTTAATTACGCAAGTCCTTATAATGTAACTGTTACTAATATTGCTACAGGTTGTTCTGAGGACGCCGTTATAAATGTTGATATGAATTTAGATCCCATTGTAAATGTTGAAGATCAGGCTGAATGTGAAGGGACTGCAATTGAATTAAGAAGTGATAATGCTTATGTTGGTGCAACTTACTCATGGACTGGAGGAGCAAACACCGAATCGATTAATCCGGATGCAGAAGGTATCTACAGATTAACGGTTACCTCAGCCGAAGGTTGTATCGGATTTGATGAAGCAGAGGTGATATTTTATGAAATCCCTATTGTTGATTTAGGTGACGATCAAACAATTTGTGAAGGGGAAAGCTACACATTTGATGTTGGTAATCAATTAGGAGATATTTTATGGAATACTGGGGTAACTAGCCAAGAAGTTACTGGAACAACTTCTCAAGTGTTTAATGTAGAGGTTTCTTACAATGGTTGTTCTGCAAATGATGAAGTTGTTTTAACGGTTGTTGAAAATCCTGAGAGTCAATTAGATCAATCCTTAACTAATCAAAAATACTGTTTTGAGGAAATGGAAAGAGGGTTAACAATTACAGCAAATGCAAGTGATGATTATGAATATTTATGGAGTACAGGTGAAAATGCCAAAACTATTACAGTTGAAGAAGAAGGGACTTATTTAGTTAGAATTTCAATCGGGGACTGTTTCGTTGAGGACAACATTAGAATCGAGGAGTACTGTCCATGGTCATTATTCGTTCCAAATGCATTTACTCCAGATGGAGATGGTAATAACGATACTTTCAATGCTAAGGCTGATAATGTAATCGAATACCAAATGTTAATATACAATAGATGGGGAGACATGATTTATGAGTCTAACTCAATTGATAACGACTGGGATGGAACATTTATGGGGAAAGAGGCTCAGATAGATGTTTATGTTTACAAAATATATTATTCTTACGAGGATGAATCTGGTGTTGTGAATGAAGAACAACAAGTTGGAAGGGTTTCTTTAATCAGATAAAATATAAAATGCTCAAATGTAGGGCTTGTCGAATGACAAGCCTTTTTTGTTTTAATTTGAGATAAATTTTCAACTTCTTGAACTGAATCACAAAATTTTAATTAGGGTTATGTGCCAACTTTGTTTTGTAATAAAATCAAAGAAAATGAAATATTTAAGTTTATTGTTTGCAGGTATCACATTAGCTCTTTTAACAATGAGTTTTAAACCTGAAAGAATAGATTAAGGTGATCTTTAATAATCTATTCAACCCTCGTCAAGTTGAATTTAAAAAAACAATATATACTCATTTGTATTCTGATTTATCATTAGAGGAACTTGCTCAATTAACAAATAAAAGCTTATCCTCCATTAAAAGTAAATTTAAAGAGGTTTATGATGAATCTCCCGCTGGTTACATTAGATTAAAGAAATTGGAACGTGCGAAAGAATTGCTTGCCTTAAAAGGTGATTCAATAACAGATGTGGTTTTTGATGTAGGATTTAATGATCTTTCCCATTTCTCCAAATTATTCAAGTCGGAGTTTGGTCTAAGTCCAAGAGAGCTTCAGAAAAGCTTGTAATTTATTTAATCGATTTTATCTAAAT
>JAYPYW010000055.1:0-9306 GCA_038154685.1 Flavobacteriales bacterium | reverse complement strand
TGATGTTCTTCTTCGTGTCCGAAGAAAGTAATTGCTATCCCTGGGTTTTCAGCTCTTCCGGTTCTTCCAATTCGGTGAACGAAATCTTTTGGGGACCTAGGTAACTCAAAGTTAATTACACATGGAAGGAATTGAATGTCGATCCCTCTTGCTAGTAAGTCGGTAGCTACTAAAACTCTTAATGAACCTTCTTTAAATTTTTTCAAAGCAGAGGTTCTGGCACCCTGACTCTTTTTACTGTGTATAGCAGTAGCTTGAATGTTGTTTTTCCTCAATTTCGCTGCAACATTATCGGCTTTAAAAGTGGAGGAAGTAAAAACTAGGACTTGTTGAAGGTTTTGAGTTTTGATTAAGTGGCGAAGAAGTGGGCCTTTTCTTTCTGGTTCAACTGAGTAGGCGATTTGCTGAATAATATCCATATTCGCCTCAACAGGTTTAATATTTAGAATGATTGGTTTGTTCAGAACCAGCTGGTTTATTTCCTTCACTTTGTCGGAAAGTGTAGCAGAAAACAGTAAGTTTTGACGTTGTTTTGGAAGCATCCTCAATATTTCAGTCATTTCTTCCTTAAATCCAAGGTTTAACATTTTATCGGCCTCGTCTAAAACTAAAGTGTTTACTTTGTTAAGTGATAATGCATTGGATTTAACAAGCTCAATTAACCTTCCAGGAGTGGCAATTAAAATATTAACGCCGTATAATCCTTTCATTTGAGGATTAATGGAAACACCGCCGTAAACAGCTTTGATAATATTTGGTTCTTTTAAAACCTCATTATATTCTTTAAAAACTTCTTCAACCTGAACTGCTAATTCTCTTGTAGGAACCAAAATCAAAACATCAACCAATCGGTTTTTATCCTTTTCTTTTTGCTTGTAGTTATTTAAGATTGGTAAAACAAAAGCAGCTGTTTTTCCCGAACCTGTTTGTGCAATTCCCATAACGTCTCTTCCTTTTAAAACAGCAGGTATTGCTTGTTGTTGAATGGGAGTTGGCTTTTCAAATCCATTTTCAATTAACTTTTGGGTTAATTCTGGATTTAATTGAAGTTTGGAAAAAGTCATAAATAAAAGTTTGGTTTCTTTTTGTCAAAGGTAGTCGATAAAAGATAAGGATTGTGATGGAACAATAAGACAATAAAATAGTAAAACTATACATGAAGAATGTTTTTACAATTTCCATTATAGGGTTACTCAGTTTACAATCTTGCAAAAAGGAAGAGAATCCAATGTCAAAAAGAGTTTTTTGGATGAATAATGAACAGGCTACAGCTTTTAAAGAAGCCGGTTTTGATTATGTTAATCTAAATGTTAATACTGTATTCATTGGTAAATTGTATACTAATTCTACGTTTGTTACAGCTCCCGAATGTGGTGATGAAAATGCAATTACTTTTGAATCTGAGGTTGTTGTGGGAAATAATCCCAAAGTACTACAAGTATATACGTCAGATACATCTTATTATATCCAACAAGATGTTGAGTTTAACTATGAAGGTTGTTTAGGTTTTAATGTATTTGCTCCTGATTCTGTTAAGTAACTTTAAGGTGTTAACTTAATTTATTCGTTTATTTGGGGTATGAAGGCAGCATCGGTAAGAGATATAAAGGAGGAATTAAAGTTTAAATCTAAAGAGGAGTTGGTTGAATTGTGTTTAACTATGAGTAAACACAAAAAAGAGATCAAAGAGTTACTTACTTATTTACTGTTTGGAAGGCAAAATGATGATGATTATATCAAGGAAATAAAGCATGAAATTGATGAGCTTTTTGATCAATTAAATTATGCAAGTTATTATCAGGCTGCCAAAGGTGTAAGGAAGATTCTAAGAATAAGTAAAAAGTACATTAGATATTCTAAAAGAAAAGATACAGAGGCAGAAGTGCTGATTTACTTCTGTTCTAAAGTGAAAACTATCGCTGAGTATTTTGAATATAACTCCAGTTTTTTATCAATTTATGACAAACAGTTAGAAATAGCGCGAAAGAAGATTTCGATGCTGCATGAAGATCTTCAGTATGATTTTCAATTAATGATCGAGGAGGAGTTGGGAGAATATAATTAACTATGATTTAAAGATTATAAAATTCATCTTTTAAACTAAACTTCCCTTTTTCTGATAGTATTCTTTTATTTCCTCAATAGTTGAAGGAGCAATGTTTTTACTTTCTAACAATTCAAAGAGTTCCTGAGTTTTACTAATTATTACAGTTTCGGTTTTTGGTTTAAAAACCATTAAATAGCCCCTTGTTAAAAGCTTTAATGGTAGACTGTTTACTATAAGTATTTCCAGGATTTTTAATCGATTAACTTCCTCGTTTTGAGCAAGATATTCTTTTGTTTCATTGCTCATGTTTCCAAAGGCATCTCTAAAATCGGAAATAGTAAAAAAAGGTTGTTGATTAACGGCTTCTATTTCTAATTCAACTAGATTTTTCATTTCATCTAGTTCAATCTCTACGCCGTCATAGTATTGAGTAAACACAACGTTTTCGCCAAAAAGCATGTGTTTATAGTGATCAGTCTGAGCTAAAATTTTCAAGATTGTAGCCTGTTTTTGGTTTAGTTCAGAGTGAAGGTAATAACATTTGTGATTTCGACAAACAATTAATTAATCAAGTTTAATTAATTGTTCATATCGTTAAATAGCGATAGGGGGTAGTGTTACTCGAAGAGGATGTTTCTTTGAGAAGGTTTTTTATAGGAGGATTTTGGTTTAATTTGATCTTTAGTACCAATATGGTTTTTATTGTTGTTAGGATTAATCACATGATCAATTTGCTGTTCCACCATTTTTTCGAAAGGAAGTAAAAACTTATCTGTTTTACAATTTTCAAAGTTTACAGAGTTCAACTGATTAATTACAATGTAAACAGATTCAATTGTGCTTAAACAAAGCGGATCTGGCTGTTGTTTAAATATAAACTGAGAATTTATGTTATGATCAAAACTAACCCTTGAAAGTGGTTGTAGATTTTTGCTGAGTCTCAGCATTTTTTTTGCGCAAGGCCAAGTTCCATCCAAAATGAAAAGAATAGGACTTTCTCCAAGGAAGTTTGAAATAGAAGCTTCATCGTTGTTCGACAGGTTAAAACTTGTTTGCCCCGGGTATAGTATGAAAGTATTTCCTTTTTGAGTGGCTAAAATTTCATTTACCCTTTGATTGTTTGTGAAATCTACACCTACAATTATTTCTGAATTTTCAAGTTGCAGTTTAGTCATCCTACCAGTCCCGTTTTTCTCTTTTCGATACTCTTTCGGGTGCATTAAAATAACGAACTTGGTTTTAGTTGAAATGGGAGTGCAGAAATTACAAACACAAGCCGACTTAGCACGATTACAAGTGTAGCATTGTTTCCTAGGTTCTTCCAAATCTTCAATCACTATACGAAGATATCAATTTGTCTTTTTATCATCAGGTTATAAGAAAGATCTTTCGAAAAGAGTTAGGTAGACTTTAATTCGAAATTTTTTCAAATTAAATTTTGTGAAATTTGTTCCCGTCTTGCAGTGAGTAGGTCATGAGGTTCTTTTTGAGTTCAAGAACATTGAAGAATTTGTAATAGTTATCCGCTAAAAAAGGACCAGTATTCACTGATTTATATTCAACACCTCGGAACATTTTTTCATTTCTTTCTCCCCAATGGCCAAAAATAGTGTCGTTATTATTACTATCAACTTCATAAATGTTTTGAAATGGTGTTTCCGTTTCTTTTTCTTCAGTGTATTCAAAGCGACATCCTAAGGCATTAAGATAAATTACAGTGTTTGTTAGGTTTATGTTGTTAATAGATTAATTGACCGCCTTCCACGTTCCTTCAATCCTTTTCTCCTGTATGGACTTTTTACAGGATAATAGTATAAATGTTAGGGAAAATAAGCTTAATATTCTATTCATATTTGAAAGATGCTAAATCAACAAATATGGTTGCAATTCATTTTAGCTTGCTGAATAAATTGGTTGTAGATTTGTAGCCAAATCGTGGGTTATGAATGAGTTTGTTTCATTAGGGATAAGTAAAGAGTTGGTAAAAGGGATTAATGAATTAGGAATTCATGAACCAACCGAAATCCAGTCTACTGTAATTCCAATGCTTTTAGGGAAACCAATCGATTTGGTTGGGCAAGCGCAAACGGGGACAGGAAAAACTGCTGCTTTTGGTTTACCATTACTTCAAAAAATAGATCCTTCATCTAATAAGACTCAAGCTTTAATACTGGTTCCTACAAGAGAGTTAGGTCAACAAGTAGCAAAGCAATTATTCAAGTATACTAAATACACAGATAAGATCTTCTCAGAAGCTGTTTATGGTGGGGAGAAAATCGAAAAGCAAATCTCAAGATTATCTCGTACAACTCATATTGTAGTGGCTACTCCAGGTAGGTTGTTAGATTTAATGAGAAGAAAGGCAGTTGATTTAAGACAAGTTCAAACAGTGGTTATGGACGAGGCGGACGAGATGCTGAGCATGGGATTCAAAGCCGATTTAGAAGCAATTCTAAACGGAATGAAAACTGTAAAAGCAAAATGGCTTTTCTCTGCAACTATTCCAACTGAGATTGAAAGGATAATTAAAACATACCTGGATAATAATCACAAAAGAATTACTGTTGATTCTACAAACGTTGTGAATCAAAACATTCAACACCAATACTTATTAGGAGGAGAATCAGATAAACTAAATAACCTATGTGCGTTCCTAAAATCTAGAGGTGAAGAAAGAGGGGTGATTTTCTGTAAAACTAAAGCTGTTACTCAAAAGTTGGCTAAACAGTTAATCTCTAAAAAGTTTGCCACAGATGCTATTCATGGTGATTTACAGCAAAAGGAAAGAGATAAGGTAATGCGTGCTTTCAAAAACGGTAAATTACAAATGATTGTTGCTACCGATTTAGCGGCAAGAGGTTTGGATATCCAAGGACTTTCTTACGTTGCGCACTATACTTTACCGGATAAAGAGGAGTTTTATACTCATCGTTCGGGAAGGACAGCAAGAGGAGGTAGTTCAGGTTTATCCATTTCGTTTGTTACTGAGAGGGAGTTTAAGCACTTAAAGAATATTGAAATTTCTCTAGGAATAGAGTTGGAGCCGCTAGGTGGGTAAGAGATTTAGTCTAGTTGTGTTAAAAAATAGAATTATTTAATCGGTTAATAATCTAAGTAAAAGAGATTATTGATTTTCATGAATTTTATTGTCAATTAAGTAAATACATACCTGCGTTGCTCCAATTTCTGTGTAACCATATTTGTTAATTAGATTATTAATAAGATGTGTTACGCTTTCCTTTAATCGGATATCGTATTTTTCAAATGAATCTTTTCCAAAATCAATTAAGGACCGTCTAAAATTATCATTATCTAAAAAAGGGACTAGAGCATTCTTTTTTAGGCTTCTAGTATATTTTTCCAACGTTTTCTTAAATAGGTTGGTATCGGTAATATGTTTACCATCTATTCTTATCTCTTGGGCAAGAGTTTGTGTGATGTATGTAGATTGAATTTCTTTTCTAAAGTTACTTGTTTCAGCTTCATTTGTCCCTATAATTAGGGATTCAAAAAGATTTAAAAAATCGTCATCGATCTTAATGACTTCATTGGTGTAGGGATTATAAGTTTCATCTCCTTTTTCAAAATTTAATGCATAAATATAATTTAGAATGTCCTTTGATATTTGCTCTCTGTTGTAATAATAAATACATTCTTTTATTTCTTGAAGAAGGTTGTAGTCATATGATTTTTTGACCATTGAAATGAACTTATTTGTGACATGTTTTTTTAGGAGTTTAGTTTTGTTATTTAGAAAAAATGATTCGATATCATTCATTGTGATGAACTGACCTTCTTTTTTGTGCTGAGAAAAGAAATCCCCAAAAACATTTATACTTTGCCTACCTGTTAAACCAGAATTTCCTTCCGTTTCCGATTCGCTTAACAATCCTCTTTTAACTTTTGAATCAAAAGCTTTGATATCCGATTCTTTTATCCATGTAGGTATGTTTCCTGAATATAATTCCATTTTTAATAAGTGGAAATCATCATCAAGGTGGTTTTGATATTCTTTTGTATTTGTTATCCACTTTTTAATTGTCTCAGATTCGTCGTTTAACCTGGTACTTACCATTATTTTAGCAAAGTTGGCTAATACTCCGGGAAGGAATAAGTTTTCGATACCATGCCCGAATTTATTTTTATAAATCGATACTTCAATATTAAAATCTAAGATGTAAGGTATCTTCACTTCGGTTATCCTATCCTTAAAAGAAGGAATTTCTGAATAGTGTGACTTATCCCCAGGGTTTACTAATCCGAAAAAGATTGATTTAATTCGTTCTTCAATTAATTCTACTTTATGAATACCATCACTTATTACTCCATGAAGTTGTATTAACCTTTTTACATTCTCCTCCTTAATGTCCATTAAAGCAAATACCCCATTATTAGTTTTTGCTAAAATAGAATACATGAAATGTATATGTTCTCCTTTTATAAGTCGATTAATTTGTCCTTCGATGAGTTTGTTATTGATAGGCTTTTTGAATATAGGGTCACCTGGATTAAATAAACTAATTCCTTCTCCAAATTGCCTGTTAAATCTCATTTTTTTGGCGTTTATCATTTCATAAACTGCAGTGGCACTTTCTAGTTTATCCAGTAGAGCATTGTATAATGATTTACAAATACTGCATGGTGCATCTTTAAAAATCCATTCAAATCGTTTTTTACTAAAAATCTGCTCTTTTACAGACACGTCTTTTATTAGGTTTTCTAGGAATGTTTTACGATATTCTTTAGGGATTAAAAGTATTGGATGGTCATGACTTGGGCATTGGAATTCAATGTTTTTTTCTGAAATGATTTCAATGCTAGGTTCCGTTTCAGAAACTTTTTTCAATATTTTTTTTGTTTCTCTTAATCCACCTAGTTTTTCCGTATTTATATTCCAATATGTAGAATACATTGATCCTTTTTCAGTTTTGGTGTATTCTTCAAGTTTGTGAAGTAAATTATTTAAAAATGTACTTTTACCACTTCCTGGTGGGCCGTCAAAAAGTATTATTTGGTTAGTTTTACTTCCGTCTCTAAATCCCTTTATTAGACTGATGAACCTATTAGCAAAAAGCCTATCAGAAAAGAATGGGGTATCGCATCCTTCTTGAAGTAGAGAATGAAAATCGTAGTTTTTAAAATATGATTCAGTAAAAAGGTTTTTATTTGTTTGTTCATTCTCTTGGACATAATAATGAACCATGTCATAGAACACCTGGAAAATATCTCTAAAAATAGTGTACGGGGAATCTATAGATTTTTCTAGGAATGTAGAAAAAGGAATAGGTTTAATACGCTCTTTTTCAATTAAATGTTGACTTAATTTATTCAGAGTATTTTTTAAATCATGATTGATATGTGATTTATTATTTTCCATCAATCCTCTTCCTTAATTAATACTCCATTATGGAACCTATAAACTATTGGCTTTTTGCTTTTGGTTCCATCTGATTTGTTTTTAATCACTTCATGGGTTTCAAGAACTATTGTTGCGCCCCATAAAAACGAAATTCCCATCATGGTACTTTTAATATGGCTTTTTAGTAGTTGTTTTCCTTCAAACTCGTGAATAAGAAATAAGCAATTATCGTTAGTTCTTTGTTCGTCGATTTTTATCATTGGCGGATGGTATAAGCTATTTATAAGCATATTTTTATAATCATCTGCTTTTTTACTCTGAACATAATATTCTGTAGTGTTTCTATCTTCGTTTATCCTTTTTCCAACTACCATTAAATTATGTTTCGAAACAAAATCTTGGTTTATGAATTCATTTATGAGTGTGAAATCGGAATAATGTTTTCGTAAATGAAAAATGGCTTCTTTTCCATTTTTCGAATTATTATTGAAGTTTTGACGCTTTTCAATTAATGAAAGCTTTTCAAATTCATAGCTCAATCTTCCTTTGTTTCCTAAATCTTCTATTTCTTGAATTAACCTAAGCCCAATCGCATAAGGATTTATTCCAACTCTATTTATTGAGGTTACAGCAGCATTTATCTTGGCGTATTTTATTTCATTTCCTTTGATTCGATCATCAAGCATAAATAACTTATCGTGCCAATAGGAAGCCCATCCTTCATTTATGACTTTTGTTCTTATTTGTGGGCTAAAATATAAGGATGAGTCTCTAACAATATTCATTACTGTTTTCATCCATTTATTTTCATCTTTTCTTAAAAAAGGTGAATTTTCTCTTATGAAATCAATGACGTCCTTTTTATAGGATTTATTATTCTCAAGATGTTTTTTGAATTCAGCTTCAAATTCGGGGTGTTTTTTCATGATTCCATTAAAAAACAGAACATTTCCAACCTGATCATTTTTACTGGTTTTATTGTTGTATTCTTCGATTTGTTTAAAGATCTGATGTTCATGTAATTTTAGATGCTCTTGACAGAATACATTGAAATAGAAGCTTGCCATGTCATTGCCGACTTTAGGCGTTGATGTTTCATTCAAATCAGAAAAGAAACCAATTAAGTTGTCAATACTTCTTGAGAATTCAATAATATAATCCACCCATCTACCATGTTTACTTCTTAAATTTGCAATTTGCCTTTTAGCTGCTAAGGCCTTACCAACAAAGTCCTCATTCCAAGTTTTGGAAAAAAGTTCGTTGTTTTGGAAAAAGTCAATATGTGCCAAAACGTGATAAAATATCATCACATTTAGCCAATCAGGATTGTTGTCGTTATAGAAAGAAATTGCAGGCCTAGAATTTATAACTGTCTCATATGGGTTGTGAGGAAAGGCTTTATATTTCTCTTTACCTTGAATAATATCAATATCATTAACCCAATAATCATACATGGTAGGAATCATGATTTTAGGTTGAAGTTCAATCATATCAGAATTAGTAACTATATATTCTAGACTTTCTTTATCAAAAGACAAACCAGCATCAAGAGCTCTTTCTTTGCATCCTTCCATAATGTTTTTAGTATGCTGATTTACTAATCTCATACCGTTAAGAAAGTTTTAATTGAACTTATTATTTGGTCCTCAGTAAAATCTTTAGCATCTATTACTTCTAACTTTAGTTTATTCGATAAATCGCTAAGAATACTAGAGTTTTCTAAATTAATCTCAAGTGTAGAAGGGAATGATAAACTTGTGTTTCGAGCGACTAGAATACCAATTCGATTTACTTGTTTAGAAAGTTTAGTTAATTCCTTTGAAAGTAGATTAGCGCTGTCTTTCCAATCATCTCCATCTGAGCCATAAAACACATAGATGTTCTTTGATTGGTATAACTG
>JAYPYW010000054.1:0-20597 GCA_038154685.1 Flavobacteriales bacterium | reverse complement strand
CGAACACAAAATTTTCAACGATATTTTAGGTTATTTCGACGAGGGAGATACGTTCGTTTTTAATAACTCAAAAGTATTCCCAGCAAGAATGTATGGGAAGAAAGAAAAGACTGGGGCAAAAATCGAGGTTTTTCTTTTAAGAGAATTGGATGCTGAAAGCAGATTATGGGACGTATTAGTTGATCCTGCTAGAAAAATCAGAATTGGAAACAAACTTTACTTCGGAGATAATGAAGAGTTTGTTGCTGAGGTAATTGATAATACTACTTCTAGAGGAAGAACATTAAGATTTTTATACGACGGACCATACGAGGAATTCCGTCAGAAATTATACGATTTAGGTGAAACTCCACTTCCAAAGTACTTGGATAGAGAGCCAGAGCCAGAAGATATTGATAGATACCAAACAATCTTTGCAAAAGAAGAAGGAGCTGTTGCAGCACCTACTGCTGGATTACACTTCTCAAGAGAGTTATTAAAGCGTTTTGAGATTAAAGGAATTAACAGTGCCGAATTAACATTACACGTTGGTTTAGGTTCTTTCAGAATGGTTGAGGTTGAAGATTTAACGAAGCATAAAATGGATTCAGAGGAAATTATTATTCCTCAATCTGCTTGTGATATTGTTAATGAAGCTAAAGCAAATAAGAAAAGAATTTGTGCTGTAGGTACAACTTCAATGAGATCGATTGAAACGTCTGTTTCTACTGAAGATACTTTAAAGCCTTATGCTGGATGGACAAATAAATTTATTTTCCCTCCTTACGATTTCGCTGTAGCAGATAGTATGGTTACCAACTTCCACATGCCAGAAAGTACATTATTAATGATGACATGTGCGTTTGGAGGATATGATTTAATCATGGAAGCTTACCAAGAAGCAATCAAAGAAAAATACAGATTCTACTCGTACGGAGATGCGATGTTGATTATTTAAAACAAAAAAGCCTCACAACTGTGAGGCTTTTTTGTTTTAGGTCCATAGTCCATAGTCCATAGTCTATGGTCTATGGGAAATTCGTCCGCAATATGCAGGACCCTCGGTATGTAAAATCTCAAATTGATACTTCTCTGGAAGTATTTCGCGAATCTTTTCAGGATCATAATAAGCCCAGTTGAACCAATCGTCCTCTTGGTCTTTGTATTTCAGCTTAAACTTTACAAATCCCGTATATTCAATATTCATGGGTAAAACGATGCTTCCATCTTCTTGCTCATAACAGAAAGCAATATCAGTAGAATCGAACAAGATTTGGCCACCTTCATTTAAAAGTTCAAATGATTTTTCGATGGTTTTCTGGAAAAGCTCAAACGATCCACCAATTCCAATTCCATTCATCATGAATAGGAGGGTGTCATATTTTTCATCGGTTTCCCAAGTGAAAAAATCATGTTCCACCACTTCCTTAACTCCTCTCTTTTTGGAAACCTCACAAAGTCCGGCAGAAAAATCTAGCATGGTTGATGAAAGTCCTTTTTCTTGTAAGTATAAGCTATGACTACCAACACCGCCGCCAACATCTAAAACTTTTCCTTTCGTTTTATCTAGCGCAATTTGCTCGCAAATGGGCATTTCTTCAAGGGATCTGAACAGGTGTTCAACAGGAATTACATCGTCCTCCATTGTCTCGGATTCCACATAAATAAATTCATCGTGATCCCCATTTAAAAAGTCCAATCCAGCTTGTCCAAATGCATCCATTTCCCAAAATTACATAATTGTTTTTTCTCCCGCAGATATCGCGGATTTCGCAGATTATTTTTCTAAATATTGCAAATAGAATAACAAAGTTTTTTGAGTAAAACTCTGCGAAATCCGCGATATCTGCGGGATATATTTTTCAAGCATAAAAGAAATTTAAAGAAATCAACAGAGAAATTGTGGATTAAACATTTATTTGGCCTGGAACTTGGAAAGGAAACTGAAGTATAATTGTAACATAGCTATGCGTAAGATCACACTACTATCATTTTTAATCACATTAGTCGCGTTTAAAGGGATTGCCCAAAACGGTCCTGATGTAGTTTTACCGGATACCACAAAGCCTTTGTTTAAAAAGGTGATGATTATTCCATTTGAGAAAAACATGTATTTGTGTGGTGTTCAATCTTACTTAGCACAGAAAAGCAGAAAAACACACAATGAAATAGTAGACTTCTTCCGCGAGTCTACTGCCTTAGAATTACAAAATCAATTCTTATTTAGATACAATACGATTTCGTTATTGCATTACGATGATACAGCAAGGGATCTATTTAAGGCCTACGATGCTGTTGCCTATAATTTCGAAATTGCTCCAATAGAAGAGGAAGAAGAAGAGCCGAAAAATGCAATGGATAAGGCGAAGAACTTGTTCAAGAAAAAGGAACCTAAAAACTCTAAATACGAAAGAGGAAGAACAAACGAAGGACAAATTGTTTCACGAAAAAATACGGATCAGAAATTTGCCAATGTTGTTGTTAGAAAACAAGAAAACCTTACCTATTTAGCGAACAAGTATAAAGCAGATTTATTTGTTTATGTAACAGAATTTGACATCGAGAATGACATGTCTGACCAAACAGCTTTCGTAAATGGAACTTACAAAAGAATTCTAAAGCTGCACTTTAGTATGGTGGATGAAAAAGGGAAAATAGTTGAAAAGGGATTGGCAACAGTAACCTTCCCAAATGAAGAAAACGACATCTACAAAATCAGAACGCTTTACCTTCCAATAGCCGCAAAAAAAATGATGGAAAAACTACCATACACTCCAACTCCAATGGTAGATGAAAAGAAAGGTAAAGCCGTAAACGCCGCCGAGAAGGTAAGACGTTAGGGGTTTAAATTTGTGTTGTAAGTAAGCATAGAAGATCATTTTGTTATTCTTAGACTTCTCTAAGTGCTATATACTTTAACAATTGTTGCTGAAAATCCCTATGATCTGGGAAATCTGAGGGCACTTTTAAAAAACAATCAAAGAGATTCACAGGCACCAAAAATCACAGAAACAATCCCCATTTTCACAGAAAGAATTCCCAATTAAACATAAAACTCCAAGAAAAATTGAAAGAGCCCCCGTTAATTAATACAGACACGTCGATATTAAATTCGCCGACTGACTAAAGCAAAGACGTTCTTTCAACATACTTAACTCGTTTTAAAAGCCGATTTTTCTGATTTCCCCAAATTCCCCAAATTTGACTCACTTTTCCAGGAAAATCGGTTTTTTCTTTTTTAAGATTTCTAAAACAATTTCTCGCCTTCGTTTATCTTAAACTTATCCAGCTTGTATTCTATGTACTTGATTGTTTTTCCTTCTTCCAACCACATGTTTTCGTAGAAGGTTTTTAGCGATAACTCCTTCGTTAATTGACTATCTGGATTTTGTGGTGTGTATTTAGTGTAGATATCATCGCAATCGAAAACAACCTCTAAACCTTTCTCTTCGATCACTTCTTTAGTGAATTCATAGAAGAAATCACTATCTGACTTTAATCGCATTTTACCTTCAGGTTTTAAAAACTGTTGGTATCTACTCAAGAATAATTTATTGGTTAATCTTTTACGACGACGGTTTTTGTTCATTTGAGGATCAGGGAATGTAATCCAAATTTCATCTACCTCGTTTTTAGCGAAACAGTTGGCAATAAAATCAATTCGAGTTCTTAAAAATCCAACGTTATTTAAGTCTTGGTCGATTGCCTTAGTGGCACCTTTCCAAATTCTGTTTCCTTTGATGTCAACCCCAATGAAGTTTCTATCAGGGTACATTGAGGCCATTCCAACTGTATATTCCCCGCCACCACAAGCTAATTCAACAGTGATTGGATTATCGTTTTTAAAGAACTCCTTGTTCCATTTACCTTTTAAAGCAATCCCTGTGTTCATTGCTTCATCCATAGATGGCTCAACAACATTTTCATATTCGCTTATCATTGCGAATTTTTCAAGCTTCCCTTTACTCATCTTTAAAAATTTCTGTTGGTTGGTCGAACGATTATTTGTTCAAAATTAGCGCCTTTTGATGAATTAATAACTATTTCAACAGCGCTAACAATATCCGATGGTTGAACAAATTCTTCTTTAGGAGCATCAATCCCATCCCAAGAAGAAGTATTAATAGACCCAGGAATAACTTCAGTCACTTTTACCCCATAGTCTTTTAGCTCATCACACAACAATCTGGTATATCCTTGAAGGGCAAATTTGGAGATCGTATAAGCAGCAGCAAAATCCTTTTTAGGAGCCTCGGTAACAATTGATCCAATGTTTACAATAACACCTTCTTTTTGAGTTTTAAACGCTGGTAAGAATTGTTGAGTAACTGAGAAGGCCGATTTGAAATTAATATCTAGCATTTTCTCAACTTGTTCTAAACTAGTATCCTCCAAATTCCCAATTTCAAAGAAACCAACATTATTGATGAGAACATCCACTTTTGGCAAGTCTGATTTTAACTCATTTACCAGAGCATCAACGGAATCTGGTTCCGTAAAATCGCAAGCATAGGTTATAACACTGCAGCCTTCTAATTGTGATGCAACCTCCTTTAATCTTTCCTGATTTGAGGCAATGATTCCAACTGTTCCGCCAAACCGACTAGCAAATTTTGCAAACTCAGCGCCTAAACCTCTACTAGCTCCTGTAATTATGAAATTCATGATTTTATCGCCCGCGGATCCCGCTGATCTCACAGATTTTAAAAGTTAGTACTTAAAATATCCGCGAGATCAGCGGGATCCGCGGGCGTTACAAAGATATTACGATAAGTTAAATTATACTTATATTTTTGGATCATTGGCAAACAAGAAGAAAATATTATTTGCGGTTCTTAATTGGGGACTGGGTCATGCTACAAGAAGTTGGGAGTTGATTAATAATTTAATCCGCGAAGGGCATGATGTGGTTATTGCAAGTGACGGAGAGGCATTAGAATTTTTACAATTGGAATTTCCGAATCAGGAGTTTCATGAGCTTCCAAGTTACAATGCTCAATATGGTTCTAGCGGAGGGTTATTGCCAATGTTGAGTAACGCTATTAAAACCCAACAAGCCGTTAAAAAGGAAAATCAATGGTTGAAGTCTTTTCTACAAAAGAATAGTATTGATCAAATCATTAGCGACAATAGATATGGGATTTATGATCGAAGTATTGAATCGACCATTATTACCCATCAGCTTAACATTAAAGCACCATTTGGAAGTACTATTGTCAACATTCAGAATCATAAATGGCTAAATAAATTTGATGAAATTTGGGTGCCGGATCAAGAAGGAGAGCTCTCCGGAAAGCTATCAACTCCAATTCCTGAAAAGCTTAGAAGCAAAGTGCAGGAGATAGGATTTTTATCAAGGTTTAAAAACAAGGTAATAAAACCAAAAGAAAATAAGGTTGTTGCTGTAGTATCTGGTCCTGAACCTCAGAAGACCATTTTGTTTGAAAAGTTAAAGTCAATTTTATCTCAATATGAGGGAGAATCTATTTTATATGGAGGATCACCCGGAGGATTGGCGAAAGAACGAATTGGGAGCTTAACCATAAAAAGTCATGCAGGAACTGATGATTTCTTCAATGATTTAGCATCAGCTAAACTTGTGATTGGAAGATCAGGGTATTCTTCTCTACTGGATGACAAAGTATTAAATAAAAGACTAGTTTTGATTCCACCACCAGGTCAGGATGAGCAAATTTATCTTGGTAATTATTTATCTAATAATGATGAGGTAACATTAATTTTACAAAAGGATCTGAACTTTGCAAGCGTAAAAGCTTGTATTGATGAATCAGCTTAAATCATATTTAGGAGAAGCATTAGGGACCTACATCCTCACGCTAATAGGGTGCTCGTCGGTTGCTCTTGCAGTTTTGTTCGATTTATTCTCAAGCATTTTTCCAATTGCCTTAATTTGGGGTATTGGAGTTACTATAGCAATTTATGCCACGAAAAACTATTCTAAAGCTCATTTAAACCCTGCGGTTTCAGTTGGATTTTTCATTTTAGGGAAAATTAAGGCCAAGGAACTTTTAATAAATGTTTTTGCCCAGTTAATAGGTGGGTTCTTGGCTGGGTTATCGGTTTACTTAATTTTTAAAAATTATATTCAAGTTTTTGAGGCTAACCACACCAATGCAAATGAAGCTTTAGTTTTTACTGCCTCAATATTTGGTGAATTCTTTCCTAATCCAGGATTTGAAGGATTAAATGATTTGTCCTTTAAAATGGCAGCCCTATATGAGTGGATTGGAACTTTATTATTAATGGGATCAATCATCGTGATTTTAAGGTATAAATCTTCTAGAAAATTAGCTCCTGTATGGATTGGGTTAGTTGTAGCAATTTTAATTATGATTTTGGCTCCATATACCCAATGCGGTATAAATCCAGCAAGGGATTTCGGACCAAGATTAGTGGCTTACATCTTACATTGGGGGGATTATGCGTTTCCTCAACCTAAACACAGTTTCTTTTCTGTTTACATTTTGGCTCCAATAATTGGGGCTGGAACAATTGCTTTTTTCGCAGATTTCTTGAAGAAAAGAATTTAACAAACCTTATGTTTTTCAGTGCGTTGATCCAGTAACTATTGACTGTTTCTTACGTACAGTGGAGAAAAATGTACTAAAAGTTGAGATTCCAACCCTACATAATCAACTTCATCCTTTTGGGGATTATAATCGGCCTTTCCTTTTTTGCCGTTTCGTTTTTTGGTGCTCTTGATTTTGCTTCCGATTTTAAATTAATCACAGGATCTCCCTATGAGGAGGTTACACCTTCCCTTGTTCTTTTAACTAGTTCTTTATTAGGAGCATATGTATCCGTTTTACAAATATGGAGAAATGAGGAGAATAGGGTGAATTATCAATTTGCTATTGTTTACGCAGTTTTACTAATTATAGCTTCTGGAAGTATGATTTTTTGGCTAGCGGATGCAGCTCAAATGGCAAAAGATGCCTTAGCTGCAATTAATTTCCCAAACGATGTTGATGAATTAACAACTGAAATAAAGATTTCTTTGATAAATAGTGCAAGCTTAATTTTTAAGTTACTTATGGCAATAGGAGTAATTACTTTAGGCGTAATTTTCATCAGTCTAAAAAGATCTTTTAACGCCGAAAATTGATGTCTTATCAATTTTTATTATTCTATTTCGATATTTCTTCTCAAAAACAGTTGATTAGAGTGGAGGAAAAAGCTTAGATTTGTTAGTCGAATTTGAAAAAATCCAAAATGGACAAATTTACATTTGTAGGCAATGGGGATGTAAACGCAGTATCAGCGCTTTACGAACAGTTCCTAGAAGACCCGAATCAGGTAGATGAGACATGGCAACAATTCTTCGCTGGTTTTGATTTCGCAAAAGCGAACTTTGACACGGAGGGAGATGTTCCAGAAAATGTTTTAAAAGAGTTCAAGGTAATTGAATTGATTGATGCTTACAGAAAATGTGGGCACCTTTTTACTAAAACCAACCCAGTAAGAGAAAGAAGAAAGTATGTTCCAACATTGGACATCGAGGAGTTTGGATTAGAGAAGGCAGATTTAGAAGTAGAATTCCAAGCTGGAAGCAGAATTGGAGTGGGTACTGCTAAATTGAAAGATATCGTTGCTCACTTGGAAGCTACATACTGTGATAGTATTGGTGTTGAGTACACTTATATCAGAAAACCTTCTGAGGTTGAGTGGTTGCAGGAAAAGATCGAGAAAGGTACTAACAGAACTAAGTTCTCGGTTGATCAAAAACAACAAATCTTAAAGAAATTAAACCAAGCAGTTGTTTTCGAGCAGTTCTTGGATAAGAAATATGTAGGGCAAAAGCGTTTCTCTTTACAGGGAGCTGAGGTTTTGATTCCTGCATTAGATGCTGTTGTTGAAACAGGAGCTACTTTAGGTGTTGACGAATTCGTATTCGGAATGGCACACAGAGGTAGATTAAATGTTTTAGCAAATATCTTCAATAAAACTTACAAAGAAATCTTCTCGGAAATTGAAGGGAAAGATTTTGAAGATGAGCCATTAGGGTTTGACGGTGACGTTAAATACCACTTGGGTTACTCTTGTGAATTACAAACTGATGCTGGTAAAGACATTAAAATGACTTTATCACCAAACCCATCTCACTTAGAAGCGGTTGATCCAGTTGTTGGAGGAATCACTAGAGCTAAGTTAGATAAGGAGTATGGAAATGACGGAACGAAAGTTTGTCCTGTATTAATCCATGGTGATGCTGCAGTAGCAGGTCAGGGTATCGTTTATGAGTACATTCAAATGGCTCAATTAAAAGGATATAAAACTGGAGGTACTATCCATATTGTAATTAACAACCAAGTTGGTTTTACAACTAACTATAGAGATGCAAGATCATCTACTTACTGTACTGATGTTGGTAAAGTAACTTTATCACCAGTATTCCACGTTAACGGTGACGACGCTGAAGCTTTAGCGCACACTATTAATTTAGCTATGGAATACCGTCAGAAATACGGTAAAGATGTATTCATCGACTTATTATGTTACCGTAAGCATGGACATAACGAAGGAGATGAGCCAAGATATACTCAGCCATTATTATATAAGGCTATTTCAAAACACCCGGATCCAAGAAAGATCTATGTAGACAAGTTAATGTCGGAAGGTGTATTGGAGCAGCAAATGGCTAAGAAGATGGAAAAAGAATTCCAAGACTTGCTTCAAGCGAGAATTTTGGAATCTAAAGAAATCACAAAAGCTAAGATTACTTCATTCTTAGAAGAGTACTGGGGTGATTACAGATATGGAACGACTGAAGATTTTGAAAAGTCACCAGAAACTGGAGTTGCTAAAAAGGAGCTTTTAAAAGTTGCTGAAGCAATTTATACTCAGCCAAAGGATTTAAATTTCATTAGAAAGATCCAAAAAGAATTTGCTAAGCGTGAAGCGATGATTAAGGATACTAACCAGTTAGACTGGGGTATGGCTGAGCTTTTAGCTTATGGTTCTTTAATTAACGAAGGAAGAACAATCCGTTTCACAGGACAAGATGTTCAAAGAGGTACTTTCTCTCACCGTCATGCAGTATTAAAAACTGAAGATAACGAGACGAAATACATTCCTCTAAATAATATTCCATCAGACAAGGGAGGTAAGATTTGGATTTACAACTCATTACTTTCTGAGTACGGTGTTTTAGGTTATGAGTACGGATACTCGTTAACTAATCCAAACTCACTTACAATTTGGGAAGCACAATTTGGAGACTTCAATAATGGAGCTCAAATTATGATCGACCAATTCATTGTTGCAGGTGAAGATAAGTGGAAAACTCAGTCTGGTTTAGTAATGTTAATGCCTCACGGTTACGAAGGGCAAGGAGCAGAGCACTCGAGTGCTAGATTAGAAAGATTCTTACAGTTAGCTGCTGGAGAGAATATTCAAATCTTAAATTGTACAACTCCTGCCAACTTCTTCCACGCGTTGAGAAGACAAATGGTAAGAGACTTCCGTAAGCCATTGATGGTATTTACTCCTAAGAAGTTATTAAGATACCCTGAGTGTGTATCTCCATTAGAAGATTTAACAAAAGGAAATTTCCAAGAGGTAATTGATGACCCAGCTAATAAGAAGGCAAAAGATGTTGATACAGTAATGTTCATGTCTGGTAAGATGTACTACGAAATCTTAGCTGAGCAAAAGAATTACCAAAACATGGATAATGTTGCTCTTGTAAGAATTGAGCAAATGAGCCCACTACCAGTTAATCAAATTAACGAGGTATTGAAGAAGTACAACAAAGCTGAAAAGCATTTCTGGGTTCAAGAAGAGCCAGAAAATATGGGTGCTTGGGGATTCATGTTAAGAAAGTTCCCAATCAGATTAGATTACATCGGAAGAAAAGAGAGCTCTGCTCCAGCCGCTGGATCTAAGAAACGTCATGAGAAGAGATTGAAAATCCTTTGGGATGAAGTATTCGCTCATGCTAAATCTGCAGTAGCAGCTAAATAATTGTTGAACAAATAGAAAATTATATAAAATGTCAATCGTAGAAATCAAAGTTCCAAGTCCAGGAGAATCTATCACAGAGGTAGAAATTGCAACTTGGTTAAAGTCTAACGGAGATTACGTTGAACTAGATGAAGATATTTGTGAAGTTGACTCTGATAAAGCAACTTTAGGATTACCATCAGAAGCTGCTGGTACAATTGAAATTCTTGTAGAAGAAGGAGAGGTTGTACAAGTTGGTGATGTTGTAGCAAAAATCGATACAAGTGCTGCTGCACCTGCTGGAGCTGAAGCGCCTGCTGTTGAAGAAGCTGCTGCGCCTGCTGCTGTTGAAGCTGCACCAGTTGCTGCTGGAAGCTCTGAGCCACAACCAACAGGTGAAGGTAAACCAGAAATTGAAATCGCTGTACCTTCTCCAGGGGAGTCTATCACAGAGGTAGAAATCGCTACTTGGTTGAAAGAAGACGGAGATTACGTTGAATTAGATGAAGATATTTGTGAGGTTGATTCCGACAAAGCAACTTTAGGATTACCATCAGAAGCTGCTGGTAAGATTACAAGATTAGTTGACGAAGGAACAACTGTAAACGTTGGTGATGTGATCGCTAAAATCGATCCTAACTGGACCGCTCCTGTAGCTGCTGCACCAGCACCAGCTGCTGCTCCTAAAGCTGAAGCACCAAAAACTGCACCAGCTCCAGCTGCTGCACCGGCTAAAACAAGCCACGCAACAGGACACGCTAGTCCATCAGCTGGAAAGTTAGCTAGAGAGCAAAACGTTGATTTATCTAAAGTTTCAGGATCTGGAAAAGAAGGAAGAATCTTAAGAGCTGATGTTGTTGATTATATCGCTGCTGGAATTAATGCAGGAGATGTAGCACAAGGTTGGGGAGGTACTCGTAATGAGGAATCTCGTAAGATGAAGGCCTTAAGAAGAAAAATCGCTGAGCGTTTAGTATCTGTTAAGCAAGAAACGGCAATGTTAACTACTTTCAATGAAGTTGACATGAAGCCAATCATGGATATTAGAAAGAAATACAAGGATACATTCAAAGAAACTCATGGAGTTGGAGTTGGATTCATGTCTTTCTTTACAAAAGCTGTTACTGAGGCATTACGTCAGTTTCCTGATGTAAACGCGCAAATCGATGACGATCATATCGTGAACTTCGATTACGCTGATGTAGGTATCGCGGTATCTTCTCCTAAAGGATTAATGGTTCCTGTATTAAGAAACGCAGAGCAAATGAGCTTAGCGGAAATTGAAGCGGAAATCAGAAGATTAGCGTTAAAAGCTAGAGATGGTAAATTAACTATTCCAGAAATGACTGGTGGTACGTTTACAATCACTAACGGAGGTGTATTCGGATCTATGTTATCAACGCCAATCATCAACCCACCACAATCGGCTATTTTAGGAATGCACAACATCGTTGAGCGTCCAGTAGCGATTAACGGAAAAGTTGAGATTCGTCCAATAATGTACGTAGCATTGTCATACGATCATAGAATTATCGATGGTAAGGATTCAGTAGGATTCTTAAAAACTGTAAAAGATTACTTAGAAAATCCAGTAAGCTTAATGTTCGGAGGGAAAACTCCAGAGCAAGTTTTATTAGGATTATAATTAATCAAGATATAAAAAGGAAAGCTCAGCAATTGCTGGGCTTTTTTTAGTTTAATTTAAACTGATTTAATCAAATGGCAAGAAGTATTACTTTGATTTTTACACTTTTATCAATCTCTATATTTGGTCAACATGAGCTCAATAAAGCAAAGTTTAATTTACCCAAACAAAATTATGTTTATGTTGGTTTGCCGACACCAATAGAGGTGTACAATTTTAAAAAAGGAGATTCTTTATTAGCTCCTGAAGGTGTAGGAATTATTAAAGGTGCCAAAGCGGGATGGTTTAAAATTATTGTTAAAAAGAACCTTAAAGAGTTTGAATTAACAGTTATTGATAAAAAAGGTAGGTCCAAATCAATTATTGAGCTACACTCCATGCTTTTGCCGAATCCCCAAGTTACTTTTCAGGGGTTGAGGCAAGGTTTAATTTCAAAGGAAAACTTATTGAAGGGCAGAAGTTTAGAAGTTGAAATTCCCTGTTCTTTTTTTCAAGTAGAAGCTAAAGTTGTTAAGTTTTCCATCATGGTTATGAAAAAAGGGCCAGTAATAAATCATTTTGGATCTGCCTTAAATGCAAAAGCTAGAGCTCTTTTAAAAAGCTGTGAAAGGGGCGATAGAGTTTTTATCGAGAATATTCAAGTAAAGCTGCCAAACGGTGAAAGGAGGAAAGTGCCTTCGATTATATTGAAGGTAAAATAATTCAATATTTAATCTGATAATGAAAGTTTCAAGACCAGGTCAACTTACTTATTTCGCCGCGATTCCTATACCTACAACCGATAAGGGAATGTATTTTTTGTATTACGCTGTTTGCGTTTAGTAATGAAACTTACAATCTGGGCATGGAGGATCGTTTAAATGAGGAGACTTTATTCGGGAAACTGGGAGACTTGTTGGATAACGAACAATTTAAAGCTTTTAGGGAGAAAATGTTTCCCATTGGAAAGGAAATTGCTAAAAGATTCAATACCTTTTTAGGGACAAACGGGAATGCCATTTTTAATGAAAAGGCAAATCAAAAAGTTGTAGGAATATTAGTAAAAATTGGGGTTTTGGGAAAAATGGATAACCAATAATTTAATCGTGTTATAATTTTTAATCCCTTCTATTTAAATAGAGGTGTCATTCGAAAATATGCGAGTGAAACAATTTAGAAAATAAAACTACGTTTGGGAACTAACCTATAATTTTTACACTTAATGAAACATTTTCTTGTCTTATCTATGGTCCTCTGGGCCCAGGCATTGTATTGCCAAAATTTTACCATAAGCGGTTTTTTATCTGATTCCTTATCTGGCGAAAAAGTTCTTTATGGAGCTATTGGAATTGGAGAGCTCAATACAGGAACAAGCACCAATGAATATGGATATTACTCGATATCAGTTCCTAAAGGTTCTTATCACATTTTGGTGAATTTACCTGGTTTTGAAGTAAAACGGCAGTTGGTAAAAGTAGATCAGAATGTAAAGTTGAATATTGATTTAAAACAGCAAGCAGAGAGTCTTGATGTAGTTGAAATTAAAACTAATTCAAAAGAAACGGATCAAAACTTAAAAAAGGCGGAAGCTGGGGTAATTGAGTTAGATGTTCAAGAGCTTAATAAAGTCCCGGTTATAATGGGAGAAAAGGACGTGATTAAAACCCTTTCGTTAATGCCTGGTGTAAGTTTAGCAGGAGAAGGATCAACAGGTTTATATGTTAGAGGAGGTGGTATTGATCAAAACCTTTTACTGCTTGATGAAGCCCCGGTTTATAACCCTTCCCATGTGTTAGGGTTTTTATCTGTTTTTAACTCAGACGCTCTAAAGGACATGAAAGTGTATAAAGCTGGAGCTCCAGCGCGTTACGGAGGTAGATCTTCATCTGTAATCGATATTAGAATGAAAGAGGGGAATAATAAGTCTTTTCATGGAAAAGGAGGGATAGGATTAATTGCATCCCGGTTAAGTTTAGAGGGGCCTATAAAAAAGGATAAAGGTTCCTTTATAATTTCTGGAAGAAGAAGTTATTTGGATTTGTTTACAAGGCTATCTCCAGACCCTTTAATTAGACAAACAAGGCTGTATTTTTATGATTTAAATTTCAAAGCCAACTATACTATTAATCAAAGAAATAAATTATTCGTTTCAGGATACTTGGGTAATGATGCTTTTGGTTTTAAGGATGAATATGATCCAGGTTTTACTACAAAACAAAAGATTTTATGGGGTAACAAAACTTCAACCATAAGATGGAATCATTTATTTTCTAATAAACTTTTCTCTAATACAACCTTGATTTTTAGCGACTTTAAATTTGGGGCAAGTTTTGAAGATAAGTATGACGATTTCGTAAGCGAGTTGGATTATTCTAACGGAATAAGAAATTACTCTCTTAAGCAAGATTTCACCTACTATCTTAATAATAACAACAAGCTAAGATTTGGAACAGAGATAAATAATCAAATCTTTTCTCCCGGAGTTTATAAATACGTTGAGAATAATGTTGTAGAACAGTCGAATACGGAACAAAAACAAGGACTAGAAGCATCTGTATATCTTTTGAATGAACAAAAAATTAATGACCGATTAAACTTGAATTATGGATTAAGAGTTTCGAGCATGAACTTGTATGGTCCATCGAACCATTATGATTTTGATGATAATGGAAGTATAATCGATTCAACAAGATATCGAAAGGGTGTGTTTTTTAAATCGTTTTTCGGTTTAGAACCAAGATTTAATTCATCCTATCGTTTAAATAAAGTAAGCTCTATAAAAGCGTCCTATGCTAGAATGATGCAATATTTGCATCAGGTTTCACACATAAGTTCTGGAACCCCGCTTGATTATTGGTTACCAGTTTCCAATTTCTTAAAACCTGGAATTTCCGATCAGGTTTCTTTAGGGTATCATAGAAATTTCGCGAAAAACAAGTATGAATTTTCAGTAGAGACTTATTATAAGGAGATGCAGAATGTCGTTGATTATAAAGATGGAGCTTTTACGTTCGCGGCGGATAGTATAGAAGGAGAACTTACAATTGGTAGAGGAAGAGCATATGGAGCTGAAGTTTTTTTGAAAAAGAGAACAGGAAAATTCACAGGTTGGATTAGCTATTCTTTAATGAGGAGTGAAAGAAAATTTGATGATATAAATAAAGGCCAATGGTATTTAGCCAGACAATCCCGGACGCATGATATATCGGCAGTGGAAATTTATGAGATAACAAAAAAGCATAGAATTTCATTAAGTTGGGTTTACAACACAGGGGATGCAGTTACTTTTCCTTCAGGAAGTTACCAAATTGATGGGATTACTTATAGGTTGTACTCTGAAAGAAATGCTTCTAGAATGCCGGCTTATCATAGATTGGATGTGAGTTTTGATTATCAAGTTAAAAAGACGGAGAAGTTTGAGAGCTCATGGAATTTCTCAGTTTACAATGTCTATAATCAAATGAACGCCTATGCTATTAACTTCAGAAATGATTACTACAATCCTGGAGAGATCAAAGCATATAAATTAACACTATTACCCATAATACCAAGTGTAACTTACAACTTTAAATTTTAAGAGATGAGAAAAATAATAATATATATAACATTAATTTTTACTACTATTTTTATTAGTTGTGAAAATGAAATTGATCTCGATCTAGATCAAAGTGCTCAAAGGTTAGTTATTCAAGGGAATGTTTCTAATAATGATACATCCGTTGCAGTACTAATTACTAAAACAGGAGGTCTTAATCAAGAGTCGGATTATGAGACAGTGAATACTGCAGAGGTTAGGTTAAAGTATGATGGAATTACATTGGATATCCCTTCCACTGGTTCTGGTAATTACAATTACGTTGGTTTGATACCTGAGCTAGGTAAGGAATATAACTTGGAAGTAATGATTGATGGTAAAACTTATAAAGCAAATACAACTTTTCCAAGTGAAATAGAAGCGAATGCTTTAACCCCAGAGGTTGATTTTGTGGATCCTTTTGTTGAATTACAAAATTCTATAAAGTGCAAAAAAGGCTCAAATTATTTATGGTATTTATCAGGGAAGAACGGTGTACCTGACCCAAATTACTATTTATATGTAAGTCCTTATTTTATCGAAAATGATGGAGATTCAGTAATAAAAACTACTTCTTTCTATATTTCTTTTGACGGAAATTTGTCGGTAGGTGATACTATTACCAGTTTTTATAGAAATATTGATGCGGTTACCTATGATTATTTCAGCGAACTAATTGAAGCTAGTTACCAGGATATTGGAAACTTAAATCCATTTAACGCAAAAGGAAATTTTGATGATGTTAGTGTTTTAGGATATTTTGGGTCCTATTACCAATCTGAAGCTGAAACTGTAATCAAATAGAAATTGTTCGCGAGGACATTTAAGTCCTCATGAACAAAAAAATAGTGTCTTTATTTTTGCATTAGGTATTTAAATTGAACCGATAAACTATTTGGTTCATAAACCTTCGGAAGCATAATCGTTTTTGTTTTTGCGATTACTTTCACAGCCTTTATTTTACCTGATTTGATTAACTCTAGATCTTCTTTCGAAAATATATTTGATATAAATCGCGCTTTAGCACCATAGGCAGAACTACATCCTTCTTCTCCTGAATTGGTTAAGTTGATCTTTTTCCCATTTTGAAAAGTGATCTCAATTTTAGAGTCAGCATTTAAACAATGACGGGATAAGTCAACATATCCAACCAATTTTACCTTGTTTTTAACCTTGTGAAGGTTTGCCACCAAATTGGCTTTTTCTCTTGGTCCGAAGGCAACAACTCTGCTTCTTGTATAGGTGATTTTCTTTTCTTTCGTGCGATTTATTGCTAAATCAACTTGTTCTTTAGATAAGAACTTATCCTTGTATTTATCTATGAACTCTTTAGAGATGGATTTCAATTTAGCTGCGCCACCGTATACAAAAGATGGAGCGACAGTATTGGTGTATCCCAATCCACTAATTTTTAGTTGTGTTACTTCTTCTTCAGAAAGGATTTTTACTTGATCTAAAGAGACTTGAATTTTGTTGTAAACAAAAAAACCATCGTATAGTTCATCTTTAGTTCCTTCGCCATTTATGAAGAACTTTACTTTTTTACTTGTCTTTGTTTGCATCTCAACAAAGCCTAAACCATTTTTATAAACGCGTTTGCCATCTTTATCCTTGATTTGAAACTGAACTGTAGGAACACCATTTTCTAATTTGTAGGACATCCTCATATCCTTCCATATAAATACCTTCGTTTGAGTTTCTGATTGCCAAAAAGAGTCATCAACTGCAAATGAATTTAAACTAATAAAGGTTGATAGTAAAATTGAAATAATTCGTGTCATAATGTTTGGTTTTTTAAACTGAAACGGAATTGCTACGAATTAGTTTCTATATCGTTAACTTTGAGTTATGGAAGTTCTTAAACCTGGTCAATTAACCTATTTCGCTGCTATTCCAATTCCCACAACCGATAAGGGAATGTATTTCCTTTTCTATGCAGTTGATGCTTATACCAATGAAACCTACAATCTGGGAATGGAGGAGCGATTAAGCGAGGAAACTTTGTTTGGAAAATTAGGAGACTTGCTTGATCATGAAAAATTTAAGCCATTTAGGGAGAACATGTTCACCGTTATGTTTCCAATTGGTGAAGAATTAGCAGAGCGATTTAACACTTTCTTGGGAACTAATGGGAATGCCATTTTTGATGAAAAGTCTACCAATAAGGTGGCTGATGTTTTGGTTAAAGAAGGAATCTTGGGAAAGATGTAATGTCAGCTAATGCTTTATGCTACTGCAAAAAGTGTTGTTGCAGGGTTGGCTAGCGGCAGCAACTCCTAGACCCCCTACTTTACCAGATTTAGGAGTTAGTTTTAGAGATAAGAAAATTCACAGTTCTCAAGGCAAAGCACGTTTAGAAGGAAGTTGAATAGTCAGTTGCCTTTACTTCACTAAATGAATTTGCAACAGGTACATCGGCACTATTGGAGAAGAATAATCGTCCATATTGCGTTGAAATAAATCCTTTGTTTGGTGTTTGTTTGTTAATTAAAACAGAATCACCATCTCCAGCCATTGGTCTCCAATCGGTATGCCCAGAAATTTGAGCCATTACCCCACCATCTTGGTATCCGGCGATGTATGAGTCACCGTATGCTTCAGGGTAATAATCGCCAAAATAAACCTGCATGGTATTAAATCCTGGATTTTTACCTATTTCAAATTGTTCGCCCTGTAATTGTGACTCCCAAAAGAAACTTCCATCACCTGGATTATAGGCAATACCCCATTGCATTGATGTATTATTCAAATCAAGTGTTCCAAAACCTTGGTCGTATCCTACTTAGGCAACATTTGGATCAGATTCATGAAAACGAATATCATGATAATCTACTTCGAAAACACGTGCATTAAGCCATGTAGAACCTCCATCATTGGAAATAAAAGCACCATATCCAGGAATCCCATGAATTTCGTTTCCTGTACCAATAATAATTTGTGACTTGTTAAATGGATTTTGGGAGATGTCGGTAATAGGCATAAAGTTACCCAAGTCATCAATCAGGGTAAATGACGAAACATCTGGGGCAAATTTCCACAATCCACCACCGGAAGGAGCAGCTAAATAAATGTTATTGTCTTTATCAGCTAATGTTGCTCTTGTTCTACCTCCAATTTTATAAAAGTCAAGTTCAGTTGTTCCGCTAAGAAATCCTCCTGACGTCAGGGCTTTTTTATTCCAAGCCTTGGTTCTCTTATAGGATGAATAGTCGTTAGGGTAAAGTTGAACTTAGGGATTAGGAGCGTGTTCCTCGATTTTTTCCATTTCAAGTCCGAAATCTCTTTTTTCCGGATGATCAGGGATTTGGCCTTCAGCGCTAAAAATAAGGCATACTGCTGCAAGCGATAAAATTTCTTTTTGCATAGTTTGCTTGTATAGGTTTATAAAAGGCAAATGAATTCTTTAACAGGGTTAAAAGATTGAAGAATTTCATTTTAGATTTTTAAAGTAGCATTTAGTTGCGCTTAAATGCATTCATTTTAAGTAAAATAAGATGCATTTTAAGTTTGAAAAATTACAGGTAAAAGGTTGGAAGTTCTTAATTATTAATCAAGTAACTTCATTCAGCTTGCTTATCAGGCAATAAAAGCATAGTTTTGCCTTGGTTTTTGGGTTAAAACCAATGGGTTATAAAAAAAATAAATGCTGACAAAGTGTATCTTATTGTGCTGACCTGCATTATAAGTTTACTTTAAAAGACTGACCAAATGAAACTTAAGCAACTTATTGCAGGGGCTTGCCTACTTCTATGTTCCCTGTTCATTCAAGCACAAACCGAATTATGGTATTTCGGTAGGGGTAATATATTTAATGGAGCTGGTATACATTTTGACGCAGGAGCAGGACATGCTCCAGTTCAGAGAAACTTCGAAAGTTTTCAAGTATATGAAGCAATTTCCGTTGTAGGTGATGGTGCTGGAAATCCACTTTTTTATTCTGACGGTTTAAAGGTTTATGATGGTTCTCATACTGAAATGCCAAATGGTGGAGGGTTACTAGGTTCCCAAGAGAGTAATGCTTCTCCTGTTACTGGTTCTTCCTTAAATGGTGTTATGATCGCTCGTGAACCGGGTAGTTCAGATCGATACGTAATAATGACAATAAACGACCTCTTAAACGGGGCAAGAAATGGTTTAAGATATTCAGTTGTTGATATGACTCTTCCTGGTAATGGTACGCCAGGATCACCACTTGGAGATGTAGATCCAGCCAATAAAAATGTTGTTTTACTTGATGGTTCTTCTGAGCCTACTGCAGAAATGATGACTGCTGCGGGTGCACCTTGTTCTGATACAACTTGGATTGTAGTTCATGGAGGTGGAAATAATCGTTTTTACTCTATTCCTTTTACCACTGGAGGTGTTTTTGGAACGCCAGTTACTTCTGACGTAGGTCCTACTTTAACAGGGAGTGGACTTAGAGGATCTTTAGCTTTTAATTCAGATGCTTCGCAATTGGCTTTAGCTGCCATGGGTGGTGGAATTAATAATGGTGCATGGATTTTTGACTTTAACCCAAGTACAGGGGTAGTAAGTTCAACTACTTTTGGTCCTGGAGGAAATGGACAAATTAGTTCGGCTGGTGCCTATGGATCAGCTTGGTCTCCGGATGATGAAAAGGTTTATTTTTCTTCTTTAGGTGGTGATTTAAGACATTTTAATACTACTGTTCCTCATAGTGGGACCAACCCCTCTGTATTAGCTACAGGGTTTTATGGGGCAATTGAATTAGCGCCTGATGGAAAAATGTATGTTGGGGAAAACATGACAAATTTTTTAGGGACTATTTCTAATCCAAATGCTGCCGACGCTGCTTCTGCAGGTTGGAATGCTAGCGGATATGCTGTAGGAACATTGTCTTGGTATGGTTTACCTAATATGTTCTTGCCAGATTTATCCGGTGCAGGTGTAGATGCTGATATTGTTGAGACTGATGCTTCAATTTGTGATACTGTTTCTCCATTTGCGTTTAGTGCTACTCCAGTTGATGGTTCTTGGTCTACAAATCCTGCAGGTTTAATAGACGCTTCAACTGGTGTGTTCGATCCTGGGGCTGCAGCAGCTATTGTAGGAGATGGAGGAGTAGTACAAATTATTTTTGGAGGAGCTTGTATTGTTCCAGATACAATTGATTATACAATTAATGTTTGTTGTGAGCCAATTAACGTTAATGATCCAGCAGCTGCAATTTGTGCGGGAGAAACAATTGATTTATCTGCCTTAGTTGTTGAACCATTAACAGGAACTTGGTCTATCGCATCAGGAACAGGAGGTTCAATTACTGGAGGAAACACTTTTGAAAGTACAGGTGCTTTAGGAACGTTTAAATTATACTATTCTCATGACCCAGCTCAGCCAGCAGGTTGTCAGCAATATGATTCGATTGAATTTACTGTGAATCCTTTACCAACAATAAGTCTTTCTTCGGGACCAATTTGTGACGGGGAAACAGAGATT
>JAYPYW010000053.1:20527-20793 GCA_038154685.1 Flavobacteriales bacterium | reverse complement strand
CAGAGAGGGTTTCTCTATCAGTCCTGATCAAATCAAAACATACTCAGCAGATTTAAGAGAACTATCGGTAGTTAAAAACAAGGGCTACCAACGTGTTGTTTTATTAGCGAATCCTTTCTATACCTATTTTGAGGCTTTAAAATCAGAAAGTAAAATTGTTGGGATTTTCAATCTATCAAGAATGAAATCAGTAGCTAAACATATCGTGTCCGTTGGGGAAGGGGCTAATTTCGATTTGGAAAAGATTATAGGTTTAAATCCCGATT
>JAYPYW010000053.1:4701-20517 GCA_038154685.1 Flavobacteriales bacterium | reverse complement strand
AAGTTAGTTTACGATGAATCTTTAGTTTCAGATCCTATTACAAGAGTAGAGCTTTTAAATTTAATAGCTCCATTGGTTGGAAGTGCTTTAGTTGCTGATGAAGTAATAAGAGATAGAAAATCACTTATTTATAAAGAATATGAAGGCTTAGGGGTTAAAGTCTTAAAGTTGGATAATTTCGGAGGGAATTGGTTTAAACCGGGTTGTGGAACCTATATAAATAAGGTTTTTGAGCTTAGTGGTGTTGAATTAGAATGTACAAATGAGAGCAGTAAAAGCGAAAAGGTTTCAAATGAGGAAGCGATAATGATGCTAAGTAAGTCAGATATTTTACTTTTTATGGATTGGGCGGAAAGTAAAAAAGGATTGAATGAACGATTAAGTAAAGTTATTGAACTTGAAAACCATCCAAGTAAAGTATTGTATTGTAACACCGTTAAAGCAAGTTATTTTCTGGAGAGTATTTTAAACACTGGAGAAATAATTGCCGATCTTCACCAAGTTTTAAAAACTTCAAAACCTGGGGAGTTTTTCGAATTAATAGATCTTGAAGAATAAATCAATTGCCATACTATCTGTTTTACTTTTAATCCTTTTTGGATTAGAGTTACTTTTGGGTACAGTAGATATTGATGTTTTTAAGGTGTTTGAAAACATGAGTTCCGCTGAGGGTAATATTTTATCATCAAGAATTTCTCGTGCTTTTTTAAGTGTTTTGGTTGGAGCTAGTTGCGGTTTGTTTGGTTTAGGAATTCAAACTTTATTTAAAAACCCTTTGGCTGGACCAACAACTTTAGGTGTGAATTCCGGGGCTAGTTTAGGCGTTGGGTTGTTTTATTTAATTCCTGGTTTTGCTACTCAGTTTGAATGGTTAGGACTTAGTTTCTTTGCTATTGCTGGAGCATTAAGCTTTTTATTTATTCTAATAACAATTGCAGGAAGGTCGATTAACTTGACATTTGTTTTGATAATTGGACTTTTGTTGAGCTATGCCAGTTATGCGGTATTAGAAGTTTTACTTCAAGCTTCGGATACTGTAGGAATGAAGAACTATGTATTTTGGGGGATGGGGAGTTTTAATAGAGCTGATTTGAACTCAATTCTAGCCTTAGGTGTAATAACTTTAATCGGTTTCATAGTTATGTTTAAGTATGCCAATTGGTTGAATGTTTATTCCTTAGGAGATACTGAATTAAGGCTCTTAACGAAAAAGTCTGTTGGGTTTAATAAACGTTTTTTACTTATTGTTTTTGGAATTTGGATTGGCTTAGTAACGAGCATTGTTGGTCCAATTGCCTTTGTGGGAATTGTTGTGCCAAACGTATTAAAACTAATCATAAAGTCTTCTGATGTAAAAGTATTGTTGCCCTTAACCGTTTTAATGGGAGGGATATTGGTGTTGATGGCGGATTTGATATCCAGAGGAGCAGTTGGCGGATTCATCCTACCAATAAATGCTGTGTTAAGTGTTTTAGGAGTTCCAGTAATTATTTATTTCTTAATTAAAAGGATTGCAAGTGTTAGAGGTTAAAGATCTCCATATAGGTTACTCAAACGCTTTAAATCATGAGTCGATAAATGGCAAGTGGAATAAAGGTGATTTGGTTGTTTTAATGGGAGATAACGGAGTAGGTAAGTCCACCTTCTTAAAAACGCTAGCAGGTTTACTTCCTTCAATTGCTGGAAATGTTAGTTTACAAACCGAGAAAATTGGATGGGTTGATTCATCTATCTCAAAAGGAGTTTATCTTTCTGTAGATGATTTCTTGAGTTTTGGAATTGAAGCAAGTAGTGCAGCAAAAGATGATTGGCTTACTAACTTTAATTTAGATTTTCCTATCGATAAGTTTATTGATGAATTAAGTGATGGGCAGTTCAGAAAGCTTTGTATAATAAGACAATTACTGAAGAAACCTGATGTTTTGTTTTTAGATGAACCAACGGTATATCTTGATGTGAAAAGTAAAGAGAAGTTGGCTGCTATTGTAAATGAATTGAAGAAGGATTGTTTGATTTTTTGCAGTACGCATGATTTAGCTTTTGCTGATGCTATTCAAACAGAGGTGATAAGATTTTGATTTTTTAAAAGTAGCCAGCGGATCTCGCAGATTCCATAAATTGTTATTAACGCTCTTATTTGTTAAAGTACTCACACAGATTAATACGATTAATGTTATTTTGATGTATCAAATCGTGTAATCACATTAATCTGTGTGCGAATAATCAAGATCAGTTTTTTGAAAAAATTGGTTCAGAAAATCTGCGAGATCAGTGGGATCCGCGGGCGAATCTATTTTGAAAATTCATCAACTTCAGTCTCCTCGTTGATGCCTGCGATTTTGTGACGCTTACCGAATAAATAAGTCTTGTTTTCGTTGTTCTTCAATAATCTCTGGATATTCTTTTGGTGTGTTACAATAATTAGAACCGCAACAACAGAAGAGAAGATAATTAAAGAAAGAACTTGAGTTTTAAATACAAGGGTGATGAAAAGCGGGAATGCAATCCCAGCTAACATTGACCCTAGTGAAACGTATTTAGTTACCGTTAAAACAAACAAGAAAACACCTAATGCACATAAAGCTGCTGGTGGATGAACTGCTAAAACAATTCCTAAAAGTGTTGCAATTCCCTTTCCTCCTCTAAATCCAGCAAAAATTGGGAAAATGTGACCAATAACAGCGCAAAACCCGAAAGCTAATTTAAGATTGGTAAATGGTGTTTCTTCGTGCACTAAGAAGTCTGATTGCAACCAAACCATATTAACAGCAAGGGCTCCTTTAACAACGTCCATTAGTAAAACAGGAATACCTGCTTTTTTACCCAGAACTCTAAAAGTGTTAGTAGCACCAGCGTTACCTGAACCATGTTCCCTAACATCAATTCCGTGGAATGTTTTACCTATCCAAACAGCTGAAGGGATTGATCCCAAAAGGTAAGCAACTACCAATAATATGATGATTGTTGTACTCATAAAATGAATATCAATAAGCTAATTTACGGAATACATGCCTGAGTTTCAATTTAAAACTTCATAAATAATTAACATGTCGTAGTTGGGATTGTTGATGAAGTTGTATCTAAATCGATTAATTTTTAAGCATTTCACTTATTATTTCGTCCCATTTTTTAACAACAGATCCGAATTCAAATTTTGAATTCATTTTGCCCTGCTTGATATTAAAACAGGCTTTCTCTAAGCAGTTTATAAACTCGTTTGGGAATTTATATAGAGTGCCCGATTGGTTGTTGTTTTCTAAATGCTCCGGATAAGCTTGATGGTTAGGGAGTAGGGCAAAAGCGCCTAATTGCATAGCCTCCGCAACACTTAATCCAAAGAAATCATGTTTTGAAGTTACGGGAAGTAGGTTTGCTTGCGCAATTAGTTCCCAATATTTTTCCTTTTCTTCAACAAAACCACAATGAATAAGCTCTGCTTTAAATTCTTTATTAAAAATGGTTTTAACGCTTTCTTTTTCGGTTCCTTTTCCTAAAACAATAAGTTTAAATTCAATTTGTTTTTCCTTTAGATGTCTTAACCCATCCAAAAACAACTCAGGGTTTTTATCATGCTCCCAACGGTGGTTCCATAATAAAACAGGAGTAGTGGTAGGGTTGGAATTAATGGTTTGTTTTTTTATACCTGGGTATATAATAGTAGTGTTTAAGTTGTTTATTTTGAAACTGTTATTCGGAAGCGAAGCTATTAGCTTTTCAGCTCCTATTAGGAAAGATGCCCTGTTAAAGTTGGAGTTGAATATGGTTTTAGAAGCAAATAATGCGGAGGAAAGATTAATGAAGGCGTAATGGTTTTCTCGCCCAGCCTGTTTATCGGTGTCTTGTTCGCTGACAGGGTAAGCAAACTGATTTTCATGAAAGTAAAGTAAACATGGAATTTCCTCAACTGTTATTCCCGAATAAGCATAAAATACTGGCAAATTCACCATGTCTGTCGCAATAATCAGTGAAGGTTCCTTGCTGAGCTTTTTAAATTTTTGGGCTAATTCAATTGCTCCACCTTGCATTCTCCATTTCCAATTTTTTCCACTCAAGGTTAGTAACTCAACCTCATAAGGTAGTTGATCCTTTAATAGCTCTCCCCAATAACGATGAGAACCTGTGAAAAAAGCATCAACAATTAAAATCATTGAAGTAGATTTTCGATTGAATATGAGCATTCGAAGTTACTGTGACTTGCTAGTTTAATAACCCCAAACTTATCTTTGAAATCATTTCCTATATCAGCTTGGTCCGCCATTCCATTCCAAGGCTCGATGCAAATAAATGGCGCGTAATTTAGTGGTTTCCATATTCCCATATGTGGAAAGTTGTTCCAGCTTACTTTTAATGAAGAGGATGTTTTATTAGACTTAATTTTCAAATAACTACTTTTTAGGTCATCAAAAATCAGCGCATCATCATTGAATAGCGATTCGGTAAGGTTAATGCTTTTAGCGTTGAGCCATTCTTTACTTCTTTTCCCCGATCTGAATCCTTCAGGAGTTAGTAATAGTCGGTCGGATTTTTCATCAAGTTCAAATTCTAGAATATAATCTTCGAATGATGAACTTAAGTTAAATGGACAGTTAAAGCCTGGGTGAGCTCCCAAACAAAAGTAAATTTCTTTGCTAGTAGGGTTTACAACCCTGTAGGTAACTTTAAGTTCTTTCCCTGAAAGTGTTAGGTTGACTTGAAGTTTAAATTCAAAAGGATAAACCTTAAGAGTTTCGTCAGTCTGACTAATTTCCAGTGAAACTTGATTTTCAGATTTGTTTAATAATTCAAATTCTTGATCCCTTGCAAAACCATGTTGAGAAAGATTAAACTCCTTGTTGTCCAGTTTGTATGTGTTGTTTTCTACTTTTCCTACGATAGGGAAAAGGATAGGTGCATGGCGCTTCCAATGATTAGGATCTGCTTGCCACATAATTTCTCTATTTTCTTCTTTATCGTAGTAGCTACATAGTTCAGCTCCTAGACTTTTAACTTTTACGCTAACTAGATTGTTTTCAAGGGTGTAAATCATGCTTTAAATTTTACACATCAAATATAGGTTTTATTCAAAGATTTAGAACTGTAGGAAGGTGCTTAAAAACTTTTCTATCCACTTGATTATTATTACTTTTGCGCACACTTAAAAACAAAAATATGAAGTTGTCATTTTTTAAAATTCCTCTTTTTGCAGCAGTAGTAGCCTCAGCTGGTTTAATGCAGTCGTGTGGAGGAGAGGAAATTAAAGAAGAGAAAGTAATGACTATCGATAGACCAATTGGGTCTGAAATTGATATATTCTGGAATTTACAGGAAAATGGATTAAAAGGTAAATACAAGTATTTATCTGAGTTCATGATTACCAATAATTCTGCTAAGACTTTAGATAGCACCGGATGGGCTATTTATTTCCATCAACCAAGAAATATAATGACAGAGACTGCTTCCGAAGCAATCAAAATCACACATGTTAATGGAGATTACTTTAGATTAGAGCCTTCCGCTAAGTTCCCAAAATTAAAAACGGGAGAAGACATAACTGTATCGTTTGTAAGTGATGCATGGGCAATTAAGGATGTTGATGCGCCAAATGGATTGTTCATTGTCTTTACAGATACTGCAGGAGTTGAATCTAAACCTGAAATTTTAACAAACTTGTCTTATGGACCGCTTGTAAGAAAAGAACAAATTGATAGGTTTAAAGGTGATCCCCTTCCTGTTCCAACTGCCGAATCAAGATTTGAGTACAATGAAAAACTTGTATTTGCTAATCAAAAGGATATCGTTAAAATCATCCCAACGCCAGTTAAATATGAAGAAAGTACGGGAGAGTTTTCCTTATCAAAGGGAGCAACAATAGCTTTTGGAGAAGGGTTGGAAGCTGAAGCAAAGTTTTTAGCTGAAAAGTTAAAGGTAGATGCAGGAATAGAAGCTTCTGTAGCTTCAGGTGCAGAAGGAGATATCGTTTTAAAAACTGGAGATGTAAAAGTAGCCGACAAGTCCAAAGAAGCATATGCTTTAGTTGTTGGTGAGAAAGGAGTTGAAATTACTGGAGCGGATGTGACAGGTGTTTTCTACGGAATTCAAAGTTTAAGAGCCTTGATTCCTGCGGACGTATTATCTTCTAAATCTGGATCTGCTGTTTTACCTCTCTTAAATGTTGAAGATGCACCAAGATTCGAATATAGAGGTATGCATTTAGACGTTGTAAGAAACTTTTCAAAGAAAGAAACGGTTTTAAATCTGATTGATTTAATGGCTTTTTATAAGTTGAATAAATTCCATTTTCATATTACTGATGATGAAGGTTGGCGTTTAGAGATTCCAGGTTTACCTGAGTTAACTGAGGTTGGATCAAAAAGAGGTTACTCTAAATACGAAGATAAAATGTTGAATCCTGCTTATGGTTCAGGTCCTCATCCAGATGAGAATAACTCATGGGGTACAGGATACTACACAAAAGCAGATTTTATCGAAATTTTAAAATATGCTACAGCAAGACATATTGAGGTGATTCCTGAATTGGATTTCCCAGGTCACGCTAGAGCTGCTATTGTTTCGATGAAAGCTCGTCAGCAAAGATTACTTGCTGAGGGTAATAATGCTGAGGCAAATGAATATATTTTACATGATCCAGACGATGCTTCAAGATACCGTTCGGTTCAATTGTACGACGATAACGTGATTTGTGTATGTCAGGAGTCAACTTATAGGTTTCTATCAAAAATTACCGATGAAGTAATTACGATGTATGAAGAAGCTGGTTTAAAGTTAAAGCAAGTTCATATTGGTGGAGATGAAGTTCCTCACCCAACTGCTGATGATCCTGGTCACGGAGCTTGGAAAGGTTCTCCAAAATGTAATTCATTATTGGAAGCCGACGAAGACTATGAAAAGTCTGAGCAATTATTTTATTATTTCGTAGATAGATTCTCAAAAGTGTTAGAAGATAGAGGTATTGTTACTGCTGGTTGGGAAGAGATTTCTTTAATCAAAGGAGAGGATGAAGAAGGTGAGCCAACTGTTGAGCAAAACGAAGAATTCAAAGAAAGAGGTTTTGTACCATACGTGTGGAATACTGTGTGGGGTTGGGGAGGTGAAGATAGAGCCTACAAATTAGCGAATGCTGGTTTTAAAGTGGTTTTATCTAACGTAACGAATAACTACTTTGATTTAGCATACGACAAAGATCCTTCTGATCCTGGTTACTACTGGGGAGGTTTTGTTGATACAAAGAAAGCTTGGCAGTTTGTTCCTTTAAATGTTTACAATGAACAACTAACAACAAGAGATGGTACACCAGTTAATTTAGAAGATTACACGAATGCTGTAAGATTAACAAAAGAGGGTGAAGGTAATATCCTAGGAATTCAGGGGCAGCTTTGGGCTGAGACAGTTAAAGGAAATGGTATGTTGGAGTACTATTTATTCCCTAAGATGTTAGGTATGGTTGAGAGAGCTTGGGCTCAGGATCCATCATGGACGTCGATTCCTGATCCAGTTACCAGATTTGAAGCTCAGGATGCAGATTGGAATCAGTTTGCTTCAAGAATTGGAAGTTTAGAATTACCAAGATTAACATACCTAAATGGTGGTGTTAATTACAGAGTTGCGCCTCCAGGTGTTAAAATCGCTGAAGGAAAATTACATATAAACTCTAATTATCCAGGAGTTAAGTTTACTTATACAACTGATGGGACAGATCCAACGATTTCTTCAACTGTATATACTGAGCCAGTTGAAGTGTCAGGAAAAGAGGTTAGAGTTATCGCGTTCTACCCTAATGGAAAGCAGAGTAGAGCTTCTGTGGTGACACTGAAATAAAAAAACACTTAATATAAGTATTAAAAAGCCAACTCATTTGAGTTGGCTTTTTTGTTATGTTGTTTATCATACTACTTCTATTTAAATTGTGTGCTAAGGCTTATAATATTACTGGTTCGGAATATCAAAAAACTAAACGTGTGATTTTAAATGGGAGTGAACCTTAAGAACGTCAATGACTAAATTAATTTTGGTGAATGTAACAAAACAGGAGTTAGTTTGTTTTAATTTATACACACACACCACTACACAATTGTAAAAAGCCTTGGAATATAAACTTCAAGGCTTTTTCTTTTATAATTTGATCTAATTGAGATTAATTAGGATTACCCAATCATAATGTGAGCATCAGGATACTTGTACTTTGTGGACTTAACTTGCTTACTTAATGCCATGATTAACATAAGTGTTCCTAGTCTACCTGTAAACATTGAAATTGTAAGAATGATTAAACCAGCATCCGAAAACTCAGCTTTAACTCCCATAGAAAGACCGACAGTAGAGAAGGCGCTAAACTCCTCAAAAACTAATTGAAGAATTGTCATGTTGCCATTCATTAAAGATTCAGATTCAGTAATGGTTAGCAAGAAAATCCAAAGGAATAGGTTGACTAAAGTGAAAAGTAAAACAGCGTATGCTTTAATAAGTAAATCGTTAGCAATGTTCTTCTTATAAAGTTCAGCGTTTTTCTTCCCTCGAATTGTTGTGTAAACAGATACGAATAGAAGCGTGAAAGTACTGGTTTTAATACCTCCTGCAGTAGAACTCGACGATCCCCCAATGAACATTAGAAGTAACATTAAAATGATAACAGGTACGGCTAATGTTCCTGTGTCAACAGAAGCAAACCCAGCAGTTCTGTTAACTATTTGAAATCCTGCGGTAATAGTTTTTTCCAAGAAATTTTCACCAGGAAGGAATAATCCGGTGTTCCATTCGATTATTAAAAATCCAACAATACCAAAAATTAGAAGGTGAGTGTTACTTACTAATCCAACCCTTGATCCAATATCTAGTCTTTTCCATGGTTTTACAAGCCTTTCTCTTAAGTCCTTGATGTTTATCACGTCTAATATTGTAACAAAGCCAAGGGCTCCTAAGAAAATAAGTATTCCCATCACACTTAAAACAGGGTAACTATGGCTAACCGCTTCGTTCGTAATACCTCCTTCGTAAAGTGATATTCCAGCATTATTAAAAGCACTCACCGAATGAAATATCGAGAAGAATAACCTATCGGATATTAAAGCGATTTCTTCAGAAGCGGGTAGAAGGAAGAATAAACAAAATGCTCCAATAATTTCGATTAATGTAGAAATAACAAAGATCTTAGCGAATAGACCTTGGGCACTTTGATAGTTAGATTTATTAACGATATCCTCAATGATATCATGTTGTTTTACACGGATCCCAAATCGACTGAATACCGCCATGAAAATTCCAAATGCAACAATATTTAAACCTCCAATTTTTATAAGGAACATTAAAACTAACTGACCTTTAAATGTGAAAAAGTGAGCAGTTTCTTCAACCATTAAACCTGTAACACAAGTAGCACTTGCAGAGGTGAAAAGAGCATCCACAAAATTCCAATCAGATCCAACAGGAGGATTTATCATTTCGGGAAGCATTAACATTCCTGCTCCGCCAAAGATGACTCCTGCGAAAATGATAATAAATAATACAGCAGGGTTTACTTGAAGTTTCGAAAGGTTGATGTTAATCTTTCCAACCTCAAGGTATGCAAGGAATAGCAGGTAAAGTTGCATGAAAGTAACATACCATCCTTGGGGATTCTCTGATCCGAATAAGTCAAATATGGCGTGCAGTATTTCTGTGTCAAAAAGATAATATCCAGTTGCATCTAGGAACAATAGCACGAGCATAATCCCTTCATGCCAAGTGGATTTTATGAACTCTTTTATATCAAAAGAGTAGAGCATCCTAGAGAAATAACTGAAGATATAGTAGCCGAATAACCCTTTGAAATAAGAAACAAGCATTTCGGTTTCAGCACCTGTATGAGGGAAGCCGTAATAATAAACCATGAGGCCAAGGGCGAATACACCAACAACTACAGAAATCCACCTTAAGGATTTTAAAGTCAAGTCTCTGTTGTTGTACAAAAACAGTTTTACCCGTTCTTCGATGTTTCTAAATAACCCCATTATTCAGCTCTTTTCAAAAACTCGCTTTTTAATCTTTCCTTATTAACAGGAACAACTCCAACTTCTTCACAAACAAGACCACCAGCTAGGTTAGAGATTGTTACTAAATCTTTTCCTTTTACTCCTTTACAAAAAGCCAAGGCAGCAGTTGATATAACAGTGTCGCCAGCTCCAGATACATCAGAAATGTTTCTTATTTCAGCTGGAATATGAGTTTGCACTTCTTTATTGTAAAGCATTACCCCATGCTCTGAAAGTGTAACCATAACATTTTTAATGTTTTGGTTTGAACTAAATTTTTCAGCATGCTTCATTAATGCGTCGATATCACCTTTTTGGATATCTTCTTTTAATCCAACTGTAAATTCCTTGAAATTCGGCTTGAATAGGGTAGTACCTGAATAGTTTAAGAAATTATCTTTTTTAGGATCAACACAACTTGGGATATTCTTTTCGTTTAAAAAACTAACGATTTCCTGAATATTAGTTTTGTTAAGTAATCCCTTGTCATAGTCTTCGAAAATTACAACATCAATTTTTTGAGTATCAACCAGGTGTTTCACCTTATTAATTAACTCTTTTGAATCAGTTTCAGAGATAGGTTCTAAGATTTCCTCATCAACCCTTAACATATGATGGCTTGAGCTTATGATTCTTGTTTTACAAGTTGTTAATCGCTCATCGCTTTTAATAATACCAGCATTTGAAAGGTTTTGATTAGATAACACTTCTTCAAAAACCTTTCCTTTAATATCATTTCCGATAATACCGCAAAGTATTGGATTGGCTCCTAGGGACTGAATATTTAGCGCCACATTAGCAGCTCCTCCTAATCTGTTTTCTCTTTTTTGAGCTTCGAAAACTGGAACTGGGGCTTCTGGTGAAATTCTGTTTACATTCCCCCAAATGTAGGCGTCAACCATAACATCCCCAATTATTAAACAATTTAAATCGTTAAAGCTTTCGAATAATTCGTTGACTTCGGATTTTGTCATAAAAGATTAATCTTACCGCTAATTTAAGAATAAATAGGGAGTAGACTAGGGGATATGAAACAAAAACAATTGTACAATAAGCTACTTTAATTTATGTTCGTCATTCCTGCGAATGCAGGAGTCCATTTGATTAATGTAATTGAATAGTTTCCTGCCTTCGCAGGAATGATGCAAGTGTTGATTTCTGAAACCTGAAACCTGAAACCTGAAATCTGAAGCCTGAAACTTGACTCTTCAATCAATACCTAAATGTCTGATAATCAAACATTGCTTTTTGGATAAGTCCATCAGTTAGTACTTTGATGTACTTAATTTTGGCGTTGATCCTATCGTTGTCCCTTGTGTTTACTAGGAACATGGAACTCTCTCCTGCATTAAATAAAGTTGTTTCCGCAGAATAAAGGTCTTGATATGAGTTAAGATTAATAAACTGAAGTTGAACCTGATTCACAAAACTCATCCATGTGTTAGCGCTTTTTTGAATTTTAAACTTTGTAGATTCAATTTTTAAAGCAGTCTTAGCTTGCAAGTCCTTGAACTTAAAGTTGCTAATTTTTAATTCTCCACGCTCTTTTCTTAAAAACAGTGGAACAGATACTTTGGCTCCCCATTTGTAATTATCGATGTCGTAGTTATTGAAGTCGATATTATCAATGTTTGGACTTAAAGTGTTGTACTTCAATTGAATCGTAGGTTTGAGATTTTCTCTTTTTAACCTCAACTCAGTTTTAGCTATTTCTAATTCATTTTGAATAGTTAGTATTTCTGGGTGCTGACTTGCCCAAACATCAATTTGTGCCGACAAACTGTCCTGGGGCTGGGGTAGCAAGATAGCCTCATAGTTTGCCGGACTTAATCCGTTTAATTCTAATGGAATTAATCCATCCTTCCATAAATAAACTTCTAATGCTCTTTGCTTATTGAGCAGTTCTAGTGAAGTTCTTTCTAAACTTAGTCTTCTTTCCTGAAGTACAATAAAGCTTTTCAAAGTATCAACTTGAGGTTTGTCACCAAGATTGGCTGCGTCCTTTATCCCTTCAAATCTTTCTTTAGCTACTTTAACACCATCTTCGTAAACCTTATACTTGTTGTAGGCTTTAAACCAATTCCAATATGCTTCAGAAGCGTGGTACATTAAGTCGTTAATCATTAACTTCTGTTCTAAAATAGAGTTGTCTCTCATTAACCTTGCTTGTCTTAAGCTAGCCCTTCTTTGGTCGATAAATAAACCTCTTCCAAGATTAATTGTTCCGCCTAAGTTATACAGTGGTTTCTCATCTGTAAAACCTTCAGGGTTTAGATAAGTTCCTCTGTTGTTTTCAACCCCACCATGAATGTCGATGCCGAACCAAGTAGGGATTTTAAATCCTACATCTATTTGTGTGAAGTAATCGATTTCCTTATTTCTCTTTTGGTTCAGATTTCCACCAACCTTTGGATCAAAAGAACCTCGCGATTTTAGTAATTTTCCCTTTCCTAATTTTACTTTGTATCCAGAAGAAAGTACCATAGGATGGTGACTAGAAACTATCCCCAAGTATTTATCAAATGATAGGGTAGAAGTATCCGATTTTTCACCTTGTTGGGCAAATAATTGAATACTTAATAACATTAATAAATATGTAAATGATCTTGTGTTCATTATGAAGGATTATTTTTTTCCTTTTGCTTTCATTTCTTTTCTTTCAGCTGCCGAATAAAAATCAGGAGGGAACCCATTAATTCTTCGCCATAACTCATAGAAAATAGGAACGTCGTTTAATAAAATCATTGAGGAAGCTCCAGCTCCAACTCTAAGCGCATCAGGCCAAGGGTAATTGGTGGTGTCAGGAGCAATTAGAACCCTGTATTTTCCATTTGCACTAATGAACTGATCAATCGCATATATTCTTCCATCGTAAGTTCCATGACTAGCATTAGGCCAACCAGAGAAAACAATTGCTGGCCACCCGTCAAATTGTATTCTAACATTTTCGTTTTTAGCAACTAAAGGTAAGTCTAGAGGGTCGATGTAAGTTTCTACCGCTAATTGGTATGTTCTAGGCATCATGCTTAAAACTTCCTGACCAGCTTTAATTGTTTCTCCAATTCCGTTTACCATAGTTTTAGTAATGTATCCGTCAACAGGAGCTATGATATAGTATAAATCATTCCTGAATTCGTAATTACTTAAAGTGTTCTGGAGTTTAGTTAAACTATTTTCCGCATCTAATTTTGCGGAAATGGTAGATAATCTACTCGATTGTAATTTGTTTAAATCTAAATTGAATTTAGTTCTAATGTTAGCAATTTCAATTTGAGCATTAATCACATTGTTTTGAGAAGCTAACCAATTGTTTTTAGCACCCACAAATTTTGCTTTTGCTTTTTGCTGAGTCATTTTTCTCTTCTCCAAATCAGTTAACGACTTAAGTCCAGCGTTATACAAACTATCAATACGACGATATTGGTAATCGGCAATTCTAATATCTGTTTGAGCTGCAGCGTAGCTATTACTATCGTTTTGTACTTTCAAACGAGCCTGTAATAAATTGTTAGTTGCTTGGTTAAGCTTGAGCTCTTGCTGCTTTTTTAAGTTTTCAATTTGCTCATCCTGAGCTTTTATCTTGTCAACGTAAGCTTCAACACTTTGTTTTTTAAATTCAACTTGATTCTTTGTTCTGTCGACTAATTGATCATCAAAGTAATCAACTTTAACCTCGGATATTTTAAGTAAAGTATCACCTTGATTTACGTAATCACCTTCTTGTACAAACCAATTTTCAATTCTTCCACCAATTACCGAGTTGATTGTTTGTGGTTTTTGGTTTGGTTTTAAAACTGAAACATTACCATCTGACCTTATATTCTGCGTCCATGGAAGGAAGAGAAGGATAAGACCAACTCCAAAAGAAATGTAAATCAATTTCCTAAGGATTTTACCAGATTGTTTAGCCTCAACCATATTGATTGTGCTATAATTCTTGGCTTTGATCTTTTCAGAGACTATATTTTCTGAAATGTTTAACATCTTTTATTTTTTTTCAATTAATTGTCTGTCTTTTACTTCAATAAGTCTATCTACAATAGTATCCACATATGGATCTCTTGATACAATTATAATTGTCCAAGGATTAGATTTGTCAACAAGGAAGTTTAAAATCTCAATTCTTTCCTTTTCTGGAAGAGAGGTGAATAAATCCTTAATTAATAATAATCTTGGTTTATCTGCGATACTTCTAGCTAAAATTAACTTCTCAACAATACTTTTAGAAAACTGCTTTCCTTCAGGGTTAACATGAGTATCGTATCCTTTTGGTAAACTTTTTATAAAATCCCTTAATCCAAGGTTATCGATAGCCCATTGAACATTTTCATAATTCGCATTTTCACGACCCATTGCGATGTTTTCCATTAGAGTTCCCTCGAATAGAAGCTCATCCATGATACAATCCCCAATTGTGGATCTAAGTCTGCGAGGGTTTAAGTTTCCAAAAGGAACTTGATTAAACGTTAATGTTCCTCTCTCAATTCGGTACATTCCTGAAAGGATTTGTAGAAGAGTTGTTTTTCCAGAATCTCCATCTCCACCAATTTTTATGGCTTCTCCACCATGAATTTGAATACTAGCGTTTTCAAAAACGTAATCGTGACCGCCAGGGTATTTGAAGTAGGCGTTGCTTAACTCAATTTCAAGAGGGGCTTCTTTTTGCATTTCGCAAATGTTCATTCCTTCATCGGATTCAATTTCTAAATCAGTTACCTGACCAACTTTTTCAAGTGCTGTTAATACGTCGTAAATAGTTTCTAAACTTAAAATGATTTTTTCTACAGAACCTAAAACCAAAAGAATAATGATTTCAGCAGCAACGAATTGACCAATATTCATTTTTTGGTCCATAACAAGCACGCTACCTACAATTAAAAGCCCGGCAACAACAAGGACTTTAAATGCAATTAATAATCCATATTGATTAAGCAATACTCGGAAGTGATTTTCTCTTGCTTCAACATATTCTTTTGTTCCAGCGTTGGTTCTTTCCATTGGAAGTTCAGTAACTCCGGCTAATTTAAAAGTTGTAGCTGTTCGAGCAAGTTCTTCTAACCAACCTGCCATTTTATATTTACTTTTTGATTCCTTCATACTAGTTTCTAAACCAACTTTGGCAGTAAGTTTAAAAATCGTGTATACCAATACAATCAAAATCAAACTGAAAATGATGAAGAAAGGGTGGTAGAAGGAAAGAAGTGAAAGTCCAAATAAAGTTTGAATACTCGCCGTAGAGAAATCAATTAAAACTTTAGATAAACCTTTTTGAATAGCTATAATATCAAAGAATCGGTTCATTAACTCAGGAGCGTATTTGTTGTGTAGCTCTCTCAGTTTAATTCTAGGTATTCTGTAAGTGAATTCAAATGCTGCTCTTGTGAAAATTTTCTGCTGTAAGGTCTCAGTTATTTTTAGTTGGAAAACCTGAAGGATACCAGTAACTATTACTCCTAAGATTACAAATACAACAAGGATTACCCAAGCTGTGCTCATCTGTCCACCGAAAATAAGGTTGATGATAGATTGAATACCTACCGGTAAAGATAGGTTCACTAATCCGTAAAAAATAGCATAGATATATACATTACGAATCTCAAACTTATCTGGCTTGATAAGCATGAAGAACCTTTTTAATGGTGTTAAATTATTTTCCATTTTTTATAACTCTTTTAAAGCTAATTCTTGGTAAAATGTTGTTATTGCATCTTCTCCTTCAAAAACGTCTGTTAGACTAGGGATGTGTTCTGCAAAAAATCTTTGGTGATTGGCTCCTTCAATAATTGTTGAAACCAACATATGAGGATACTTG
>JAYPYW010000053.1:0-4636 GCA_038154685.1 Flavobacteriales bacterium | reverse complement strand
TTTCTAAAATAATGCTAGAAACCCTATTTACTACCTCTTTGTACTGAGAAAAGAATCCTAACGAGTTTTCCTTTTCTACATCTTTAATCAAATATATCTTGGATGATTCGGCGATTACAATTCTGTTAAGCTTAACCTCATTAATGTCTGCAAACTGACTGTCTTCCTCAATTCTTTCAGTCAAAACTTTAATTGCCCTTTTTAATCGCTCTTTAGGATCATCAATATTCATGCATCGCATAATAATTCGATACTCCTGCCAACCCCAGTACCACAAAACCAAGTAGGTTAGTAGGTGGTGTTTGCTTTCAAAGTACCTGTATACGGATGCTTCAGTTGAGGAAATGTGGTTAGATAACTTCTTAAATGTGAAGTCCTCTAGTCCAAGGTCTTCAATCAAATCAATACTTCCTCTAAGGATTTTTATCCCTAACTCACTAGAATTAGGGTCTTTAAGGAAAACCTTATCGTTGATATTAAAACTTATTTTATTCTGAAATTCAGTCATTCAAAATAGTTTTGATCGCAAATATAATAGTATTACTATTATTGTTGCAAGTATAACTCATAAAATTCATAAATGGTTACATAAATGATTGTTTATTTAGGAGCTAGGAGCTAGGAGCCAGGAGCCGATCGTCACCCTGAGCGGAGTCGAAGGGCAGGTTTCAGATGTCGGGTTCCAGGTTTGTAGGGGCGGAACATTTTCCGCTCGTTATTAATGTTTTCCAATTAAATTTGTGAAATGGCTCTTTTCTACAAAATCAACAAACCACCAAGAGTTCTTTCTCAATTCATTCGAATTCAAAAGAGGAAGAAAACCTTGCTAGGAGAGTTATATGATTTTCCAAAGGGCGTAATGGCAGTTGGAAGGCTAGATGAAAATTCAGAAGGCTTGTTATTGCTCACAACTGAAGGGAAAGAAAGTGATCGTATCTGTCGCTCAGGAATAGAGAAGGAGTATTACGCCCAAGTTGATGGAGTGATTTCCGATGCGGCTATTCAACAAATGCAAACAGGAGTAGAGATAGGGTTAAAAGGAGGTAAGTACATTACGAAACCTTGTGAAGTAAAAAAGTTGGAAGGCACACCTTACAAAGAACCTGGGTACAAAATAAGAGATGAACGTCACGGACCAACATCCTGGGTTTCCATAACAATTACAGAAGGTAAATTCCGACAGGTTCGAAAAATGACAGCGGCAGTTGGATTTCCAACACTTAGGTTAGTTCGTTGGAGAATTGGCAATATCACACTCGAAGGAATGAAATCTGGAGAGGTTCAAACACTAGATTTTTTCGACGCATAAATTTTTTTCAAAAAAAGTGTATCCTTTTAAAAACACCAGCATTATAGAGGTGGTTGAGTAAACCATTGCCTTATATACAGAAATAAAAAGTGCCCAATGCCAGGGCGCTTTTTTACTTTTTATATTCCCCCTTAGATTTCTAAGATTTTTTTGAAAAATGAATATGTCATCCTGAATGAGAGAGGGACGAACGATTAAAGGATCTCAAATCAAATACGTATCTGAGACATCTGAGGGGTATTTAATAAACTCAGAGTGCTCCGAGTACTCTGAGAGCGTCAATTATCCCTATTCTCAAAGTTCTCCAGCTTCTTTTTCTTATACTGCCTTACCCCAAAATAAATCAATAGCACCAAGCCGGCACCATAAAAAAGCACATTAAATAAAACGAAAACTCCCATTACTTCAATTTAACCGCTGTACCATAAGCTAGAATCTCCGAAGCACCCTGCATTACCATGGAAGTAGCAAATTGTACATTAACAATAGCATCAGCACCTAACTTTTTTGCATCCTGCTCCATTCTTTGCATTGCCTGCTCCCTGGATTGCGCCTGCAGTTTCGTATACTCATCAATTTCACCTCCAACAAGGTTTTTCAATCCAGCAAAAATATCTCTACCAACATTTCTGGCTCTAACTGTGCTTCCTCTTGCAATTCCTAAAATTGCTTCTATTTCTCTACCTGCTATGGTTTCTGTAGTTGTAATAATCATATTCCTAATTTGTTCATTTTTAATCCTCCAAAAGCAAAAAATAGTACAACCGGTCAAAACCTTTTACAAGTGGTAATATCGTAGGGGCAGACCCGTGTGTCTGCCCAAAACAACCATAAACTATAAACTTTAAACTTTAAACGCTAGTTCTCCCCAAGAGAACTAGCTATATTTGTGCAAATTTTTAAGTTATGAGCAGTTTAGCAAAAACCTATGATCCTTCGAAAGTAGAGGAGAAGTGGTACGACTACTGGATGAAAAACGACTTATTCAGCAGTAAACCAGATGATAGAGAAGCATACACTATTGTTATCCCTCCACCAAACGTCACAGGTCAGTTGCACTTAGGTCATACACTTAATAATACACTTCAGGATGCTTTAATTCGTAAAGCAAGATTGGAAGGTAAGAATGCTTGTTGGGTTCCTGGGACTGATCACGCATCGATTGCCACAGAGAATAAAGTACTAGACTTATTAGCTGAACAAGGGATCAAAAAAGGAGATCTTACAAGAGATGAATTTTTAAAACATGCTTGGGATTGGACAGATAAGTACGGAGGAATCATTTTAAAGCAGTTAAGAAAATTAGGTGCTTCATGTGATTGGGACAGAACATCGTTCACAATGGATAAGAATTTACACGATTCTGTAATTAAGGTTTTCGTTGATTTATTCAATAAAGGATACATCTACCGTGGAGCCAGAATGGTAAACTGGGATCCGATGCGTCAGACTGCTTTATCTGATGAGGAAGTTTACCACACTGAGGAGAATTCAAGATTATTCCACATTAAATACCAAATTGCTGGAAGCGATGAGTTTTTAACTATCGCAACAACTCGTCCTGAAACACTTTTAGGAGATACAGCCATTTGTGTTAATCCAAACGATGAAAGATATACTCACTTGAAAGGAGCTAAAGCAATTGTGCCTTTAGTGAATAGAGAAATCCCAGTGATTTTCGATGAGTATGTTGATATGGAGTTTGGTACTGGTGCTTTAAAAGTAACACCAGCGCATGATATTAACGACTACAACTTAGGAGCAAAGCATGGTTTAGAGTCTATCGAAATCTTAAATGATGATGGTACCTTGAATGAAGCGGCTCAATTATACGTTGGAGTTGATCGTTTTGAAGCGAGAAAGAAAATCGCAAAAGAATTAGAAGAAAAAGGACAATTAGATAAGATCGAAGATATCCGTAACAAGGTTGCGCGTTCGGAAAGATCTAAAGTTGTTATCGAGCCTAAGCTTTCTACGCAGTGGTTCTGTAAAATGGAAGAAATTGCTAAACCTGCTTTAGATCAAGTTTTAGACAATACCATTGAGTTTTTTCCTAAAAATGCAGTAAATACTTACAAACACTGGTTGGAGAATATTAACGATTGGTGTATTTCTCGTCAGTTGTGGTGGGGACAGCAAATTCCGGCTTATTTCTACGGAAAAGGTCAGAATGATTTCGTTGTTGCCGAAACTGCAGAGGAGGCCTTAAAGTTAGCACAGGAGAAAACAGGTAACGCGGATTTAAAAGCTGAAGACCTAACTCAGGAAACTGATGTAGTGGATACTTGGTTCTCGTCTTGGTTATGGCCTATGTCTGTATTCAATGGAGTTTTAGAACCAGATAACGAAGAGTTTAATTACTATTACCCAACAAACGTTTGTGTAACTGGTCAGGACATTATTTTCTTCTGGATTGCCAGAATGATTATGGCTGGTTTAGAATACAAAAATCAGTACCCATTTAAAGATGTTTACTTCACAGGTTTAGTACGTGATGAGAAGCGTAGAAAAATGAGTAAGAGTTTAGGTAACTCGCCAGACTTATTTGAAACGTTTGAAAAGTACTCGGCTGATGGAGTTCGTTTAGGAGTTCTATTGTGTGCGCCTGCAGGAAACGACTTATTATACAGCCACGACTTAAGTAAGCAAGGAAGAAACTTTGCTAACAAAGTATGGAATGCATTAAGATTAGTTGACGGTTGGGAAATTGATGAATCTTTAGATCAATCAGAATTAAAACCAGCTATTGATTGGTTTGATGCTAAGTTAAGAGCTGCTGTTGTTAAGGTAAATGATTCTTATTCGAAGTACAGGTTATCTGAAGCAGCAATGGAAATCTACAAATTGATTTGGGATGATTTCTGTTCATGGTATTTAGAAATGATTAAGCCAGGATTTGAGCAACCAATCTCCAAAGAGATTTACGATGCTACAATGAACTTCTTTGATGAGTTAATGGTGTTATTACATCCAATGATGCCTTTCATTACAGAGGAAGTTTGGCAGAATGTAAAAGAAAGAAAAGACGGTGAGTCTATCATGACTGCTGCATGGCCATCATCAGAAGGTCAAAATGATGATTTATTAGCGTTTGGTGAGAAGATGCAAGAGCTAGTTTCTGGAATTAGGAACTTAAGAAGTCAGCAAGGAATGAGTCCAAAGGACGCTGTTGAAGTATTTATTTCTTCATCGGATAAAGGATATGAAACTTACAAAGGATTAGTAGCTAAGTTGGTGAACGTTTCTAAATTAGAATACACATCAGAAAGTATTTCAGGAGCGAAGTCATTCATTATCGGGACAGACGAGATTTTTATTCCAGTAGAG
>JAYPYW010000052.1:21757-22023 GCA_038154685.1 Flavobacteriales bacterium | reverse complement strand
GATCCATTACAACACCGTTACCAATGATGTTAATTGTGTTTTCATGGAATATACCAGATGGAATTGTATGTAAAACATGCTTAATTCCGTCGAACTCTAAAGTGTGACCAGCGTTTGGTCCACCTTGAAAACGTGCGATAATATCATACTTAGGAGTGAAAACATCAACGATTTTTCCTTTTCCTTCGTCACCCCATTGTAATCCTAATAATACGTCTACTTTCATTTTATATTTACGTAAAACCTTTCGGTTATTTATTTAACAC
>JAYPYW010000052.1:0-21692 GCA_038154685.1 Flavobacteriales bacterium | reverse complement strand
TCCATATACAGTTAGAGAATGCGATTTAATTTCAAAATCAGTGAACTTTTTAAGGTTGTCCATTACCTGCCCTAAACGAGGGTCACAAAACTCAATTACTTTTCCGCACTTCGAACATATTAAATGATCGTGATTAGCATAACCAAAAGCCTTTTCAAATTGGGCGTGATTATTACCAAATTGATGTTTTACCACCAAATTACAGTCCATTAATAAGTCGAGGGTATTGTACAAAGTAGCTCTACTCACACGATAGTTTTTAGCTTTCATGTTTTCATACAAAGTTTCAATGTCAAAATGGTTTTTGTAGGAGTAGATTTCATCGAGTATGGCGAAGCGTTCAGGAGTTTTCCTGTGACTATTTGTTTCTAGAAACTCGGTAAAAATCTCAGTTACCTTTTCTTGAATTTCAACACTCACTATTACTAGATGTTAGAGAAGACACGAAAATAACAAAAAAGAAAGTCTAAATGTAATCTTATGTTAACGAAAGAAGCTAATATTTATTAACAAATGTGAATAATGTTAATCCCTCTTTATAAGTTGTCCTTTTCCTTTGTAGGACTTTACTTCAATTGTATCTGGATTCCCCCAATATTCTAGCTCTCCATCTCCATCTTGCAACAATTGCATCCATCGTGCACAATGTACTTGTGTTACTCCATTCCCACGGTTGTTTAAGCTCAAACTATCAATAATAAAATCTTTACCATAAAAATGAGCGAAACTAGCGTTGTAATAATCGCAATATCGGTTGGTGCCCTTGATAGTGAAATCAGTCGAACCACTTTCAATGTAAAACCTAATGAAGTTGTTTTTAATTAATAAATCAAGCGAACCCTGGTTGGCAATGGACCTAATCACAATGTCTGACTTTAAGGTGTCCAGAAATGTGATTTTACCATTCCCTAGCATTTCTATTGAGTCCAAAAGAGGAGCGTGGATGATCACTTTTACATCTTTAACGTTTTCCCTAAGGACCTGACAACCGTTATTGTTTTTTAGTATCAAACAATTTTCAGCGATGTCTCCGGATATATTATCAATAAAGTTTTTACCTCCAATGATTTCCATTTTGTAAGTAGAGCTTTTTACCCAGTCTACATTAAGAAACCGGTTTACATGAATTGAATTAAAGTTTCCAAGTTCGATGATTTTACTGGATTCTTTTCCTGCAGGGATGAAGCAATTGTTTTCTTTTTTACAAGCAAAAAGAAAAATACAGAACGATATGTAAATCAATTTTTTCATTAAAATCTGTATCCAGCTCCAAACTCAATATTATCAGCTTCACCAGTGTGTGATCTAATCATTATTTGAGCGTTCCAATGATTATTTATGTAATATTTAATTCCAAGTCGGTTATAAAAATTCCCACCTTTATTTGCGTAACTCCAATCTTGATCAAATGAACGGTAGGGAGAGTGAATGTAGTAACCAGATCCAAATAAAAAGCCAACTTGACCAAACTTCTTTTCATATAATCCGAATAAACCAACAATCCATTTGAAATAGGGATTTAATTCGAAGTCGTATTCTTTTAAATGAGGTGTACTTTCATCGAATATGAAATCTGCTTGAAGATGCAATAAGCGTCCTTTTTTAAAGCCAAATGAATATCCAATTGCTGTTTGTACTACATCATAAAAATCCGTCCCTCCAAATTCAAGAGTTTTAGTACCGTATGTCATTTGAATGTATGGAGCGCTTTTTTCGTTCGTGGTGTCTCTTGGAATTGCTGTATTGCACCTGTTTTTATTGTGTTTAGAAATCATTAAGGCCAAATAAGGGTGGTTTAAACCAAGGTTAGGCCTTATTGTTGCTCCGTTTGAAAAATGCTGTAATCCTATACCTAACTTAGCTTTGTAGGAATCGTTAATTGGATAATTATAGGATAACGATAAATCGGAAATGTTATTTAGGTAAGTTCCAATTACCATATTTTTAGGATTGGTAATATTGTTGAAGGGCTTTTGAATATAACCTAAGCCACTACCTAGTCTAAAAATCCAAGAGGATCTTTTATGTCTTTTGATATTAATGTCGATGTATGGGACAACACCAATTCCAAACCCCATTAATTCTGGACTAGAAGTAGGGGTGAAAGTTGCATTTATTCCCCAAGCATGGAATGGAAATGATTCATGAAATTCTTTATTCCCCCAATTAGGGAATTGAGCGCCAATTTCATAAATGCTAAATGTTCCATTCATTACTGCATAAACAGATCCTGAGTGGGGTACTAAAAAAGTTCCTTTGTAGCTTACTTCTGGCAATATATTGTATTTAGTTGAATCCTTAATCCCGAATGAAAAAAGAGAGACTAGTAAAAGGCAGAGTGTAGCAATATTTTTAACCTTAAACGGCATATTAACAAATATACTTATTCTCAAGCGCAGTATGTTATTCGTGTGTATCTTTGCGCTCAAATTCGTTAGCCTTGGATTGTATTAATTGTTCAAATACCAACTGTTTAATCAAGAAACATTCTAATAATGAGGAGTTATCAGACTTTCTAGCTGAGAAACACCGTTTTAAAGTTGCTAAGGGACAAAGCTTTATTATCGAAGGAGCTCCAGTTCATGGGCTTTTCTTTGTTTATAACGGGAAAGTAAAAATGGTAAAGACCGGAATTAATGGTCGAGAACAAATTGTACGATTAGTAAATGATGGGGAAGTAGTTGGGCACAGAAGTTTTGGTGTGGGAGAGTATTATCAGATTGGAGCCGTTGCTTTAGAAGATAGTGTGTTGTGCAGTTTTACAAAGAAATTGCTGAGGGATACACTTCAATCCAATGCAAAACTGACTTATGATTTCATGACCTTTTACTCTGAAGAATTAAACAGGAGTGAAACAAAGGTTAGGAAGTTTGCGCAAATGACAGTTAGAGAGCGAATTATTGACGCGATTTTATACATAAATCGAAAGTTTAAGCAAACGAAAGGTTGGTTGAATATTGAGTTGTCTCGAAGAGAATTAGCAGATTTTGCAGGGACAACTGAAGAGCAATCCATCAGAATGTTATCGGCTTTAAAATCGGATAAACTTTTAAAGGTAGAAGGGAGGAAGATTGGGATTTTAGATTTGAAAGCACTTAAATCGGAAATTTCAGAGCACAATTATTTCCTAGATTCTTAAACACCAACCAATATCCTAAAAGCAATGCTTTTATAAGGAGCCCAGGCTTCCGCGAACTTTTTTATGTCACTCGGTTTTTCAAATTGGAAGATTAGTTTCATTGCTTTTTTAATTTGGTAATCTGAGGCGTCGAATATGTTTTTATAACCAAGTGTATAGATTAAAATCATATTAATGCTCCAATCTCCAATTCCTTTGATTTGTTTTAGACTAGATCTAATTTCTGTTTCAGTCAAGGATTCAAAATCGATTTTGTTATTCTTAAAAAACTCTACTAAATGAGTGATGGTTTCAAATTTTCTAGCAGATAGTTTTACCTCTGAAATTCCCTCCTTTTCAAATATTGCGAATTTATCGATTGTTACCTCTTTTAATCCAGCTCGATCTAATGCTTTATGTAAGGTTTTTTTCGAGCTTCGGTAATGGATTTGTTGTTCGATAACACAACTGATTAAATCATTAAAAACATTTCCTGAACTTTTGATTTGCCATTCAGGCGCACTAGAGAAGGGCTTTAATTCAGGAGTAATGGATAAAATATGTTTAAGCGCTCTTTCTGGTTTCATGCACTCTTCTGATTAATACATTATTTTTTCTCACACAGATTAATACGATTAACATGATTTGGGATTAATAAAAATCGAATTAATCGTGTTAATCTATGTGAGAATTAAAAAGTTTATTTGCTATTATCAAGCTTCACTAAAAATTCATTAGCCTTATTCAATAAGTTTTTTTGCACTTGAGGATCTTTTTTGTGCCATGCATTAACCATTAGTTTTAATCTTGGGTTTTTGGAGAAAAACCATTCTTGGTTACTTATAAATCTCCAATACAAAGCGTCCCAAGTCTTGCACCAATCACCTTTTTTGTAATCACTCATTTTTAAAACGTAATTCGATCCGGATATATAAGGCTTGGTTGCGAAAATTCCGCCATCTGCAAACTGACTCATGCCGTAAACATTAGGAACCATTACCCAGTCGTAAGCATCGATATACATTTCCATGAACCATTTGTAGACAGCATTTGGAGAAAACTCGCATAAAAGCATAAAATTCCCCAAAATCATTAGTCGTTCAATGTGATGGTTAAATCCAGTTTTGAGGACTTTTTTTATTGTATCATCTATTGGTTCGATTCCAGTTGTCCCTTCATAAAAGGATTTTGGGATTTCTCTGTTGAATTGCCAATAATTTAGAGTCCTCTCTTTATTTCCCTTTAATTCATAAATACCTCTCACAAACTCTCTCCAACCTATTATTTGACGAATAAAACCCTCAGTTGAATTCAAGGGGATGTTGTTCTTTTCGTGGAATCCAAGTGTTTTGTCAATTATCGTTTTCGGGCTTATTAATCCAATATTAATTAGGGGGGATAGAACCGAATGGAAAAGGAAGCTGTCTGATTTTAAAACAGCGTCTTCATATGGTCCAAAAAGTTCAAACTTTGTTTTAAGAAATTCCTCCAACCATTCTTCAGATTTTAGAGGGCTGTTTGGAATTAAATAATTTGCATTTAACTCTCCTAGGTTGCTTGAAAAGTTTTGACTTGTGTAATCAAAAGCCTCTTCCCAAAATTTATCCTTTTCGGAGAATTTTGTTCTCGGGATTTCTAAACCTTTTGGGATTTTCTTCCGATTGTCTTCATCAAAACTCCATTTTCCGCCAATTGGATTTTCTTGTTTGTCAATTAATATTTGGTGCCGTTTACGCTGCTGTTTATAAAAGTTTCCGTGAAGGAATTTATGTTTATCTGGCTTAAAGAAATGCAAATTATCCTCCTCGGAATTCAAGAATAAAGGATTCTCCCAAGATTTTGAATTTACTTTTATTGCGTTGTTAATTCGTTTGTAAATCCATTCATCAACTGGTTTGAAATACTCTATGTGTTCGAATTGATCAGAGAGTTTTGTAACTAGGTTCTCAATATCAGATAAAACATCAGCAGCTTCTATATAATTAACTTTTAATCCTAATTCGATAAGGTGTTTTTCAAATCTTTTCATCGTCGCTCTGTGAAGCGCTATTTTCATTTTGTGAAAAGGGTATTGATTGAAAAACAAATGTTCTTCAACGAGGAAGAACTCTGAATCACGGTCAAAAAAATCGTGATTGTAAAAAAGCTGATTAGGCAATATTATTTTTGCAGTACTCATGAGCGCGTTGTAAACTTCATTAATACTTCGGGGATGTTAGATCTTACCGCCGGATCTTTCTGCATAGCCCAAATAAAATCCCTTCCTGCTTTACCTGCCTCTTTTTCATTAACAATAGGAGAAGGGTAGTCTTTTCCTATTTGAACATTATAAAAGGCTTGATCCATAGCTGTAAGTTCCCATGGTTTATGAATGAATTCTAAAGGAACATCCTTTAGTTCAGGAATCCATTCCTTGATGAATTCACCTTTTTCGTCGTGTTTTTCTGAATTGGAAATTGGATTATAAACTCTAACGGTGTTAATTCCAGTTGTCCCAGCTTGCATTTGAAGTTGAGGGTAGTGGATTCCTGGTTCGTAATCTAAAAATAATCGAGCTAAATGATAAGATCCTTCTCTCCAGTCTTGTTGTAAGTGGTGACAAAAAAAGGATACTAGCATAGCGCGCATTCTGAAATTCACCCAACCAGTTGCATGTAAACAGCGCATGCAAGCATCAACTAGAGGGTACCCAGTTCTTCCATTCATCCAAGAATCCAAGAAGTCCTGATTTGGTGTTCTTTTAATTCTTTCAAATCCTTTGTTGATACACTCGATTTCATAATCACAATCGGTTTCAAACTTTTGGATAAAATGACAATGCCATTTTAATCGTGTTAATAAACCATTAAAAGCCTTTTTGTAAACCAAATAGTTTTCATGCGATTTTATTGTCTGAACACATTGCTTGATGCTAATGTTCCCCCAAGCTAAGTAGGGTGAAAGTCTACCACAAGATGTTCTACTTTTTCCAGGCTTAGAGATGTGGTTATTGTAATTCCTACCTCTTCCTGCCAAAAAGGATTTTAAATATTTCCAAGCAAAACTTTCTCCTGCTGGCTGAAAGGTTTCTGGATAATTAGTTACTACACTTAATAAATCAGCATCAATTGGAAATTTGTTTTCGTATTCAGGAATTGTTTGTTCTTTGAATTTGTTGCGAATCATCGATTCACTCATGGTTTCATACCATTTGGTATCCCAATTAGCCCTTGCTTCGCTTCCTCTCAAAATACCATCGCGTTGAGTTTCTTTCCAAACAACACCATAGCTGTTAAAAAGGGTGATTACTTTTTTGTCAATTTCAAAGGAGTCTTTAACTCCAGACTCCCTATAGGAGTATACATTCTGGATGTTGAATTGATTAATTAGGCTTTGAAATATTTCGAGTGTTTTTCCTTTAAAAATGGCCGTTTCAACATCATAAGCTTCAGTTTGTTTTTTAAAGTCCATTAAAGAGTGGTAAATAAACTGTAGATGTCGGTTAGAGGTATCGGGACGTTTAATTAAGTCTTCATCAAAAATGTAAATAACAAGATATGGCGCGCTATGATTGTTGGCCATATATAATGGCAGATGGTCTTGGGTGCGAATGTCGCGCTTTAACCAAACAATGTTTATTTTCTGCTTCTTGTTTCTTTTCACTTTTTAGCTTTTTTCACCTTCTTCCAAAAAGAGAAGAAGGAATTGTATTTTCCTGGATCATCAAACATCCAGTCTCTTGAGTCTTCCGTTCCTTGGTAATTACTATTTAATGGATGTTCCTTGAAGAAAACTTGATTAGGGTTACACGCTTTAATTAGGTCTTCAAATTCTCCAACAAATATTTTTGCTTCAATGTTCTGGCTATTAAAATCGAGTATGAATTCTATGTTTTTTTCGCTTACAGGATGCTTTTTAAATTTTGACGGTTCCAGTAATAGAATAGGAAAGGAGTTTGAATCTTTTCTCCACTCAGGGTCCAGATTGTAATAATTATAAATTCGAATGTCTGAACTGTTTAAATCAAAATCGTCCGATTCAGGAAGTTTAGTTTTCAGTTCTAAATCCTCTGCTTCAAATTCTAAACCCTTTCCATCAACTAATTCTTGAATTTCGTCGTAGCTTGAGTCTAAGAATGTACCTTTCTGACTACTTTGAAAGAAATGATTGATGTTCTCCTGGTTTGCAATATACTTCTTGTTAGCATTTGCTCCGGCAACCCATTGCCAGCTAAGGTAATTGCTGGCAACATCTCCGTCTAGTAGATAATAGTACATCCAATCTGCTGCCGACTTCCAATGAAACTGACCAACATTACAAACGACTGACGCCAAGTACATTCGCATATGATTGTGCATGTATCCTGTTTGTTTAAACTCAGCTAATTCTCTGTCGATTGCATCAATTCCACAATTATTAAAACTCAGGAAGGATGGTGATTTAAAAGATTTTATCGGTGATTGCTGATGTTTTAAATCCGAATAAATTAAATCACCCATTTCTTGCCAAACCCTTTGCCAAAACTCTCGCCAAGCTAATTCCTGCTCAAACTTAGCGTATTGGTATTCTTTAATACTTTTTTCTTTTAATTTTTCAACTACTTGTTTAGTTGATATGATTCCTCTCGAAATGTATGGGGAAAGATAACTTACAGCTCCAGTTTTGAAATTTCTGGTGGAACTGTATTCAATAGGGTCGATCCTATCGACCCTATTCCAAATGGATTCCATGTCAATTGGAAATGTCATCTTTTTGATATCTTATTGCCGGTAATCGCACGCTGCCTTGAACAACGAAATCTTTTTATTTCAGAGCTTCTTTTCTTTAAATGTTTTTGACTAACGCCAGAGTTTACTCTTTTTCTCCATCGGTTAAAAGAGTTTCTTTTGAGGGTATTCCTCATTATTTTAATAACCTCTTTTTCTGGTAGTCCAAACTGAAATTCAATAGCCTCAAATGGCGTTCGATCTTCCCAAGCCATTTCAATTATTCGGTCGAGTTCTCTTTCCGAAAAACTGTGCATTTACTTAGCGCTTTTAAGTTTTTCAATTTCGTCCATTATACGCTCAGCTTCACCGCGTCTGATATCGCTTTGAGCTCTGTCTGTGGTAGATAATCGGAAAGACTCTTCCATAAGTTTTTTGTATTCTTTACTCAGTTTTTCAATTGGGTCTTTTTTAAATAATCCAAACATAATTTTCAGTTTTAAAGTTTAACACTCGACATTCCTCCGTCTACTTTTAATACTTGACCTGTAATCCAAGAGTTTTCAGGATTCAGTAAAAAAGTAACAGCGTTTGTTACATCGTTAACATTTCCAATTCTTTGCATTGGATGTCTTTTAGCATTGGCCTCAACTTTTGCTTCAGAGTTGATGAACTTTGAAGCCAATGGCGTGTCAGTTAGCGAAGGGGCAATACAATTTACTCTTATCGATGGCGCAAATTCAGCAGCTAGTGATCTTGTTAATCCTTCGATTGCGCCTTTTGAAGCGGCTACCTGGCTGTGATAGTTAAATCCAGTTTGCACTGCAACCGTAGAGAAGAGTACTATACTTCCGTTTCCTTTCTTTAGGGCTTTCATAGCCTGTTGAATAGCTCTGATAGCTCCACCAACTTGCAATTCATAATCTTTAATAAAATCTTCCGGTTTTATTCTATGAAACGGAGCAAGATTAATTGTTCCTGGGGCATAGATCAAACCGTGTAATTCGTCAGGTAAGTTTTCCAAAACGAACTCACCTGAAGCATCAACTTGCTGCACATTTAAATTTGTAGCTGCTTCAAGTGCTGTTGTATTGAAAGTAGACCAAACTTGGTGTCCTTCTTCAAGTAGTTTGTTTACTGCACTGTTTCCGATTCCAGAACTTCCACCTATAACTAAATAATTCATTTGTTTCTCTTTTAAATCGAAACGATTCTTAGGGGCTTAAAGTGGTTTTGTAAAGGGAAGAATGGTTAAATTTGAACCATGAATTATCTTTCGGTATCCGAGTTATCTAAATCATTTGGTGAATTTAAACTTTTCAAAGACGTTTCCTTTGGCTTGGAAAAGGGACAGAAAGTTGGTTTAGTTGCCAAAAACGGAGCAGGTAAGTCAACTCTTTTTAAAATCTTAATGGAAAAAGAAATCCAAGATGATGGAAAAGTAGCTTACAGAGAGGGTATAAGGGTTGGTTACCTTGAACAGGAGCCAGATTTTGGAGATGCTCAAACGATCGAAGATTATATTCAAAATTCAGATAATCCACTAGTGAAATTAATCAATCGCTACGAGGGTTTAATTGCAAAAGGAGATACAGAGAGTGCTGAGTTTAGTGATTTGATGAATCAAATCGACGAGCAAAATGCATGGTCAATCGATGTGAAAATCAACGAAGTGCTCACAAGTTTAAAATTTCCGGACAAATCGGTTTCAGTTAAAAACCTGTCTGGAGGTCAGGCAAGAAGGTTAGCCCTTGCTAAATCATTGATTGATGAACCGGATGTGTTGTATATGGATGAGCCAACCAACCATTTGGACTTTGACATGGTTGAGTGGTTGGAGAAATTTATTTCGGAAAGTAAGTTGACGTTATTGTTGATTACTCACGACAGATATTTCTTGGATAATGTTTGTAATGAGATCCTAGAGTTAACTCCAACTGGTGTTTATACTTACAAAGGAGATTACGAGTACTACCTAAATAAAAAAGCAGAGCGAGAACAAAATGCTCAAGTAGTGGCGAATAAGGCTAAAAACCTTTTTAAAACTGAGCTAGAATGGTTGCGCAGACAACCAAAAGCGCGTGGTACAAAAAGTAAGAGTAGAATTGATGCAGCTTACGAATTAGAAAAGAAATCGAAAGGCGTAAAGGCTAAAAAGGAGTTAGAGATTTCCTCAGTAATGACACGAATGGGTAGAAAGATTTTGGAAATCGAATACCTAACCAAGTCATACGGAGATCTTCAGATATTAAAAGACTTTACCTATTTCTTCAAACGTGGAGAAAAGGTCGGGATCATTGGAAAGAACGGTACTGGTAAGTCTACTTTCCTAAACTTAATCACTGGAAAAGACCAAGAATTTAAAGGGTCTATTTCAACAGGAAGTACTGTGAAGTTTGGCTATTACAATCAGCAAGGACTGAATTTCCGACCAGATATGAAGGTTATTGATGTGGTTAAGGATATCGCTGAGGTAGTTCAAACGAAAGATGGTTCAAGGATTACAGCTAGTCAGATGCTTACTCATTTTCAATTCGATCCTAAAAAGCAACATACACATGTTGAATTGCTTTCAGGAGGAGAGAAGAAGCGTTTGTATTTAGTTACAGTATTGATGGAGAATCCGAACTTTTTGATTTTGGATGAACCAACAAATGATTTGGATTTAGCGACACTTACAGCTTTAGAGAATTACTTGCTTGATTTTAACGGTTGTGTGATTATAGTTTCCCACGATAGGTTTTTCTTAGACAGAATTTGTGATCACCTTTTTGTTTTCAAAGGGGAAGGAGAGGTGAAGGATTTTCCTGGGAACTACACCGAATACCGAGAGTATGTAAAGGTTAATAAGGAAAAAGAAGCTAAAGCCAAAGAGCAAAAGAAGTTTGTGAAGGAAGAGAAGCCCATCGACTCCACTCAGGATGACAAAAAGAAAAATAAACTAACTTATAAAGAAAGGTTAGAGATGGAAAGCTTGGCTGAGGAGCTTGAAAAGCTTGAAAGCGCTAAATCTGAAATGGAGGAAAAGTTATCATCTGGAACTTTAGATGGGCAAGCAATAAATGATTTGTCGATTGAGTTGGGGAAATTAATTGAAAAGATTGAGGAAGTGACATTAACCTGGATGGAGCTTGCAGAAAAGGAGGAATGAAAATAGCTTACAAAATATTGTCAGATGATTTTGATTATTCCAATCAAGAGGAGTTTTACGCCCAAATGCCGGATAATATTAAAGCTGTTTTAGGTGATAAGAACTCTAAAAAAAGAATGATGAGTTTGCTAGGGTGGAAGTTACTAAATGAAAACTTGCCTGAGGATCTATTACAACAAGTTAAATTTGAAGATAAAGGGAAACCTTTTATTCCAAATTCAGATATCTATTTTAATATTTCCAATACAAAGGGCGCTATAATTCTAATTATTCACGATGCTCCAATCGGGATTGATTTAGAAACGATAAGAGAACCAAGAGAGATAATTTATAATCGAGTTTTTTGTCAAGAAGAGATTGATTCCATTAAATCCGCAGAAGATTTCACCAAGCTTTGGACAAGGAAAGAATCGGTTGTTAAACTATTTGGAGGTGGTATTTCAATGGGGTTAAAAGAGTTTTCAGTTCTAAAAGATGAGGTCATGGCTTTTGGTAGGCGTGTTAAAATCTCGAAAGTAGAAATCGAGGGTTTCGTTTGTCACAGCGCTACTTTTGTTTAATAAAAGCATCACCAATTTCTTCCCAAGAATAGCTTTTGATAGAAAATATTGCCTGAAAATGACAATCCTCTCGAATTCTAAAATTATTAATGATTTCTATTCCTTTATCTGAAACAACAAAATTTTCTGTGTTCAGGTTCTCTTTGCATTCTTCATAATATCCAGGTTCCCAGCAACTATAATATTCATTGAAGTTTTTATTAGTTGAATCTGCAAAGTCCGAAGGGTATTCTTTTTCTAAATTATCAAGAAGGTCTTTTTGAATCTGTTGGTAAAAGTTTGAAGTGGAATCGATGATGTCTTCAAGCTTTAATGATTTTCCTGTTTTATAGGAGTGGTTGTATCGGTATATTGTTCCATTAAGATTGCCAAATGCATTAGCGAAATATAAATGGTAAGATAAAATCCCATTTTTTAAATAAGTTATTTCGTAATTGCAGCTTCCTCTGTAAGTGTCGGACCAATCTTCAGCAGTTGCACCCAACTGTTCAATGGAATCACTTTCTACATCAAAAAAGCTGAGTACTTCATCATTTAAAATTGAGTCTATTTTCTCATTACCTAAATTAAAAATGGGAAGTCTTTGATCTGGGTTGTCCAAGAAATTACTTTGGTTTTCCATTGTAATCGTATCCAATTGAATGGTTTGATTAAAGGCCAAAGAATGGCAATGTATAAAGGCGAGTATTAAGTTTTTAATCATACTCAAATTTATAAAAGGGTGGTTTTATGGGAGTAGGAATAGAATTATCTGTAATGACATTTTTATTATTCGCTATAGTTTTTCCACTTTCATCAAATATTCTGAGTTTTGGGAACTTAGTTGTAAAATATAAGTGCCCTTGGCAAGATTGCTTACATCTAAAAGGTTAGCGTTAAATGATTTTATTTCCATTATGGTTTTACCATCTAAGGATGTAATTGTTAAATTACCTTTGAGCGTTTCTCCAAAATTGATAAGGTTTGAAGTAGGATTAGGAAAGACTTTTATTTCCGTGTTTAATTCATTTGAACTAAGTAGAGTACATGCCGGATCAACCTTGTCTGTAGTATAGATACTTGAACATTCGTCACACATTATGTTCTTGAAAAAACAGCTTGTTTTTTGAGTTCTAAAAACAAGTCCTTCCAAGTCAATATATATTCCATGACCTCCAATAGGGTCTACAGATAAATCAGAGCATATTCCGTTTTCTTCTAAAACCTCATGAATAGATCTCGAGCCCATTAATCCTGTTAAAGTGTCTATTCCTACAACATCATCCAACTCGCCATGAAATGCAATTTGCGGTATTAATTCACTTGGCTCCACAACTCTTAGGGGAACTGCCCCCCAATTATTAAAAACTCCTTTTAAAGTGAATTGGTCTGTTAAAGTATTTCCCGAAGTTTTTATGCTTCCTTGATCGGTTTCAATTCCTAAGTAGATTGAATTCCATTCTGATTGATCACTGTACACAACATTGTTTGCAGTAATAGCCCCAGCGCTACTACCACCAATAAACATCCAGCTAGTATCAATTCCGTAATCGTCAGCATGATTAGTTAGGAACCTTAAGGATGCTTCAGCATCTTGTTGAGCACGATAAATAGCTTTCGTAATTCCAAAAGGGTTGGTGTCGTCCCAATCTAGTCGGTAACTAATAGTTGCTGTTACAAAACCGTTTTGGGCAAACTTTATACATTCTGCTTTTTTGTGACTTCTATCTCCCGAATAAAATCCGCCACCATGAATAAGTAGAATAAAAGGCTTCTTATCTAACTCATCAACACTTTCTTTTGGAAAGTATAAATCCATTTTAAGATTTTGAGAGGTGCCTAAAAAATCATTTGCGGTTCCATATTGAACATTTGTTATGGAGTCGATTTCTAATAAAGAGAAATAATCCGACTGGGTAAACCTGTTTTCTATTTCACAGTATTGTGCTTTTAAAAAACTAAAACAAATAGTTAAAAGGAGTGATAAATAAAGTTTCATTCTACTTAATGTTTGGCGCAATTTCAACTAAAATTATGCCAAATGAAAGAATATTATTTTATTAATATTCTTTCAGACCCAATCTGACCTTCAGATGTAACTTTTATGAGGTAAATTCCAGGTTTTACATTCAAATTAACAGGTTGGCTTTTTACTATATTATCACTAAAAACAAGTTTTCCATTAGCGCTATAAACATCAATAGTGGCTTTGTTTTTAATTTCTACAAAAAACTCACCATTTGAAGGGTTTGGAAATATCTTAACAGTATTAGATCCAAGCTTATTTATGGAGGATATTGGTCCAGCATTATTGGCTTTATACCCCATAAGCCAAGCTAATTGTGCATTCCAATATATTCCAGGTTCCATAATAGGAGCTAATTGCACGTTTAAAAATCTTTTCCAAGGAGCTTCAATTATATCTGTAAGGGTTCCATCTGTAGCGTTTATACATCCACTTAAATAACCTGGTGGTGCATTCATTAAATCTTCCCAGTAGAAACTATAGATATCGATACCGTGAAGGTTGTCTCCATAGCCAGAAACAAATATTCTGTTTACAGGGTTTCTTCCTAAGGTCCAATCTACAGAGTTACTAATGTGGTTTTTATAATTAACATCTCCAGTCCATTGAAAAGCTTGATCAAAAAGGTAACCATGGGTAATAATTGCAGCTGTACTCATCCACCACATATGGTTTGGAGCTGCAATTGGAACATTGTAAGTTGTAAATCCAACTCTTTCAATCATCCAGTCTGCTAAGTTTAAGAATTCATCTTTTAATCTACCTATAATTACATCATCTGCGCTTGCATGAGGGGAATTGATATAATCGATATAACCTAAATTTATATAGCTTACTTCAAGGTGTTGAATAACACCTCCCCAGGCCATATTACTATGATAATCTGTTAAAGGGTCCGAGAATCTAGAGGTGAAATATTCGTTGTATTCTGTTTTTTCAGTTGCGTTAAACAATTCAATAGCTGCATAGGCTCTGATTGCTGCGTCTTTTTCATCTGGAAATGAATATGCATAACCAGTTCCTGTTAATGGGTTTATTGGATCTATATTATCAGGGTTGAGCTTTAGCCATTCCCATGAAAGTTCAGCTCTTTCCAATAATTCATCTGCATAATCAGAGAGTTCTGGAACAGCTTTAAATAGAGGATAGGCTTTAGCAAATGAAGCTGCTAATATGGCAGCTGACGTTGAGGAAATATCACTAACTGTTCCAATCCCATCAATATCTCTTGTGTCCTCATAATTAATCCAAAAATGAACAGAACCGTCAGGGTTTTGCATTTTTATCATCCAGTCTAGTTTAAACTTTATCAATTCATATAAATCGCTATATGAACTCTGACTTTCCGGGATGTTTAAGGAGTTCCCGGGAATTTTGTCTTCAAAACTTTCAAGTGTTTCTAGTAAAAACCACATTGGCTCCACTTGAGCATGAATATCCTTGTGTAGGTCTCCGGCATCAAACCAACCACCTGATACATCTCTTGTCCCCCCTTTATAATCATACGGAGCGGCGGTTTCGTTTTCATAAAAGGCTTGTCGAGAATATCCTTCAGCAAAAGGTTCGATAATAGCCTCGCCTGACCTGGCGTAGTAAAAGAATCTTAAGGCATCTCTAAATATTTCGTTGTAAGCATCGTCATTAATTTTGAAAACTTGGGAGACTTGTTCAATTTCAGGAACCTCTAATCGATATTCGCCTGTTGATGTATATGATGAGAAGTCTGCATGATAAACTTCATCCATGTCTTTTCCCCAGTCTCCAACAGCGTATTGACGAACTAAAGGCCCTGAAAAAACAATATCATCTGTTGTGTTATCAACAAGATTAAAATTAGTTGGTGTAATGGTTGAAGCGCCAGGCTCAAAACCAATTATTCCTATTTTTTGGTCATCTAATCTGTAACCTATTTGATTAACCTTGATGGCATCATTGTATGGGTTTTCAATTGATGGTATTACTTCTAATTCTTCTACAAAAAGCTTAGACGGTGTTGAATAGGTACCTTGTCCTAAAAATCTTAGTGTATATACTCGCTTAAGATTAACGTTAGGGTTCTTAGTAATAAAATCGGCTACTGGAATATATACATCTTGCCATGAAGTTGAAGGGGTGACATAATCACTAAGTAACACTGAAGCCTCTTCGTCAGGAGTATAATTCCAATGTTGATCATCAGGCTGGGAATATAAATCAAATTGGATGTCGGCATTTGCAACAATATTGTCCCATCTTAATTTTAAATGGATTACCGGATTATCCCCAATTCTTAAATAGTTAACACTTTTTCCACTACCAATCCTAAAAACAATGCCCCACCATCCTGATGGACGAGTTGTTTCTACAACCATAGAGCCATTTCCTTCAGTTAAGTCTACTGGTAAATTTGTACTAACGTTCGTTACCGTAGCTCCACCACCACTAAAGGTGTATGTTTTTCCTCCATCCCAAACAGTTGGCGAGTTATAATTATTGAAATATTTAATGGTAGTTCCTTCTTGATTTAGTTTTTCGGCATGTAATTTAAAACAGAAAACTAATTGAATAGAGAAAATAAAACTTAAAAAAAATGAGTTTTTCATTAATCAGGGCGTTAGGGTAAGTGTTTGATGTTTAGTTTTTTATGAATGAACAGGGGGCGTCCTAATTTATCAAAACTCTTTAAAACCAAGAAAGAATTTATGGGAAATGAATGCTTTTTAGGTTAAAATGAACGCTATTAAAAAGGGGTGAAAAGAAAGTCCCGCCTTTGTGGGGCGGGACAAACTACCTAATACTAACTTTCTTAAAAAAAACTACTTGGTTATATTACGTACCTTTTAATTTATGGTTTCATTTAATTTAAAATTTCTTTAAAATCTATGTGATAATGTTCGTCATGAAGAGAATTAACAGAAGGGGATAAAGATTTAACAATGTAAATTCCACTTTCTTTTAATTTTTGCCCGATTTCGCCCTCAAACAACTCATCTTTCAATTCAACTTTTATAATGACTTTAGATATTTTTAGGTTATTTTTCTTGGCCTGTTTTTGAAGTATTAATATATGTTGGGCAATTAATTCAAAATCAATTGTGATTGAAGTGTCTTTTTCGTACTGACCTTTATTATTAAAAGTAAGCCAGTAATGGTTGGTCCCTATTGAATCCAATCCATAATAAGGGTTGTTGTCCTTTATTTTGGGCATCATAAAATCCACGCTTAAACCATTTTGATGGGTCCTGTGAGGCCAGAGTTTTCCTCCATGTTCATGAGAACATTCCATAATTTTAAATGATCTTCCAGGTTTTTGGATGTTTAATTCATCATATCCATTTAGAACTGTTGTTAAAACTTTGCCATTTAAAAAGGCCCTGCCGCTTAAATAGCTAGTTTCATCGAAGTAGCTGTAGTTTGATCCGTAAAACGGAACCAGTTTTCCATTTTTCAAACTTCCATTTGAAACAGATCCTAAAGAAGCACTTTCTTGCTTGTTATTTGGATGTTTTTTAATGAATTGATCAATCTTATTATTGGGTTTTACAGGTTGATTAAACAACTGAGAAAAAGCTACTGAAGATATAAGCGTAAGAAGAAGGATGAGTTTCATGATTTAAAAACGGAAGAATTCAGCTGCTATTATCTTAATAGGATGGTGTAGTTTTTACTTGATCTTCCTTTTCCGTGGTAAAAAGTATAGGTGTACCCTTCATGATTTAATTCCTGAAAAGCAGCACCAATGTGATCGTTTTCAAAATCGAAAACAGGATTTCCTCCAAATATTGGGTTTCCTTGCAGTTCCGAAAAAATTAGAGAGTCCTTATGAGCGATGAATTTACCAATACAAGCGTCCATAACGTTACCTTTATTGGGTTTTTCGTAATCACCTACCTCTTTTGCGCCAGTAACCCATAATGTTATAGAATCTCTTTTTAAAGTGACTTGAGCGCAAACTTGGTTGTACAAAGCATTGTTCCAGCCTTTGTTTCGAGGAATTATATTTTCCTTAATTGTAGTCCATTGAATAAGGTTTTCTGAGCTTGCACAACTTAAAAACTCTTCATTTTTATCGTTTTTAGCGGTGTAAAACATTAACCATTTTTCACCTGCTTTAACAACTTTTGGGAAGTAAACATCATGGTTGGAAAAAGCACTATTTGGATTAGGCTTTAAAACAGGCTCTTCAAATACTTTATAATTTCCTTCCAGACTGTCTGAAGACAAGAGCCCTATATATGTTTTTTCATCATGGTCATCCCCATAAGCAAAAGAATAGTATTTGTTGTTGTGAAAAATCACATCCGAAATCAAAGGGGTAACCTTCATCCAACCATCCGATGCGGCAACGTTCCATTTTACGCCTCTGAAATCTTTTGGAGAAAGAACTTTTCGAATATTCCATTTAATTAAATCACTAGATTCGGCAAGGTACAGACTCACTTTATCTGTGTCGCATTCAAACAAATGGGTTTTAAATAAACTGTCTTTTGTGTCTTTAATTATTTTAGAAAAACCCCAACTACCTTTTAAACTATCAGAAAAAAGAACAGGGTAGCTGCTTAATTTCCAAAACACAAACGGCTTATTGATCGAAAGGTACTCATCGGGTGAAGAGATTATAATTGCTCTTTTTTCGGTGATTATTTCTTTGATGTTGTATAAATACTCCTTTCCAGAGTCATAATATGGTTTACCAGAACCTTGTCCAGCCGCCCAAGATCTGTCTATTTGGTTTAAAATAGCGTCAAATTCCCTTGGGAAATATAATGTGTCCCCAGAAATTTTACTTGAATTAATAAATTTCCCTTCAATTGAATTGTTGCCTTCTAGGTTTGAATAAAAGACAGATTGTTCTTCAAACTTTACTAAATCGGTTTTGGTCCCGCAATTAAGTAGGATCGCCGGTAAAGTTAACAGGGTTAGTAGTTTGAAGAAACTCATGTTGTAAAGGTAAGTCCAAAAAATCAATAAAAAATATGGTAAAAGCTGTAGTGTTAAAAATTTCATTTTAGAGTTATTAACACTCCCTAAAAATTAGTTTTATCACTGAATCAATAAGTTATGAATTATTAAAAGCTGGATTGTTAATAAAATTCTACGTATCTTGCGCGCCCATTGCGAAAAATTTGACTTGAAATGAAGAAGGTTAGGAATGGAATAGTAGCAATATTGTGCGTTATCTTTTTAGGTAGCATGTTTGGAGGAGAAGGTTTGGAAACAGCTTCTGTCTCTCATGAAACGGTTGCCTTAAATTATTTTGATGCATTAAAAGGTAAGATTACTGATGGTGTTGAGAAAGACGATTTAGTTCTTATAGTTGATAGCCTTTTAGAAAAAGAAAACATCGATCCTGAAGTAGTGAAGTTACTAAATGAAAAAATTCATGAGGTTTTCACAACTGATTGGCCAGTTGATACTAATCCGTATCCTGCTCATGATTTATATAAGACATGGAATACATTACTTCCGCATCCTTATAAAAATGATATTTCTAAACATGATACCGAATCCACGGTATGTTTAACACATGATTACATGGAGTGTGGCTATGTTCACCCTTTTGAAGGTGTTGTTACTTCAAGATTTGGTTGGAGAGATGGTAAACATCATAATGGAATTGATATTGACTTAGTGAGAGGAGATACTGTTGTAAATGCTTTTAGAGGAGTGGTTAGGTTAGCTAAGTGGACAGGTGGTTATGGTAGAACAATTGTTGTAAGGCACCACAATGGTTTAGAGACTATTTATGCTCATTTGTATAAATTCTTGGTAAAGCCAGGTGATGTGGTTGATCCAGGTCAACCAATTGCTAGAGGTGGTAACTCAGGAGCATCAAGAGGTAGTCATTTACATTTCGAAACTAGGTATAAAGGTAAGCCGGTTAATCCAGAGGCTTTAATTGATTTTAAGAGTTTCCAATTACATTCTGATTCATTAGTTATTAGAAAAACGAGAGATGGGTTTGTAGCCTTCCAACCAGGGACTTTATTTCATAAGATTAAGTATGGAGATTATTTGTACAAAATAGCCTCTCAATATGGTATCTCAGTTAATCAAATCTGTAAGTGGAATGGAATTAAAAGAAATTCTCTTTTAATTGCAGGAAAGGAATTAAAGGTTAGCCAGTAATCCTAAATTATAATCTTACAATGTGGTAGTAGCGTCCTTAGGATGTCTATTTCGATCATTGGAATATCATTTCCAGTTAAATCAAGTAGTTGTAATCCTCTAAGCTTAGCAACCTTTTCAGGGATACTGGTAAGTTTGTTTTTTCTTAAGCTAAGTTCTTTAAGAGTTTTAAGTTTAATTAGTTCTAATGGGAACTGATCAAAGTTATTTTTATCCAGAATTAAAGTTTGCAAGTCCTCCATCAATGTAAAAGATGAATCGATTTGTTTTAAACCACAATCTACCATTAAAATTTTTCTGAGCTTTCGGCTATTATTTAAACCTTTAGGAAAAGACTTAAGGTTTGCTTTATAAAGCATCATCGATTTCAAATTGTACAGTCCTGAAAACCCATCTTTTAAATTTAGGGTGTCAGCTTTGTTTACTTGGATTTCTAATTCCATTAAGCTTCTTAAACCTTTAAAGGAATTTGGTAAGCTATCGAGGTTTACATGGTGAAGGATTAAACTTTTGATAGTAGGAGTGGAGCCGATAGCTTCAGGGAGTTTTCTAAGAGCATTTCCTGATGATTTTAGATACATCAAGTTTTGGAAAGAGCAGATGTCTTCAGGAAGTGAATCAATATTATTGCCTTTAAAATCAATCACATAAAGTTTGTTGAGTTTCTTAATTTTTTTAAGATTCTTACTTAAGTCTTCATTATGAGATTTTAATCGGTAGCAATTTTGGGCATTTAATAGGGATTGAGAGAACGAAGTGAATACTTGAGCCCCATAAGGTCCGTAAACCTGAAATGGATCCATTTTTTCTTGAGTAAAGGCGGTAAAGGGGATAAGGGCGAACAATATGATTCGAACTAATTTCTCCATTCATTTAAGTTAAATAATTAAGTTGGTTGAGCAAACAGATTGTAAGGAAAGAGCAGGGTAGAACCTGCTCTTGAAATCTTTTATTTTGGTGAATCTGATTTTTCTGGATTCATAATTAATGGAGTCTTACCATCTGTAATGATGATTTTTGTGTTTGGCGATTTTGAAAGTTCTTGGAATACCTCCAAACTTTTCCATTCGATATTTTCCTTAGTAATACCTTCTTTTAAAATTTGTTGGGCATCCTTTATTCCTTCTGCTTCAATTTTCTTTCTTTCCGCCTCTTTTCTTTCTCTAACTAGGATAAACTCCATTTGTTGAGCCTCTTGTTCCGCTCTTAATTTTTCCTCTATAGCCGCATAAAGTCTTTCAGGAAGAGAAATACTCTTTAATAAGATTCCTTCAATAACAATTCCTCTGTCTTTTAGTTGAGCAATCATTTTGTTTTTAATTTCCTGTTCTATTTCAGCCCTTTTCCCAGAGTGCATGTCTTTCGCAAAATGATCTGCACAAACATCGGCTGCTGTAGATCTAAATGTACTTAGGATTAAAATCCTTTCGTAATCTAATCCAACCTCCTGCAAAATAGGAATAACCATATTGGATTGAACATGATAAAGAATAGAAATTTCAGCTCTTACATTTAAACCCTCCTTCGATGGTAGATTTAGCGTTACCTCTCTATTAACCGTTGTTGTTCTTACTTTAACAACTTGGGTTATTAAGGGATTAACAGCCATAATTCCTTGTGATTTGGTTTCATCGTTTAGCTTTCCAAGCGTTTTTTTAACTCCTACTTCTCCTGGGTTAACAACTGCAATTGCACAAGATGAAAGCATTATTGCTGATCCAATAATGAATGATAATTTTCTCATAATAGTTCGTTTTTAAGATACTATCATAAGTTAGCAATAACCATGCCCGGAATTAACAAAAAAATAACAGTTAATCTTTAGCCTTGGATTAATAAAAACTATCTCAGTGAAAACTTAAAAATAGGGGGGGAGATTAGGAGTTGATTAAGCAAACGGCATGCGCGTTTACACCTTTTTCCTCTCCAACATAACCGAGCTTTTCGGTTGTAGTTGCTTTTACAGAGACTAAGTCTACATCAATTCCCATTACTTCTGCCAGCTTTTCTCTAATAGTAAGAATATGTGGCTTAAGTTTAGGTAATTGTAAGCTCACAGTAGCAT
>JAYPYW010000051.1:14017-22589 GCA_038154685.1 Flavobacteriales bacterium | reverse complement strand
TCTTATAAGTTATTTCCCATGGACCAGTCCCCGTTAAATCTAATTGAAGATCCCCTGAGGCACATCCATCAACAACACTTCCTTTATTCCAAAAAGCAGATGCATCACCAGCATTTTCGATAATTGAAGAAGCACTGTGACAGTTAAGGAAAACCTCACCGTTAGCATCTTCTATGTAAGTTACTTTATATGTACCTGGCTCATTTACATTAACTACATCTGTAGCTTCCATCACACCAGTTCTATTAATAAAGGAACCTGATGGAGTCTCGATTGTATATGAAAATGGAGGGACTCCCATTAAATGAACCCACAATTCACCTTCTTCACCTGGACAAATTCTATCACACGAACTCATAGTAACGGTTGGAGACCCACAAGCGGAAGCGAAAAATAAATCTGCAACACCTTCATCCGGACTATAAACTGGAAAAGCCAATGTCATTGCGTCTATCACAGGTCCACATTGAGAATAATTTACTGGTGCTCCTCCGTTAATAGCATTAAATGCTGCTTGAGCAGCAGCTTTAACGGCAGCAACATCTGCAGTCCAGAATAATCTAGCCGCTTCATCGATATATGCATCAAAATCAGCCCATGTCATTGGTTCATCATAACAACCATGGTATTCATAATCTGTTGATGGACCAGCACCTCCTCCAGGCCAGTTTGTTTGAGCTTCTCCAGTTACAAGTGAGTTTCCTCCTGCAACACCGAAATTATTTTCTAATTGAATAAGGTTATTTCTCATTCTTTCTGCATAATGAACAGATGCGTCAGCGGAAATACTAGCAATATAAGCAGCTAAATTAGTTTCGTTGACTGTTGTTGCCCTATTCGTCACGAAGATATCCATCAACACTCCTTCAGACCCATAAGGTCCTTCGTGGTATGCATAAGCAATTAAAGTTTCAATCGCATAAGGGTCAGCACTTTCTTGGAAGAAACCAATTGGATCGGCACAACTAATCTTTTCATACTTTGTAAATGTTGTCATATCATACAGCACTTTTGAAAGTGCTGCTGTAATAAAGTTATCACCCGCAATCATTGACCCATGGTTAATTCCTGCTGGCGCAGTAAGTGTTGGATAATATTGCTCAATTTGAGCCCATCCAGGAGGTAATATTTGAAAACAACCACTACCTGTGGCTATTGCTCTGAAATCAATTGGGTTATCATCTCCGCCTGGCATCACAATTCCAGCATCACATCCCATCCTACCTTCAATAATAGACTGAGCAAACACATAATCTGGAGTATATAAATCTAAACCAGACATGTTATTAAATAAAGTTGCAACGTGGGTTGCGGCAATCGCCCAACCTTTTCTGTTATCAGGAACTCTAACATCAACTGGCTCATTCCACTCTCTAATTTGAGCTTCTCCTAAACAAATTACATCTGGTGACGGAATAAAACATTCTGGATCAAATTGATATTCTTGTTTTCCTGCGTGGTAAGATTTCGGAATAAAATCGGGATCATTTGTTACTACCCATACTGTATCTCCATTAGAATCAATCCCGTAGGCAGGGTAGCTTAACGAGCCACTGTAATTAACTGTAACGTAAACATTATGACAACTATTAGGATTAGGTAATTGCCAATTTTCGAATTCCCAAGTCCAAGTATCACAATCTCCTGCACCGTTTCTATTTGCTGTTAAATTAGCTACACTCTCTAAAATCGGCCATCTAAAATCAATTGTATATCCAGTCCCCTTAATATCAGTGGCTGTATTATTACAAAGCCTAAAACTTCCATTCAGCTGTTCATTACCTGGATCATCAGTAAACTGAAATTCAATTGTCATGTCTTGCGCAAAAGAAAATTGCGTTATAATGACAAATAGGACAAAGACACGAAGTCTATTAAGAGTGATGGCTCTCATGGTTTTTTAGTTAAAGGTTATCACTGTAACAGTTAGGTTGGCAGAAAGTTACAGCTACATAAATATAATTAAAAAACAATTATCACGCTTTAACTATATAGTTATGTTTGGATTGTTATAAACGTAAAACAACTTTCAACTCATGAAGCTATATATCAGATACATCACCCAACCCTTCTCTAAGGACAATTGGATCATTAGATGTACAATCCAAAACAGTAGAAGGAGCGTTTTTCCCAAAACCTCCATCAACAACCATATCTACCTGATATTCATATCTTTCATGAATATTATAAGGATCGGTAGTATATTCAATCAATTCATCCTCATCCTTTAAAGAAGCACTCATAATTGGGTTTCCAAGCGCCTCTACTAATGCCCTAGCTATATTACTATCTGGCACTCTTATTCCAACTGTTTTCTTTTTAGATTTGAACAGTTTTGGCACCAATGAACTAGCATTTAAAATAAATGTGAACGGACCGGGTAAAGCAGCTTTCATTACTCTAAACGTTGGTGTACTTACTTGTTTGGCATATTCAGAAAGCTGAGATAAGTCTGCGCAAATAAAAGAGAAATTTGCTTTATCGGGTTTTATTCCTCTTAACTGACAAATCTTCTCAACCGCATTCTTACTATTGATATCACAACCAAATGCATAAACAGTATCAGTAGGATAAATAATCACCCCTCCTCTTTTCATACAATCAACCGCCTGTGAAATCTGTCTTGGATTCGGATTTTCAGGGTGAATTTCTAATAACATAGCCTTTTTACAATAAAAAAGCTCAAGAGGTTTCCCTTGAGCTTTAAGTTTTATAAAATTATCTTTTACGAATTCGCTTTCGCGTGATCCGCTAAAAATTGAGCTAAACCACTATCTGTTAATGGGTGGTTAAGTAAACTTGTGATTACTTTCAACGGTCCAGTCATTACATCAGCTCCTATTTTTGCACAATCTAACAAGTGAGTTGTATGACGAACAGAAGCAGCTAAAATTTCAGTTTCATAACCGTAATTATCGTAAATCACTCTTATTTCTTCAATTAATCCAATTCCACTATGAGAGATATCATCTAATCTACCTAGGAACGGAGACACGTAAGAAGCTCCAGCTTTAGCTGCCAACAATGCTTGTCCAGCAGAAAAAACTAAAGTACAATTGGTTCTGATTCCATTATCCGTAAACCACTTAATCGCCTTAACTCCGTCCTTAATCATAGGAACTTTAACAACGATATTTGGGTGTAAATCAGCTAGTACCTTACCTTCTTTAATCATCGAATCAAAATCTGTAGAAATAACTTCAGCAGAAACATCTCCATCAACGATATTACAAATATCTAAGTAATGCTTTTTAACATTTTCATCACCACTTATCCCTTCTTTCGCCATTAGCGATGGATTAGTAGTAACTCCGTCTAAAACTCCTAAATCTTGCGCCTCTTTAATTTGCTCAAGATTGGCTGTATCAATAAAAAATTTCATTTGGTTGGAATTGTGTTTACCCAAATTTAGCTATCCTAACCTTACAATTTGAACTGAACTTTATACACTTATTAACAATTTAATTCAGATTCTGAATTATTTGGAAACTCTTGTTTATTTTGAATCGTACTGAATTAAAACCGATTGCTATGTCTGCTCCAAAAATTTTATGGAAACCCGAGAAGACTTTTACTGAGAATTCAAACATGTTTAAATACATGAATTGGGTAAACGAGCATTACAATATAGAAATAAGCGACTATCAGCAACTATGGAATTGGTCGGTTAATCATCAAGACATATTCTGGGAATCAATCCTTAAATATTACAATATTTCCTACTCTGGGAATTTCATTCAAGCAAGAACTTCTAAAACAGAAATAATTGAGAACAAATGGTTTGAAGGTATTCAATTAAACTATGCTAAACATGTTTTTAAGGACAAATCCAATGATACCACAGCTATTACTTTTCAAAAGGAAGGAGGTGAATTGATAAACATTTCAAAAAAAGAATTGAAATCAAAAACAGCCAAACTAGCCAGCTATTTAAAATCTAAAGGAATTGGAAAAGGAGACCGAGTTTGCTCTATGCTTTCCAATACTCCTGAGGCAGTTATTGCCTTTTTAGCAACAAACTCTTTGGGCGCAATATGGACAAGCTGTTCCCCTGATTTTGGAACAAAAAGTATTATTGATCGATTTAGTCAAATTCAACCTAAAATATTCATCTCGGTTAATGGTTATCATTATAATGGTAAATCCTATGATAAATCAAGTGACGTTGAAACAATTCAAAACTCAATTACATCCATAGAAAGTATAATCCTTATAGAAGCTATTGAGGCCCCTTCAGTAAAAAACAAGGGAGAATCTTGGAATACTATCCAAAATGGCCCGGATTGTGAATTAACTTTTGAACGAGTAGATTTTAGTCATCCAATTTGGGTTTTATATTCAAGTGGGACAACAGGAAAACCAAAAGCAATAACTCACTCTGTAGGAGGCATTTTAATCGAACATTTTAAAGCTTTAGGATTACACCAAAATATTAAACCAGGAGATAAATTCTTCTGGTACTCTACAACTGGCTGGATGATGTGGAATTATGCAACATCCTCTCTATTACTAGAAGGAACAATTGCAATTTATGATGGCTCACCTACTTTTCCTGATAAAGATTCTCTTTGGAGATTCGCTGAAAAAGCAGAAATCAATCACTTTGGTGCTGGAGCTTCCTATTACCTCTACTGTATGAAGGAAGGTATGGACTTCACCAAAAACGAGGTGATCAACAAAATTCAATCCTTCGGTTCTACCGGCTCACCATTACCTCCTGAAGGTTTTTCCTGGTTTTATGAAAATGTTAATCCAAACGCTTGGGTTATTTCATTAAGTGGTGGAACAGACATATGTAGCGGGTTTGTTGGAGGCAATCCCATGGAGCCCGTTTATGAAGGGGAAATTCAATGTAGAATGCTGGGAGTAAACCTTCAAGCTTACAATGAAAACGGAAATTCAGCAAAAAATGAATTAGGTGAGATGATTATTGAAAACGCAATGCCTTCAATGCCTATTTATTTTTGGAATGATGAAAATAACGCAAGATATAGAAGTAGTTATTTTGAGATGTACCCTGGGAAATGGCGACATGGAGATTGGATTAAAATAACTGAAAGAAACACTGTTATTATATATGGAAGATCTGATGCTACACTAAATCGTGGAGGTATTAGAATTGGTACTGCAGAGGTTTATAGTGCTGCAGAGAGTATTGAAGAAATTACAGACTCTTTAATTGTTTGTTTAGATCATGAGGACGGTTCTCAAACTATGCCGATTTTCATACAACTGAAACCAAACGAAACTCTAAATGATGAATTAATTAAAAAGATTAAGTCCACTATAAGATCTCAATTTAGTCCCAGACATGTTCCAGATAGCTTTTATCAGATAGATGAAATTCCTTATACCATAAGTGGAAAGAAAATGGAAGCGCCTGTAAAGAAAATTTTATCTGGAATTCCTATTGAAAAAGCAGCAAGCGTTGATGCTATGAAAAATCCAAAATCGCTTGATTTTTTTGTTGGGTTTCAGCTTGATTGACAACTTTTGAATATTCTTTTTCTTTAGACTTGAGATACTTCGGTCGTACCTTCTTCAGTATGACGAATATTATCTTGTTTCCCTACAGATCTTTTTGATTTACACAGATTTTTGTCGGAATAGATCCTTGTGATCCCCCAGATCTGAGGGCAATTTAATTCAATTATGAAAACTTCAAGGCACAAAAAAAGTGGTTAAGATCCCTCCCAACCACTTCTGATAATTTATTTAAAATGCTTTTAGAAAGTCTCTAATTCATTTAAAACTAATGACGCTGCTCCAATTAAACCGGTATCAGCTTCGCACCCTGCTGGAAGCATTTCAAAAGTATCAGCATAATATGTCGAGAAATATGAAAGCGCTGTTTCTTTAGCTGGCTTCTCAAAAAGTTCAAATGCTTTTCCTACTCCACCACCTAAAACGAACTTAGTTACATCAAAGGCATGAGCTAATCCAACCATTGTTTCTCCTAATAATGCTCCAACGTAATCCCAAACCGCTAAAGAGAATCTATCACCAGCTTTAGCTGCATTAAACACTTTCTCTACTGTTAATTCAGATTCTGAATGTAAAGAGCTATCAGCGTTTTCTGGTTTCTTTAATTCATCAATAACATAGTTCGTTAAATGTCTTTGCCCTAAGTAGTTCTCTAAAACTTGTCTTTCAGGACCAACAACTAAGAAACCAACTTCACCTGCATTTCCTTTAGCTCCAATGAATAGTTTTCTGTGAACAATAACTCCACCTCCTACTCCAGTTCCTAAAGCAATCATAATGAAATCATCTTTATCATGTCCACCAAAATACATTTCACCTAAGGCTGTGCAATTTGCATCGTTTTCCATCCTTACAATTAAGTCTGGGAATACCTTTTTAAGTAAAGGAACAATTTTAGTCCCGTTTAACGAACCAAGATTATTAGCTTGAACTAATGTTGAACGATCTAATGATAATTGACCAGGGACTCCAATACCTATACCTTTTATTTGCGGATAGCTATCCAGGTATTTTCTGGTTATATCTGTAAGAAGATTGATAAAATCTTCAGGTGTTTTAGAGTTTTCAAGCGTATCGTGACGCTCCGTTGCTAAAATCTCACCTTTATCAGATACTATTCCAAATTTAATTGTAGTCCCACCTACATCAATTCCTAAAATCATGCAGCAAAAATAGCATTTTTTTACTTTTTAACTAGTTTAACCGTAGCCACTTCACTTTTCTGATTTAATTGAAGGAAATAAACTCCTGAATTTAAAGACGATAAATCAATTGAATTAGTCGTAACATCATTTCCTACAGATACAACCTTCCCATTAAGGCTCATTATTTGATAACTGTAAACTCCTTCCAAATCAATAAACACTTCATTTGAAGCCGGGTTAGGATAAACTTTAACATCTAGCTCATCAACTCCAGCAACAGAGGACACTCCTTTAATCTCATCATCGATTACTTTCAATAGTGAATGACTTCCAAAATCGTCTTGGCCTAGCTCCCAAATCATAACTCCTCCTGCACCATTTTCTTTTGCGTAAGCTACCTTTTCTTGAATTGTTGTAATTCCATTGTAATAAAGAATCCCATCTCCTGTATTAATCTCATCCTGATATAAACTATCCGGATATGTATTCACAATTTGATCCCAAGTCCAAGCTGGTGTTTCACCACTTTTAAATTCATATCCGTAAAAAGGTAAACCTATTACTAAATTTGATTTATCAGCTGTTTTACCTTGCCAATATGAAAATTCGGAAACTGCTTGAGACATTGGGGAGTGTTGACCTGGACCAGACCAAGGACCAGTTTTATCATAAGACATTGTGTTTATGAAATCAAAAGCTGCTACTGTAGAGTTACTCATTGATGAACCTGTCCATTTTGCAACTGCACAACTAACTTCCATCCCAGCAGCATGTGCTGAATCAATTAATTCAATCACAAAATCATCGTAAGTAGACATTCTCACCATATCTCCTTCCAAATCACAATCAAGTCCATCTACATTTAGCTCTCTAGCATAGTTCATTAATTTCTGAACGAACTCCGTTCTATTCTCCGCTTTGGTTTCCTCTTCATAAATACCCTCAACAAAAGCAGATAAACCGCCTCCACCAAAACTTAGAAACACCTCACAACCTTCGGAATGAGCTTTGCTAATTACAGGAGCTGGATTAACTGACATAGAAAACTCTCCATCTATCCCAGGATTAGCAAACGAAACACAAACATGCGTTAACTTAGAATAATCAATAGCATTAAACGTTGCAAACCTGTAAGTTGGTAGGTAACCAACAACTTTGAAAGCAAATGAGTTTAATGTAAATGCAAATAGTAGTAATGTAAATAACTTTTTCATGTCTTATAAATTTAATAGGGTTTGAGCAATTATAAAAAGGTTCTTCATAGATGTCAATTTTCAAATCAAGACTAGTACTGGACCGGACAAGTGTTAATTTTATATAATTATTCTAAAACCCCTTAAATTAAGGCAGTTAAGTTGTATTTTTAAAAAATATTTTTACCATATGAGAACAATTGTCCTGTTATTATCCCTTATTCCAATGCTTGCATATTCACAATCTAACAAGCCTAAAAACGTTGTAAAAATCACGGGAGTAACAGTAACCAACGACAGTTTAAAACCAATTCCATTCGTTAATGTTCTTATAAAAGGTAATTACACAGGTACTACTGGTGATTATTCTGGTTTTTACAGTATCGTTGCAAAAACTGGTGACACGCTTGTCTTTTCTAGCGTAGGATACCAAAGAGAGGAATACGTAATTTCGGACACCTTAGAGAGTAAACAATACTCTTTAATTCAAATTTTATCAAGGGATACTGTTGAACTTTCACAAACCACAATTAAAGTATGGCCGAGCTATGAGCAATTTAAACAAGCATTCCTAGATGAAAACGTAAAGGACAGTGATTTAGCTAGAGCTAAGAAAAATCTTGATCACGGACTTCTAAGAGAACACGCGCTAAACCTTCAATTAGGTGCCGCCGGTAACCAAACCCACATGTTGGATAAGGAAAAAGCTCGATTATATTCCGCTGGGCAACTACCTGCAAATAACTTCCT
>JAYPYW010000051.1:10432-14007 GCA_038154685.1 Flavobacteriales bacterium | reverse complement strand
CTTGGAAAGATGGAGAATACGAGGACAAGAAAAACTAACTAAATCTTATCAGTTGATCTGCGATATCTTCCAGATCCCTTTGATGCTGTTCGGCTGATTTTTCACCTGCAATTTTTAAAGCTTGTAAATTCTGAGCTCTAACATCATCAATACTAGTATCCGCAGCTCCAATTGACGGTTCTATTCGATAGTACTGATCCTTTACACCTTCGGAATCAAATATATGTTTCAATTGGTAATCAACCGTTTCGGCTGAACCTGTCATCATAATATCCACAATAGGCTTCAACCATTCTGCCACACCCCAATTTTTAGCCTTATCGTATGAATAAGGTCTTTCAACGGCTCCAGTTCCTATAGAAACCATAAACATATCTTTCGCTGTTGCACCCCTTCCCTCTTTATTTTTTATATGTTCTCTTGTTTCTACATAAGCACAAAGCGCTGGATTATTGGCAAAAACTCCACCGTCGATTAAATTGTAGACATTTCCGGTTTGACTAGATATTTGCTTTGGTTCAAAATAAGTTGGGGCAGCACTTGTGGCTCTTGCTACCTCCCATACTTTAAAGTTGTAATGAGAATTTTTAGCAGCCTCTATTTGATTAAAAAACATAGCCCTTCTGTTTTCAATGTCATATGAAGGAACTAAACAAGGGGAAATTAAATCAGATAACATCAAATCTTCTCCTAACTTCTCTTTAAAAATGGACTCCAAATTCTTGAAAGAATATTTTTCATCCACGATCCCTCCTAAGGATTTAATTGTTCTTCCAACCGATTTATGAAAAATCTCATCTCCTTTTTCCAAATAAAGACTCACAGCTTCTTTTGCCGGATACTTTGCCTTACCATCCTCTCCAGGGCAAAGTAAAAATGTTGTTAATATACCACCCGTACTTGTACCTGCAACCATATCAAAGAAATCTCCAATTTTAGCAGAATCATCTCCTAACTTCTTTTGGATTATCCTTTCTAACTTAACTAAAATTTGTCCCGGAAGAATTCCTCTAATCCCTCCTCCATCGATGGTTAAAACTCTGATCATACAGTAAAATTAACCCAATTTCAAAAGGTACACGTCAAACTTCAAACTGCTTTCTTAACTTGATACTCGGTAGGAATCATTTTCAAAAGCAAATCTAAATGGGCTTTTAAAACACTTTCTTTCCATCTTAATTGAAAAGCATATTTTTCTTGCTTTAATACCCAAACATAATGGAAATCTTGATCTACTTGCTGAAGCAACCGTTTAAAATCAACTAAATAAGCTGCTTTTGTTTTTGAAAACTCATCGTTAAAAAAACGAGGAGATAATGAAGCTAAAACTTCACTAAACTCCTCTGTTGATTTAACATTTATATACTCCCTGATTTTGCGAAACGAATGTGTCATTACTTGTTTTTTTAGGTTCATATCAAACTTACATTCTCAAACCGTAATCAGTTTACGGTCTTTATTTTCTTTATGTATCCCATATCACTTTTCTTAAATTTGCCGGCTATTATCTTTGTGGAAAGTTGTTGTATGAAGAAAATTTTGGCTTTAATATTATTAACCATTTATTGGTCTATCTCCCAAGCCAAACAAGACTCTACCCACACTTACAGTGACACGTTAAATCTTGCCCAGCATTTCTCAAAGGGTCATGTTAGCGGACATTTTCGCAACTTTTTAATGAGCACCATCAATCAAGGCCCCTTAAAAGATTATTGGACTAATGCCATGGGAATGTCGCTGCATTATCAATCACTCCCCTTCAAAGGGTTCGAATTTGAAATGAAAGGAATTTTTACGTTCCAAACATTTTCTTCTAATCTTAATAATATTGATCCAACAGTTGGAAGAGGATCTAAATGGGAAGTTGAATTATATGACATACTCGACCGAGATAATAAAACAGATCTTGACCGGTTGGAAGAACTTTTTATTCATTACTCCTGGAAGAATTCATTTGTTAGGTACGGAAGAATTCCAATCGACAAAACACCACTTATTAACCAAAGAGATAGTCGAATGAAAGCATTTGCCTTTGAAGGATTTCATGGAAATTTCGGAATCACTAAATCTTTAAGGGCTCAAACCATTCTTTTGCACGGTGTTTCACCAAGATCTACCGTTGAATGGTTTCAAATGAATGAAGCTATTGGCTTAAACGGAAATGGCTTTTCCGCAAGTGGTGATAAGTCTGATTATTTAGGACATTTAAACACTCACTTTATTTTAGGGCAGGAATTGAGTTACAAGAATAAAGGATTAAAGATCAATCTATGGAATTACTACCTAGATAAGGTTTTCAATTTGAATTGGGCACAAATTGAATATAAATACCAGAAATGGAAATTAGGAGTAATTAGCGTTCATCAATTTGCTCATAATTTTCAAAGCCGATTATCTGAAACTAATCATTACATCTTTCCGGACAACAAATCCAACGTATTTAGTTCTAAAATTCAAAGAGAAAATGATCAATTAACATTAGCCACCTCCTTTACATCAATGTTCGGAACAGGTCGTTTTTTATTTCCAAAAGAACTCGGGAGAGAATCCTTTTACACCTCTATTACACGATCAAGAGTTGAAGGATTAGGCAAATCAAAAATTGCCAACGTCAGCGCAAAATATAAACCTAAAAAAAGAAAAGAATTAGAATTTGACATGATTTTTAGCTATTTAGATGCAGCTAAAGAAACCGATTATGTAAATAACAAATATGGTATTAGAGATTGCTTCCATACTGTTTTTGAAATCGACTACAATTTCGAAGGTAAATTAAAAGGACTAGAATTAGACTTATTATACATCTACCGACAAGACATCGACAAACAAGAATTAACTGCTGCTAAAGCTTTTAATAAAACCAATTTCCATCAAATAAATCTGATTATGAATATTAATTTTTAATATTCATTAACTCCAAAACAAACTCATCATAGGTTTCTTTCCCCTTTTCTAATGGAGCAACAGGAATAGATTCATCATAATTATGAATGTGTTTCATATGATCCAAATCAAGCATAATTGGGAAAGACGAATAGCATGTAATTCCTTTTGATCTAAAGATGCCTACATCATTAAAGTTTGGCATCATCATCGGCATAATGTAAGCCTCTGGGTATTTTTTCGCAATTGCTTTCTCCAAGCTTCTGTAATAAACTGATGTATCACTAGACGGAGCCATTGGAGGCATCTCGTTAACAACAGTAACTTTAATAGAGTCGTTTTTTAATCGCTTTTTAAAATCTGCTAAAAACTCATCTCTATCCGTCTCTGGTAATAATCTACAATCCAACAATGCTGTAATCTTACCAGGGATTAAATTAACAATGTTAGTTTCACTTTTCAGACTGGTTAAAGTGATTGTATTGGATAAAAGTGAAAACACCTCTGGACGCTCTCTTAACTTAGGAATTAATACAGACTTGTATGCATGAGGATGTTTTAAGGCTGAAGCTTTTATTCCTTTTTCTACTTTACCTAAATCCTTTAATAATTGTGTATTAACATCTGTAAAAATAGTTGGATGACCTTCTGTTACAACATTATTCAAAGCGATAAACATATCCATTTTTGAA
>JAYPYW010000051.1:0-10418 GCA_038154685.1 Flavobacteriales bacterium | reverse complement strand
TAAGATAAAGGAGCTGTCGATCCGTGCCCAGAAGTTAGCACTACCACTTCCCACTACAACCACAAACCTCTTTTATGCGCTATCGAAATCCCAAAAAGCGGCAAAGTTGTATCTGCCTCTACAATTCCTTTCAAGCCAGGAGGTCCCTCACCAATAACAACAGCAGGACTTAATTCCTTTAAATGGTTTTCTACAACATACTTTACTCCACCATCACATTGTGTTTCTTCACATGAAACTGCTAAAAATGTCACATTAAAAGGTAAATCTTTTTGCTTTTCGAAAGTTCTTGCTGCTTGAATTATTGAAGCTAATTGAACAACAGCCGCCCCTTTATTATCAAATGCTCCTCTCCCCCACACTTCACCATCTGAGATTCTTCCTTCAAAAGGAGGGTATTTCCATTTAGCAGAATCTCCAACAGGCACTACATCAATGTGATTTAAGAAAATAATGTTTGGTAATCCTTCATTCAGACTTCTAACTGAAGCTGCAAAATTGTAATTCCCATTTGCGCTACCCATATCGGTTATGAACAAACCGTTTTGCTGACAAATTCCTTTTATCCAATCTCCTGCGTTTTTTTCATTGCCTGACACCGAAGCTTTTTGAATGTATTGGCTGAGGAGTTCTGGAATGTTAGATTGTTCTCCAGCGTTTTTGAATTTGAATTCTTGGGCGTTGAGAGCGCCGGAAAGCAAAAATAAAAAGACAATTAATTTTCTCATAATAGGCGGAATAAAAAAGGGCAGGCTAAAACCTACCCTTGTAAAATATTTTCCAAACAAGTCTTAAGTATTAAACCACCTAACAATCTTTTGCCAAGTAGTCATATTTTCAGTTTTAGCGTACTTTTCTTTCGTTTCAAAAGCTTTGTTTTCTTCAGCTTCTGCAGCAGCTTTGCTTTTTTTCTTTTTAGACTTATTTCCTTTAGGAGCTTGTTGAACTTGATTTAAATAGTGTTTCTTACCCTCTTCACGCTTTCTTTTCTTCTCCTCATCTATCTTTTTTCTAAGTCTCTCTTGTTCCTCTTTTTCCTTTTTTGCTTTGTAAGCAGCAGCCTTAGCAGCTTCTTCATCTATCTTCTTTCTTCTTTCCTCCTCTCTCTTTTTTGCAGCCTCTGCTTTTGCCTCTTCCTCGGCTTTTAACTCAGCTTCTTGCTCTGGAGTTAATTCTACTTCAACCTCTTCCTCTTCAACAACGTCGGTAACACCAGGAATATCTATTTTACCTCTAACTGTAATCCCTTCTAATTCAACTTTTGGAGCTACAATAGTACCCTCTTCATCAAGGTGTAAAACAGTTTCCTCAGTTTCAACAGTTTGAGCGATTACTTTATCTTCTTTCACTTCAGCGACAGTTTCAACCTCAACTTCCGAATTATCATTAGATTCTTCTGCAACAGTCTCTTCTTCTTTTGAAGCTTCCTCCTCTACTTCTTCTTTATTAGCCCCTAAACCTTCAAGGTTTGGAACAACAGATTCAGCAGGAGTTGCAGCCTCTAATTGGATTTCATCTAAACCTCTTTCTTCTGGTGAAATTTCAGCAGGTTTTGCCTCAATCGTTTCCAACCTTGCTTTAGGCTTCTCCTCAGTTACTTCAGGCGCCAAACCAAACTTGTAAACAACCTTATCTACAACCTCTTGATCAACCTTTGAGTTAGGACCATCGATCCCTTCAATTTTTAAATCTTTACGGATGTATTTTTCAACACGTGTATATGGCTTACCTACTTTCTTTGCTAACTGATTAAGTCTCATAATTGTATCCTATTATTCGAGCGCCCACAAAAGTAGAAAAAAAAGGGAAAATCAGTCTATTTAAAAGACTTATAATTAAGGAAATAAACCATTCAATTTAATGAACTAGAAAATCTAAATACGACTGAAGTTGTTTTGCGTAAATATTATGGAGCTTTTTCCCTTCGAATTCGCTGATTCCCTGGACTCCAGACATAGAGTTTGTTGTAAAAATTTCTGTAGCTGCTCTAACCTCATCAATTGTTAATTCTCGCTCTTCAAAGTCTAATTGCTTTTGCTTAATGGCTTTAATGATTTGTTTCCTGATCACCCCGTCCAAACATCCCTCGGACAAACTAGGAGTAATGATCTTATCATTAATAACCACAAAAATATTAGAGGATACCGTTTCGCAAACTCTTCCAGCGGCGTTTAAAACAATTACATCACCCAAATCATTCTCCTTTTTGTAAGAACCTGCTAAAACAAAAAGTAAAGCACTTGTTGTTTTGAGGTTATTAACTGGTGACATTGCCTTGTGGTCGTTTTCAAACAAACCAAGTGAAATTCCGTCAGGATTAAAAGTATAATCAGGTTTATCAAATCTAGTCCCTTCAATTAAATAACCAATTCTGTTACCCATAGGAGTGTATAAACCAGGCGCATTTCTAAAAGCAATCACCCTAATTCTGGCATGCTTATAATAATTCTTTACGATGATTTTCTCGATTTCTTTCTTCCAAAAAGCTTCGTCTTTCCCTACTGAATCAAACTTTAGATATTCAATCCCTTTAGCCAATCTTTCATAATGATCTTCCCAAAACATCAACTTCCCATCAACTAATTTGATTGTTTCAAAAAGTCCGTCACCGTATTTTAAAACACGATTAGAGGCATCAAAAATCTTGTCGCCTTTCTCACTTAAAAAACCATCTAAATTGTCGAATTCCATCATAACTAAAAGTTTTTAGGCTATTTGATCAATAAGGGTATCGCTAATTACATTAACATCAATTTTAATCCCTGTCACTCCAGCTTTCTCACCACACTCAACATCACGCCACTTATCTCCTATAAAGTAAGATTTACTTGGATCTACATTGTATTTATACAAACCTCTTTCTATTAACAATGAATCAGGTTTCCTGCACAAACAAGCTTGCAAAGCATTATGGTGGGGACAATAGAAAAACCCTTCAATTTGAACGCCCGCTTTGTTAAACTCTCCTTCAATAAAGTTATTTACCGCAGCTACATGATCATGGGTATACCTACCTTTATCAACCCCACCTTGGTTAGTGATTACAATAATCAAATAACCTTTATCTCTTACTTTTTGTGCAAACTCAATAATGCCAGGTAAAATTGTAGTTTCTTCTAAAAGGTAAGTGTAATCGTCTGGATCATGATTGATAACTCCGTCCCTGTCTAAAAAAATTGCTTTGTTCATTAAATTGAAGATGTAATTTGATCAATAAACCTGCTTACTAATTCAGGTTTAAATACAAAGGTAACCACAAATCCGAAAACTGCTCCCCAAAAATGAGCATCATGACCAATATTATCCATTTGTTTTTTAGCCATGTAGTGTGAATACAAAAGATAAAGACCACCCATTATCCAAGCTTTTATTGGAATAGGGATAAACATCAACATTAACTCTTCAGTAGGATAAATTGCAATAAAAGAGAATAACACTGCGGAAACGGCACCAGAAGCACCCAATGCATTATAATGAGGATTATCTTGATGTTTTGCGTAGCTAAAAACCGAACTAAACGCCAAAGCGCCAACATACATTAAAACAAAGTTCAAACGCCCCTTACCTTCACCAAACTGAGAAACATAAGTTAACTCTACTATTTTCCCGAAACTATATAACACATAAGCATTGAATCCCAAATGCATCCAATCACCATGGATTAAACCATGACTAAAATACCTATACCATTCCTTGCGGTGCTTAATTTGATAAGCATTAAACATAAACTTCCATTTCAATCCCCCATCTTGAAAAGCCTGATAAGAAACCAAACCAGTAATTGCTAAAATTATATACGTGATATAAGGCGTCATGTATTTTCGAATTTAAAAATTCCCTTCCGATCCTCCTCCATCGAAATCAACAAATGATGAAGAACCTTCCATTTCAATTTCTGAAATTGCTAATAAAGCTTTTTGAGGCATTGGAACAAACGGCCAAAAAGCACCATAAAAACCTCTTAACTGAGCTGAAACTATATGCCAATATCCAGCTTGTCCTTTTACACTTGTTATTGTTTTAACGATAATTTTAATAATTGCCCCCATTAGGACATTAGAAAGCAACCAATAAACCACACCGATAAAAAAAGCAGTACAAATACCAAGAAAAAATGCTCCCATTGGATTCTTCACAACATACCACCAATATGCTATAGAATAACCAACTGTAATAAGAATTTGAAGAAACTGGCCGTAAATAATGAGTTTAGTATACTTATGCATTCTTAAAAATGCCTCCTTTCTGCGCTCTGGTCCAAATGCTGCATCGAAAATTATTGCGTCGATTTTAGATCTGAAAACGCTTAAACTTCTTTTGGATCTTTTTGCTGCTTTAACATAAACATCTAATTTATTTCTGTGCTTAGTTAACCTAACTCCAAACTCATTCTCAACCTTCTCCAACCACAAGGAAATATTATACTTGGTATACCTTCCTCTAACCTGGTACAAAAGCAATTCATCGTCCAATTTTTGCTTCTTTGCCCAAAATGAAAAAGGAATTAAGAAGAGTACATTAAAAGTGGTTAATATAAAATTATTCCTCAAGAATTCAGCGATAAAACCGGCATCCTTTTTAGTTAAACTTTTGGAACCACCATGGATATAAACTCCGGCCTCAGAATCCAAATAGATTAAGAGAAAAAACAGGAGTAATATGGATATTACATTTCTTTTCATTACCAACTTCCGCCAGCTCCACCGCCGCCAAAACCGCCTCCTCCGAAACCTCCAAAGCTAGATCCTCCTGAGGAAAAACTAGAAAAAGACGAGAAGCCAATTCCCCAGCCAACGTATTCTGGTCCAATTAACCAGGAGGATTGACCTTTAATAAAATGAAGATCTTTCCAAACTAAACCGGCAAAGCCTCCATAAAATTGAGCCATTATTATTCTTAACCCAACACCTTTTCCCTTTTCTATTTCTTGGGTGGCTAGGTACTTTAACCAATGATTAAATATAAGGTGAAAAACAAACCAAATTGGCGCAGCTACAATATTACCAGCCAAAACACCTAAAACAACAGCTAGCCCCCAATCGTATTCAACACTCAAGGATAGAATAGTAGCATTTATGATAGAAAGGTAAATTGCTATATCCAATAGGTAAACAATCTTTGTATAAGTTGCCATCCTGTTAAATGCTGTTCTAATCATTTTTTTACCAAATGATTTAATCAGCATTACATCATGAATTTGGCGGGTATAAATTCTTATTGATTTATTTACTTTTTGAGCCCTATTGAAGGCTTCCTCTATTCTTTGTCTTTGCGCTTTTAAATGGCATTTATTTAATCGCTCTAATCTAGCCACCCAATCGAGAACCGATAAATAGGTGTACTTCCCTCTAACATTATAAAATAAAACTTCCTCCGATCCTTTCTGTCGCTTTGCCCAAAGAATAAAGAAAGGCAGATTGATTAAGAAACCTAAGGCGATTATTACAACCGCTATTCGAGCATATTTTGCTTTCCATTTATTTTCGGGATGAAGAACGTTCTCCTCCAAACGATACGGACTATAGTTTCCATTATTAAGGATTGCTTGAATAACTAATTTCCTTTCATCATTAGTCAACTCCTCAAAATAAGCAGTATCATTTGATCCGGGCAGAACTAACCCTAGTCCCCCTTTATAATTAACAACCTCTCTTCCTTTATATTCGGCTAGAATAGCAGCCTCTGAAGGAACCAGAAATAAGAATAAAAGAATTATGGAAAGGCTAAATTTCAATCTACAAAAATTAAGATTTACCAGTCTCCACCAGCACCTCCACCACCGAAGCCACCTCCGCCGAAGCCTCCAAATCCTCCGCCTCCAGAATTAAAGTCGTCCCAACCACCTCGGCTAGAACCTCCTCCGAAACCTCCTCCCAAGAAATTTCCAATCCAAAAAGCTTCCCAAAGCCCTAGTCCGTTTCTTTGCGCATAACTTCTTGCGGAAAAAATTCTTGATAAGAGATAGAATATACCGAATAGGATTAGCAAGTAAAACATTCCTCCTCTGCCTCTGCTTTTTTTCTTTTTAACCTTTTGTTGGTAGGCTTGATAATTAAACTCTTGTTTTGCAAGTGGAACTAAAACGTCCAAAGCTGCATCAACTCCTTTATAAAATGCTCCGCTCTTAAAATTAGGAATCATCTCATTTTCAACAATCATTTTAGCGGTAGCATCCGGAATAACTCCTTCCAAGCCATAACCAACTGCAATAAAAGTCTTTCTTTGTCCTTTACCTCCAGTTGGCTTAATTAGAATAACTATACCGTTATCCTTCCCTGCTCTTCCAACGCCCCATTTATGCCCAAGCTCAGTGGCATACATGGCTTTATCCTTTCCACATAAATCATTAACCGCAACCACAACAATTTGATTAGATGTATTGTTGCTAACATTAATTAAACGAGAATTTAATTGAGCTTCTTCACCAGCAGAAAAAATGTCAGACTCATCATAAACTAAAACACTATTGTTTGGATCTTTTGGAGGGAAACAATCATCTTGTGCTTTTAACCCTATAAAACCACCTAAGAAGAATAATGCTAATAATACCTTACTCTTCATCACCAAACGAAATTTCATCATCTAATTCATTTACATCATCCTCCTGATATGGGAAATGAGCTTTTAACTGCTCTCCTGCTTTAATAATACCTGCTGACAAGCCACCTGCAAAATCACCATTTTTAAAATGAGTAATTACATCGTTTTTAATCTCATCCCAAAAATTTTCTGGTACTTTTTGATTAATTCCTGCGTCCCCCAAAATGGCAAACTTTCTGTCGGCAACCGCTAAATAAAACAGAACCCCATTGCGAAGTTCCGTTTTATGCATTTCTAATTTCTCAAAAACAAAAGCTGCTCTATCTAAAACATCTCCCTTACAGTTATCGTCCACATGAACCCTAACCTCTCCGGATGTATTTAACTCAGCCTGCTCAACCGCTTGAACAACTTGCTTTCGTAAATCGTCTGTAAATAACTCTTTAGCTTTCATTAAAACTCAACTTTTGGTGCATTTTCAGCTCCTTTATCTGCTTCGAACATTCCTTTCTTTTCAAACTCTCCTTCTTCAGCTCTCCAACCAAGAAATAGCTTTTGCCAAAATCCTCTAATAAAAGTATTATACTTTTTAACAGTTCCGTTATATCTCTGTCTTGCAACATTAATTCTATTTTCAGTTCCCTCTAATTGTGCTTGTAACTGCATAAAGTTCTGATTTGACTTTAAATCTGGATATCTTTCTTGAACCATTAATAATCGAGATAAAGCCTGAGTTAAACCTGATTGTGCTTGTTGGTAGGCTTTGATATTTTCTGGCTTTAATTTATTTGCATCAATAGTAACCTTTCCAACTGAAGCTCTTGCTTCCGTGATTCCCAAAAGCACTTCTTTCTCTTGAGCCGCATAACCTTTTACAGTTGAAACTAAATTTGGTATTAAATCAGCTCTTCTTTGGTATGTTGCTTCTACATTTGCCCAAGATTCTGATGTTCCTTCTTGAAGACCAACAGCCTCATCATAAGTTCCAATAGAACTAAAAAACATTGCAATCCAAACAATTACACCAACGATAGCTAAACCTCCAACTACTACAAGAGCTATTTCTCCTTTTTTCATTTCTTTTTCTTTTAAAGTTATACCAAAAAAACATCCCGCGAAAAGCGGGATGAATTTGATTTTTATTATTCTATTATTTCAATTGATCTGTTAACAAAATCGGTTAAATCTTTCCCTTTTAATAAACCGACTGACAACAATGCTAAATCAGCTGCTTGTTTGGCCAACTTCTGCTGTGTTTCGGAATCACCTTCTTTTAAGATCTTTCCAACAAGTGGGTGATTAGAGTTAACAACCATATTGTACGACTCAGGCATATTCCCCATCATTCCACCTTGTCCGCCAACGCGCTGCATTTCCATCATTCTTCTCATGAATTCACTTTGTGTAATTTGAATAGGTGCATCAGTTTCACTTAAGCTTTCAAACTGAACAGTATAAGTGGTAGTATTTACAACACCTTCGATAACTGGTTTTAATTGCTCCTCTTCTTCTTTCGAAAGTTTGCTTGGGATTTCTTCGTCCTTTGCAATTAACTTATCAATAGTATCAGAGTCGATTCTTGCGAAAGTCACATCAGTTAAATCTTGCTCTAACTTATTTACTAAGTGAGAACTTAATGCTGTATCTAAAACAAGAACATCATAACCTCTTTCTTCTGCTTTAGCAATTGCTGAGTGATGCGCTTCCTTATCATGTGTATAAAGCACAACAGTTTTCTTGTCTTTATTCTCTTGAGCAACTTTAATTTTCTCGATGTACTCGTCGATTAAGAAGAATTCTTCTTTTACGTTTTTATAAAGCATGAACTTCTTCGCTTTATCCGCAAACTTGTCATCACTTAATAAACCAAACTCGATGAATACTTTAATATCATCCCATTTCTTTTCAAATTCCTCTCTATCCTTAGTAGCCAACTGCTTCAACTTATCAGCAACCTTTTTAGTAATATGAGAAGAGATTTTCTTAACATTTTGATCTGCTTGTAAGTATGATCTTGAAACGTTTAATGGAATATCTGGAGAATCTATAACACCATGTAAAAGTGTTAAAAAATCTGGAACAATCCCTTCAACCTGATCAGTTACGAAAACCTGATTACAGTATAATTGAATCTTGTTTTTCTGAACCTCCATGTTCTGACTCAACTTAGGGAAATATAAAATCCCCGTTAAGTTAAATGGATAATCTACATTTAAGTGGATATGGAATAAAGGCTCATCAAATGAGTATGGATAAAGCTCTCTGTAGAAGTTCTTGTAATCATCTCCTTCTAAATCAGCTGGAGCTTTAGTCCAAGCTGGAGAAGGATTATTAATAACATTATCAACTGTGATTGTTTGAGGCTCTGGAGCTTCTTCTCCCTCTTTAGCCTCTGGAGTTGGTAAAGTTTCTTCCTTAGTCCCAAACTTAACTGGAACTGGTAAGAACTTACAGTACTTAGTTAGAAGCTCTGAAATTTTAGCTTGCTCTAAATAATCTTTAGCATCCTCAGAGATATGTAGAACGATATCTGTACCTCTTGTTTCCTTTTCTTCTTCGTTTAATTCGTAAGTAGTACTTCCTTCACAAATCCATCTTGCTCCTGAAGTTCCTTCTTTGAAAGACTTTGAGAAAACCTCTACTTTGTCAGCAACCATAAATGCTGAGAAGAAACCTAATCCGAAGTGACCGATAATTCCATCAGCCTTATCTTGGTATTTCTGAACGAACTCTTCAGCCCCTGAGAAAGCGATTTGAGCAATATATTTCTCAATCTCTTCTCCAGTCATTCCTAATCCGTTATCACGAATAGTTAAGGTATTTGCTTCTTTATCGGCAATTACTTCAACAAGTAACTCACCTAAATCTCCTTTTGCTTCTCCCATTGAAGAAAGCGCCTGAAGTTTTCTACAAGCATCAACTGCGTTTGAAACTAATTCTCTTAAAAAAATCTCCTGATCGGAGTATAAAAATTGCTTAATGATTGGAAAGATATTTTCCGCTTGAACATTAATATTTCCTTGTGCCATTTTAAAATTTTATTTGATTAGCCTATATCAATGCTAATGCCATTGAGCTTTTCCTGTCAAAATGTACTTTTTGGCGGATTAACCACCTGACAAGTCAACAGTCCGACATTTTGGTACTGACAATTCTTTCAATTCAGCGCATTTAATCTTCATTTCAATCCACAAATACCACGTTTAAAACTATTTCTCGTCTAAGGTTTGAATATTTTGTTATCATTTATTTAAATTAGGTGGTTCGTTAATTTCGAAAGAGAAATGGGAAAGACTGATATTAAAATAAACAAGACTGATGCTTCAAGACTAGGAAGCGTTGATTTTGAAAACATTCAATTTGGTAGAGTATTCTCTGACCACATGTTTGTTGCTGATTTTGCTGATGGAAAGTGGGGGAATTTCGAAATTTTACCTTTCCAAGATTTACAATACAATCCAGCATTTAACTCTCTTCATTACGGACAATCTGTATTTGAGGGAATGAAAGCTCATTTGGATGCTGAAGGGAATGTTGTCCTATTCAGACCTATGGACAACTTCGCTAGATTAAATAGATCTTGTGAAAGACTTTGTATGGCCACAATTGATCCTCAAATTATGTTAGATGGATTAAGCGAGCTAGTAAAGATTGATAAAGATTGGATTCCAAAAACTGACGACGGAGCACTTTATATTCGTCCATTCATTTTTGCTACAGATCAATATATTGGTGTTGCACCATCAGAAACTTATAAATTGGTAATTTTCACATGTCCTGTAAACAAGTATTATGATGCTGCTGTAAAAGTAAAAGTTGAAGACGTATACTCAAGAGCTGCTGCTGGAGGAACTGGTGCAGCCAAAGCTGCTGGTAAC
>JAYPYW010000050.1:0-22618 GCA_038154685.1 Flavobacteriales bacterium | reverse complement strand
CCGTGAAGCACTAGATCCTAAGTCTAGCGTGTCTACCAATTTCACCACACCCGCTTCCATTAAAAATTCGGATTGCAAAGATATGCGTTTTTCCTCAATGAAGAAACATTTTTCAATTTTTTTCCAATTTTATTCGAATGTTGATTAATTAGCCAAATAGTTAATAAGTTTTACCTCTTGTTTATAGTTTTTAGCTTTCTTCTGCCCTAGTTTTGTGTTTCAATAATTTAGAGTTTAAGAAGTATGTTTCAACTAAAAGGAAGATTAAAAGAGGTAAAGGAAACAAGACAGGTTTCTGAGAAGTTTTCAGTAAGAGAATTTGTACTAACTGATGAGTCATCTCAATACCCACAGCACATTCAATTTCAAGCTACACAAGATAGATGTGCATTATTAGATGGATTTCAAGTTGGAAGTGAAGTAACTGTAAACTTTAACTTAAGAGGAAGAGAATGGACATCTCCACAAGGAGAAGTAAGATATTTTAATTCATTAGACGCTTGGAGAATTGAAGCAGCAGATTCTGCTCCTGCTCCTATGGCAGCGGATATCCCTCCAGCAGCGGCTATTGATGGTGGTGATGACGACGATTTACCGTTCTAAGGGAAATTCGTTAAAAAACAAAAAGGGAAGCAATTGCTTCCCTTTTTTTATCTTTTAAAAATTAGTTAATTATTATGACTCTCCGAGAAGCAGCAGCTGCAGCTTCCTGAACTTCAACAGCTAACATAATATTGGAAGCTGTTGCCCCACCTTCCACTGTTTTAGTACCGGAAGTCAAACTAGGGGAAACTCCTCCAAAATGATAATTACTAATATTATGGTTCCAATCTAAAGTCCTTCCTGTACCCTGTGGTATTTCCACATAAGCAGAAGTAGCATTACCAGCAATAACACTTCCTATTATCATAGAATTCTCTGAAATTGAAACAGATGTAGTTTGACCAACAGCTTGAGTGTTATTAAACCCTGTATTTCCTACGCCACTACATCCTGTAAAAGAATAACATTGGGTTGAAACATTGTTCCAGTTTCCACTATTTAGTGTAACGGCAAAAGTGTTTGAACCTGTTGCAGGATCATCTAACTCCCAAACAGACCAATAAACACTATACGCAGTATTATTTTCTCTTACTTCAGTCATTGCAACACCATTATACGTAACAGAGGAAACAGCAACAGCCGGACTAGCGATAATAATAACCAAATGGCCATCATCTCCAGTATTTTGAGTGTGTGAAAACGAATAAGAACTTCCTGCAGGATTTCTTACATCTGATGTCTCATTACCTTCAGTTAATGCTGCTTTAAGTCCAAAAGGAACAGCTAACATTATTAAAACAGCTAATAATTTAGTTCTCATATTCATAATATCAACTTTATAAGTTTTAGCTAAAAATTAATCTTCTGTATATCTAATATTAACAGTAACCGTTTGCGCAGAAGTAGATTCTGGAATATCAACAAAAATCCAATTATCCGCAGGTATTGTAGCATCTGACGCAATATTTACAGAAGCTGCAGTTGTTGTTGTTAATGTTGTAGTTGTACCAATTGCAGTAGGTGAGGTTTCTGCAAAATCAGAATCCCAATACAATCTTACATCTACATCTCCTGCTGCATTTAACATTCCTAGTGCTTCAACTATTGTTATGGCTACATCTGTTCTAAAAACAGGGAAATAATCAGTATTTGCTGGGGCTTCAATTATTATTGTTTTGGTTAAAACTTGTTGCTCAGCAGCAACATATTCTACAACTGCTTGTTCAGTAGGCACAGCATTATCACTATTTCCAGCCATTGTTCCATCTATACTAAATTCACTAATTGAAGTTCCACTTTGAAGTATAAGAGTACCTTCAACATCTAAGTCGGCAGCTGGAGAACTATTTCCAATACCTACATCACCATCAGATTCAATAGTAATTGCAGTTCCTGTCTCAAGGGCAGTTGTTCCAATCTTAAATTTACTATCAGTTACATCTGTACCAATAGTAAAATGAGTGGTTCCCGAAACTTGGAAATGAATCAAAGGGTCAGTTGATGTATTGTTAATATCAATTGCAGCATCTGAAGTCTCAATATCCAACGGAACAGAGGGTGTAGATGTTCCTATTCCAACTTGAGCAGAAACCAAACCTGCTACTAGCAATAACGCTACAGTATTTAAAACTTTCATATCTATTTGTTTCAAATTAATTTTATTTTAAAATCACAAAAGGATAACCATATTGCTCTCCATTTCTCATGGTTACCGATATATAATATTTACCCTTTGCTCCTTGGAAATAATTATTAATAAAATTATCTCCTTCAAAAACTATTATAATATCTGATTTTACAAGTTGCCCCACTCCATCATATATATCTACATTAACGCTCGATGCTTGATTTGCATAAACCGATAAATTTATTTGACCTTCAGATGGGTTAGGATAAACCATCACCATTTCAGCTTCTTCTAAATTGATTGCTTTAACTTCAGAGTAATCAAATTCCCCGTCGAAATCAACTTGTCTTAAACGGTAAAAAGAAGTACCAACCAGAGGGTTTTCATCTATGAATTCGTAATTCTGTAATTCGGTAGAATTCCCATCTCCCTTGGAATTTACAATACCTATCCACATAATATTAACTCCTTGTTGTTATCTTTCAATTTCGAAATAATCATTATTAACCACAGAAGCAGTAATCCAATCCAAAACGACTTTATCATCTTCAAGCCCAACATTAAATTCTAAAAACTCTACTGGTAATGCATTTACTGCAGTTGAAGTTCCAATTGTAAAATTTCCAAAAGAAGAAATACTTGTTGATTTTACTGTCCCTGATGTTGCATTTCCTGTGAATGTAGCCGATCCTCGATTTACCCATTGAGAACCATCCCAACCAGCAACCAACAAATCAGTATGAGTAGTTACGTCACTTGTTGCATCCCATTCTAAAGTAACATCACCGTTCTCTGATCCTGATTCACGAGACAAAGACCATTGTTCCAAATTACTAACCTTTACTATTCCAGCTCCTTTGCTATCTCTACTAGATGGCTGGGAAAAAAAATATTGAGCCTTCATTGTTGTTGCTCCTGTCCCGTCTGGTTCAAAACCAATTGTATTTAGTGAAGTTCCATCACCAACTGGGAAAGTAAAATTAGATGTAGAATTAAAATTTTTCGCAACAGGCCCTACAACATGACTTGCATCAGCTTCACCTGCTGAAGATGCCGTTGTTTCAAAAGTGATAAAATTTGTAGCGTCAGTTGTAATAACACCTGAGTTAAATTGAAGTTCATTATTAACTGTAACTGGATCAGTTATTGTAGCTCCTGCAGCATTAACTATTTCAAGGTTGTATAAATCATCACCTCCCATATCAATGTTCTGATTACTACTTCCCGTTAGTTCCAACAGCCCTGTTCCTGCGGTAAAAGTGGCATCCGTGGCATTATCTAGATGTCCATCAACTTCTAAATTAGGCTCACCAGTTGAACCTAATACTAGTGTTGCACTTGATAAAATGTTTAAATCTCCGTCAGAGTGAACAACATGAGAATTGTTAATCTGCACAGAATTACCTCCGCCAGATATATAAAGCGTGTTTTGAGCATTTAATAATCCCGAAGTACAAAATGCTACTATCGCAAGTATGAAATGTAATTTTATAAATGTTTTCAAAACTATTAATTAACTTAAAAAGACGATTAAAACACTAAAAATGAATACGAAAATGCGAATTTAATACGACAGATACAAAAAAACAGTTTCATGAAATAAAAAAATAAATCTTTAAAACATGATATTATTAACCGTGAATGAAAATTTTCATAACACAATCAGTAACAAAAGATTTATATTAAAAACTGATTATCTCCTCAAATGCTCAACAACTAATCTAATCTTCCCATAATCTACCTCGCCATTTAATGCATCAAATATTGGTTTTAGTTTATCTTCTTTGGGATTGTTATTTAAATATTCCTCTACTTGTTTGTATTCATGGAAAGGAACAAACTTTGACACATCATTAAGTTTGCCAATTTTAAATAATTGGGCGATGTGTGAATAGATGGTGGTTTCTTTTAAATTACGTTGGTCCGAAATTTCGGCAACGCTCATTCCTCGTGCTAACATTACCAGGGTTTCTTTAAAAGAATCTCCTTTTTTCTTTTTGTTCTTGTTGGTGAAATCGATAATTAAATTCAAGAAATCGTCACCATACTTTTCATACTTATGCTCCCCAACTCCACTAACATTTAGCATTTCTGCAGGCGATGTAGGTTTTCGGGCAGACATTGATTTTAAAGTCGCGTCGTTAAAAATCAAATAAGGCGGACGCCCCTCTTCTCTGGCTAATCGAGTTCTTAACTCTCTTAAAATCTCAAATAATTCCTCATTAGGGGTAAGTTCTTGCGGTTTGGTAACAGATTTAGCTTCCTCGAATTGTTTTTCCATTTCCTGCGTATCCACCAAATCAACTTTACGACCTTTGAATAGAACTTCCTTTCCTAATTCGGTTAACCGAAGTTTATTGTGGTCATCATAAGCAACTTCAAAATATCCTAAACTCAGTAATTGCAGCATAAAATTCTGCCAATCTTTGAAAGTGTATTTACTCCCAACGCCAAAGGTTTTCAGCTCATGATAACCTCTTTGATAAATTTCCGGTCGAGAACTCCCTTTTAATATTTCTATGATTACTCCAACTGGCTCTTGCTCATTTACCCTCGCTATTGCACTCAAAGCCATTTGCGTGATTACCGTTCCATCAATCAGTTTAGGAGGATTCTTGCACACATCACAGTTTCCACAATCTTTATGAACTATCTCACCAAAATAAGCCAGTAAAATTTTTCTTCTGCAAATTCTCGCCTCTGTAAAATCTTGCATTCGGCGCAATTTAGCAGCTTGAAATTCTTTTTGCCCTGATTTTTCAATGAACTGATTTAGCTGTACAACATCAGCGTAACTGTAAAATAAAAGTGTATCAGAATCTAACCCATCTCTTCCAGCTCTACCTATCTCCTGATAATAACCCTCTATATTTTTTGGTAAATTATAATGAATAACAAAACGAACATTCGACTTATCGATTCCCATCCCAAATGCAACCGTTGCACAAACAATCTTTACTTCATCATTTATGAAGTCCTCTTGTGCCTTTTGACGTTCATCCGGATTCATTCCTGCGTGATAACTTACTGCCGAAAAGCCTTGAGCTTTCAACTTAGCCGCTAAATTTTCGGTACTTTTTCTACTCAGACAATAAATAATGCCCGATTCATTTTGACGTTTTAGCAAGAAATCAACAATTACTTCAAACCGTTTTTTCCCAGGCAAAACACTTAAACTCAAATTAGGTCGATCAAAAGAAGAAGTAAAAACTTCTGGCTGATCCAGTGCCAATTGAGAAGTGATATCTTTCCGTGTTAATTTATCCGCCGTTGCAGTTAAAGCAATAAAAGGAACGCCTTCAAAACGATTGCGTAATAATCCGAGTTGAGCATATTCTGGTCTGAAATCATGACCCCATGCCGAAATACAGTGTGCTTCATCAATAGCAACCAGACTAATTTTTAGGGTTTGTAAGAATGATAAAAAGTGATCAGAAATTAATTTTTCTGGTGAAACATAAAGCAATTTAATCTTTCCCGCCTCCAAAGCATGCATCACCAATTCTTGTTCTGAAGCAGATTGTGATGAATTAATAAAATCCGCGGAAACCCCATTCCCTACTAATCCTTCAACCTGATCTTTCATCAGTGCTATCAAAGGAGAAACAACAATCGCCACCCCTTCTTCAATCAAAGCTGGGATTTGAAAACAAAGCGACTTCCCTCCTCCTGTTGGCATTAAGGCCAAGACATCTTTTTTCTGTAATACAGATTCTATTATCTCCCATTGCTGCGGGCGAAAGTCATCATAACCAAAAACAGATTTAAGTACTGAAAGCGCTTCTTTTTTCACCCTTCAAAGATAACCGTTTAAGTACCTCATTAACCTTTTAAATATGAAAACTTGCAAAAAACAAGGCCTATAATTTCCTCTAATCGCCTTGGAATGTTAAATTTGCGCCAATTCAAAACTAAAATCACTCGCAAAGCGGGAACAAAAATTAATTCATTATGGAAATTTTGATGGTAGTTGTGTTCATCGTTGGTTATCTTATGATTGCCTTGGAACACAATATTCACATTGACAAGGCGCCTACTGCGCTTTTCACTGGAATGGTATGTTGGGCATTGTATGCGTTTTTTCTTGGAGGTCAAACCGATCCTGAAACAGGAGAACTTCTAAGTCACAATAAAATACACCATATTCTCGAACATGGAGCCACTGGCGGTGGAGGTTTAATTCACCATATTTATGAAATTGGTGGTATTTTATTCTTCTTAATGGGAGCAATGACAATTGTAGAAACAGTTGATGAGCACCAAGGATTTACTTTAATTACCGACAAAATTACCACTACTAGTAAGGCGAAGTTATTATGGATTATTGCAATCCTTTCATTCTTCTTCTCTGCTTTATTAGATAACTTAACTACTGCTATTGTAATGATTTCATTACTTAGAAAGTTAGTTGGAGACAAACAAACAAGATGGTTGTTCGCTGGTATGGTAGTTATTGCTGCTAACGCCGGAGGAGCATGGTCTGTTATTGGAGACGTTACAACAACAATGTTATGGATGAAAGGTCAGTTGCCTGATTCGGTTGTAATCGCTATTCCTTCGCTAATCTTACCTTCATTTATTGCATTATTAGTACCGCTTTTAATCTTAACATTCACAATGAAAGGTGAGGTCGAAAGACCAACAGCAAGCAGAGCTGAAGGTCATAAATTCGACACAACTCATGGAGAAAAAGTTGGCTTATTAATCATGGGAGTTGGAGGTTTATTATTCGTTCCAATTTTCAAAACTGTAACTGGACTTCCTCCTTTTATGGGAATGATGTTATCTCTTGGATGTTTATGGGCAACTACAGAGTTAATGCACAAGAAAAAAGAACAAGATCACAAATACCACTTATCTGTAATTTCAGTTCTTAAAAAAATCGACACTTCTTCGGTATTATTCTTCTTAGGAATCTTATTAGCAGTATCTGCATTACAAGAAGTAGGGCACTTAAAATCTATGGCTGTTTGGTTAGACGAAACTTTACAGAACAACTATGCGATTAACATGGCAATTGGATTCTTATCATCAATCGTTGATAACGTTCCTTTAGTTGCTGCTGCGCAAGGTATGTATGATATTGCAACTCCTGAGGCTGTTGCTGCAGGAACAATGTCATCTGATTTCTTAGCAAACGGTTCTTTCTGGGAATTCTTAGCATTTTGTGCTGGAACAGGAGGTTCTTGTTTAATCATTGGATCTGCAGCTGGTGTTGCGGTAATGGGATTAGAAAAAATCGACTTTATTTGGTACGTTAAAAAGATCAGTTTATTAGCTATTGTGGGTTATATAGCAGGTGCTGCTACTTACATCTTGTTTGTAGCTTAATACAAAAACGATACTTATTCAAAAAAAGGATGTTCAAAAGAACATCCTTTTTTTTTGATAAAAATTACTGAGTTACGTTAACTTCATACTAGTACAATATTTTTTTATTTAACACCGTTGAACAATCACTAACAAGAGCATATGTTTGGAGATTTATTTAAACTACAGATCGTTGAGGGAGGAAGCACTGCAGGTACTGGAGGAACAGTTGAAGCAGGAATGACTCCAGGATTAGAAGAAACTGCCGAAGCTGCAAACGACAGTTTATTAATTATTGATTTAATTATCGACTCATGGCCAATAATGGTTCCACTTTTTGTGTTATCGGTTATTGCAGTTTACATCTGGGTTGAGCGGTATAAATCAATTCAAGAAGCGAGTAAAATAGATCCTTCATTCATGGAGAACTTGAAGAATAATATTTCTCAAGGAAAACTGGATGAGGCAAAAGCATTATGTGCAGGATCAAGCACTCCGGTTGCAAGAATGCTACACAAAGGTATTTCCAGATTAGGAAGACCTTTAAAAGATATTAGTACTTCAATCGAAAACGTAGCCAACCTAGAAATTTCCAACATGGAAAAGAACCTTTCTATCCTTGCTACAATTTCAGGAGCAGCTCCAATGATTGGATTCTTAGGAACAGTATTAGGAATGATGAATACTTTCCACAAGATGGCTGCTGGAGCGGAAGAGTCAGGAATTCAAATTGGTGATTTATCAGAAGGAATCATGTACGCAATGACAACCACTGTAGCTGGTTTAGTTGTTGGTATCATTGCTTATTTAGGATACAACCTACTGGTTGCTAAAGTGGACAAAGTGGTTCACAAAATGGAAGATTCTTCTTTAGAATTTATGGATTTACTAAACGAACCAGCTTAAGCACATGAAAACAAGAGCTAGAAAAAAAGTAGATGCAACGTTTAACATGTCGAGTATGACCGACATTGTATTCTTGTTGTTAATCTTCTTTATTGTGCTTTCTACGTTTGTTACTCCGCCAGGTGTTCCGGTTGATTTGCCCAAAACATCTAAAAGCGATCAAAATGTAGATGTTCCAAAAATCACGGTATCTATTGATGCCGACGAAAATTACTACTTAGATAAAACTCCAATGTCATACGAAGCGTTATTGGCAGATCTAAAATCTAGGGTAAGTGCAAACGATAAACAACCTGCAGTAAAACTTGCAGCAGATGGAAGTATTGCTTTAGAAACTGGTGTTGCATTGTTTGCAGACATTAAAAGATTAGGATACAAAAAGGTAGTAATCGCTACTCAACCAAAATAAAATGGCAACTGACGAATCTAAAAATAGAAAAAGAAGAGGCTTAATCGTGACCACAACGGTACACGTAATTGTGCTTGTTTTATTCTGCCTTTTTGGATTTGAAATTATCGATCCAAAACCGGGAGGTATGGAAATCGAATGGGCAGTTGAAGGGGTTGAGAATGCTGGTGGGGAAAACAACCAGGAAAACACATCGGAAGAGACTAGTCAGGAAAACCAAACTCCTCAAGAAACTGCTTCTGCAAGCGCTTCTTCTTCGCAAGAAGAGGAGATCGCAACAGAGGAAGACAGTGAAGTAGCCGTTGAAAGTTCACCTGTAAAGAACCCAACACAAACTAAAACTAACCCAACGAAAGTTACCGAAACAAAAACGGAAGAAACTAAGGAAGTAAAAGAAGAGCCAAAACAATCTCGACCAAGTTGGATGGATGCAATTGAAGCCAAAAGAACCACTAAACAAGGTCCTAATTCATCTGGAGGGGAAGGAACAGGAGAAAATGCTGGAAAAGAAGGTACACCAGATGGAGGGGGAACGAGCACAACAGGAAAAGGAGTTGGTGACGGAAGATGGGATGTTGCCGGAAGAGCAGCAACAAAAGTAGAGAAAAAAGTAAACAATTGTAATGCTACAGGAAAAATCAAAGTTTACATTAAAATAGATGAATCAGGTAAAGTATTCTCTGCAGTTGCCAGAGGAGGTACTTCTCAAAACAAGTGCCTAATCAATGTTGCAATCGAGCAAGCAAAGGCAATTAAATACGCTCCAGGTAACTCTAAAAACGAGGGAGTTGTTACTATTGATTTGAGTTTGTAATTTCCCTCCCACAGAAGACACTGACTTTCACAGACTACATTTATTTCTTGAGATTCTTCAACCGAGGAGGAACGACAAACAAGTGGAAATAAAAATGAACAATCGTTCATACTTCACTCAATCAGAGTAACGAACATTCTTGATTTTTTCACACAGATTAATACGATTATACAGATTATTTCAAGTTGTAAATCTGTGTAATCTCCTGAATCTGTGTGCCATTAAAAAGTTCTATAAAAATCTCCGAGATTTGCGGGATCCGCGGGCGAAAAAAATCAAGCCTCCTCAGGTTTCAATTGCTTCGCTTGTACATCAAGAATAAGAATCATAACAGAGAAGCCCCAGAATAAAGCAGAAGCCTTATCTGTATCCAGGAAGTTATTTAATATTCCATGTAAATAGTAAGTTACCAAACCTAAGAAAAGGCACAACCCAATCATACGAGACTCCTTAGGCAAATTGCTTTTATAGACCCTTACCCCCGCAATAATTACACTAAGAACTATTCCTAGCATAAATACTGTTCCAAGAATACCTTGTTCGGACAATGGACCTAAATACTCACTGTGGGCATTCCCTCCATCCCCAGCATTAGTACTAATAATGGTTTTATCCTTACTCTGCTGGAAAGGTGCATATTCAAAAGCGTATGTTCCTGGTCCGTAACCAAAGGCTGGTCGATCCAAAAACATTCCCCAAGCAGACTTCCATCTATTTATCCTTTCTAGGTTAGATGCATCAGAACTTACATTTGAAATTGATTCAACGTGTTCGGTTAGATTGGAAGAAGAATCTTGCTTATTTCTCTCCATATCTAAGAGAATAGAATCCAAAGTTGTAAACAGGAAAACCCCAACTGCTAGAGCTCCAGTAATTACCATCCAAGCTTTTATTCTGAATCTTAAGACAATAAAAACGCCTAAAGCTCCAACTAAACTTACCCATGCCGCCCTAGTATAGGACAACACAAGAGCAACGAAGAAAATTATGGTCACTACCCAAACAATCAATCTTTTCACACCCTCGATTCGAGGAGAAAAACATTGCCACAATAAGAAAGGAAATACCATTGCTAAAACGGCTCCATAAGAAGTGTGATCATTAAAAAACGGACTCATTACCCAGTTAGCACTGGTTTGGTCGAAGTTTCGTATTGAGTGTTCGTAGAAGGTGTAAAATAAAACAGGTATGAAACCTATGATATATAACCACACAACTTTCCGTTGATTCTCCTGTGTTTTTAATACTTGTGATGCTATGAAAAAGAATACACTCACAAACCAAATTCTACTCAGTAAAAACTTTATAGAAACAACAGGATCGGAACTTGTAATACTGGTTAAAGCTATCCAAACGATATGCATCACTACAAACCTTGTAATCCAATGGTTTGTGATTGATTTATCGAAACCTCCATCAAAGAATAATTTCAATACAAAAATGAGCATCATCCCAACAATTAACGGTTCTGTTGGAAGCGCCATCCCAACTCCTAAGTCAATTCCTATGTCATCTAGGTTAACAGACAAAGGGACTAAGAACATTACAATGTAATAAAGGGTATTTAGCTTAAAAATGGCAAGATATGCTAACAATATAAGCATAGGAGCCCCCAATAATTCGAATCGCTCATTATATAATAAGAATCCGTTAGCCAGAATAAACAACAGGCTAAGGGCATAAAACCATATTTTCTTAGCTGAATCTAACAATCAATCAACTTTTTTTCGTGCAGTTCTATCTAGGAAAGAAATAACACCAAGCGAAGCAGACATAGAGACTGCAACAGAAACTAAAACAATTAACCATCTTACTGGATAAGTCTTCTTATCAGCTAAGTATGGATTTACAATATTAACAGCGTACTCTTTTTTACGGTTCAACTCCTTCACGTGCTCTTCATATTTTAATTTGAAAGCAGTATAGGAATTCCTCACACTTGCTAATCTTCCAGATAAGTTTTCGTACTCAACTCCCTTTGATTTAAGGTTATCTAACTCTTCTTTAACTTTTGCAATCTTGTTCGGATCAACACTTTTTCTTGCTAAAAGCTTATAATATTCTTTGGATAAGTTTTTTACCTGACTTGAATAATCAAGAATTCCGTACTGCTGACGAAGAACATTTAATCTTTTCTCCAACTCCTCCATCTCAGCTTTTTTCTGATCCATTAATTCCTTCACCGTATTAACAGCTTCAACTAACTTTTCATCCTGCAGTCTTTTAACCTCGATATTGTACAAATCAACAATCGACTGAACCATATGATACGCAACCTCAGGGCTTGTACTTAATACTTCAATCTCAACTGATTCAAACTTTGTTTTCTTAAAGTGTACATGATCGGTATACTCTCGGTATAATAAATCCCTATAATGAGGATCGTCCTTTTCAATATTAAACATTGAATCCAAGGCAAATTGATTACAAAGTTCATTTCTAATAGCATCGGATTCCAACATCTGAATCATTTGCTCAGTAGGTGATTCCTCAGAATACTTTTTCAAGTTTGTAGGGTAAACCCTTGCAAAGGATTTATACTTAGGCTTAATAAACATTGGTGATGAAAACAAAGCCGACCCCAATACTGCGAGAATAAAAACAGAGGCTAGTGGCTTTTTCCACCTCCAAAGTACCCCTAAAATCTCATCATTTTCAAAATACTGTTTCATAATTATAGTTGGGCTTTTACTTTTTGAGCTTGCTCAAAAAAGAATATTGAAATTATTCCAGTTAAGACTGATCCTAAAACACTTACCGCTACAATCAACCACCTGATAGGATAACTTTTTTTCTCAGCAGGGAAAGGATTTGTAACCACAAAGAAATTTTGAATTCTAGATTCTGCATCTACCTTTGCCTCTTCATATTTCCCTTTCAACTCTGATAATCTTAAACGCTCATTCTCTAAACGCTCTCTTAAACTCATATAGCTAGCTCCATATTTAGAAAGTACAGCCAACTTCTCTTCCAAGGCATTTACTGCAGTTGTATTCCCTTTGGCAACAGCCTGCGCATAAGCATCTCCGTATACTTCAGATTGAGATTTAATATCTAAAACCCCTTTACTCATAATAAAAGCTAAAGAGTCCTCCATTTTTCTAATATCCGTGGATAAATCTGAATAAGCTTTCTTTACAACTTCAAAACCTTGTTGTGCTCTTTCTTTTTGAATCCTGTTTACAGCATCATCCAAAATACTCATTATCGATTTTGCAATCAAAGCAGCAGTATCAGGAGAATGATCAAGGACCACTATCTCTACCGCCATGTTCTTATTTTGCTTGAACGAAATATTCTCATCAAACATCTCATGCAAATCATGATTTGGAGTTTCTGTTTCTTCGGGGTAAATCTCGTAATGAGCCATTAAGTTGAACTGCTCAATTACTTTAGACTTTACCTTATCCGAATTTAAGATCTCTAATAATTGCTCAGATTTCTCTTCTTCCCCAAACTCCATGATATCGGTTTTACCTCCGAATCTTGAACTAATTAAGGCTTTCGCTACCGAACTAGTATTTGAAGGGTAGATTACAGCAACAGATTTATACTTTTCTTTAATATTAAGCGATACTATTGCACTCACAACTGCACTAAGCACAAAAACCAGGATCAAATGAACCCTGTATTTATATAGAAAAACATAAAGATTTGAAGAGTCGAAATACCCTTCATTTATTGCGTTATTCTCTTTACTCATTCTGAAAATTTAGGTCGTAAAAGTAGTAAAAATATACGGATTTAAACGTTTTCCCTTTTAATGCCTTTGGCTATTTTTAACACTCCATTTAGATTAACAGAGATAAGTAAACCTATTACACCAAGCAACAGAACAACTGCAAGCCTTGTAATTAATTCTATTTCATTTAAGTACTGCAGAATTGCAACAACAAATACTAAACCAAAAATTAACCTAACTACCCCTTTAATATTTACACTAATATCAAATAATCTTAAAGCAAAAATAACCTGACCAATTCCACTAGCTGACTGAGTAACTAAACTTGCCATTGCAGCACCATAAGCTCCATATTTAGGAATCAAGATAAAGTTCAGAATGATATTCAAAAGAAGTGAAACAAAAGCTATTCTGTTTAACACTTTCATATTTCCCGAAGCAGTTATAAGCGCACCAAAACAGTAATTAATACTCATTGGAATAATTCCTAAAATCAATAATTGAAAAACCTCAGAAGAGGCTACAACTTTAGGTAGCAAGGAAACCGATTCTAATAAATCCAATCTTTCATTAAAACCAACATCTTTTTCAAAACCGTAACAAAATGCGATAATATCGGATCCATAATAGGTGAACAATATTGCAATTGCGGATACGCCGTAAATTAAAATGCTTGATGAAGTAGCAATTAATACTTGAACGCTTTCTTTTTTAGCCAATAGTTTAGAAAACATGGGAAGCAGCAGAACCGCAAAAAGGTAAGCATAGTTATTCAGCGCCATTAAAATCCTAAAACTCTGTGCATAAATGGCATTTTGGGCCTTACCGTCAACCAACATTCTTTCAATCATTATTCCATCAGAACTATGATAGGCAGTCATTATTAGTACAATCAATGCATAAGGAGCACTTTTCTTTATTAAAGTTTTAGCAAAGCGCTTTTCCAGTTTTGGTAAACCTGGTTTTCCAATAGATAGCAAAGCCATTAATCCAATCAAGAAACTTAAACCGTAACCAATCACCTGGATATAAATGAAATTCTCAATGTTTACTGCGTTACTAGACTGATTAGAGAATAAATACAAAACTCCAGCTATCATTAAAACACGATCAAGAACGCTAAAAAAACTATCTAGTTTAAACTTCCCGAATGCTGTAAAATTAGATCGAACATACAACAATGAAGCTAAGAAAACCTGGCTCAATCCAATAAGAAAAAGCCACCAAAGCTCTTTTCCAGAATAATTAAGTGCTAAACCAAAAGCCTGCAAAAACACAAGATACAATACAGCTAAACTTAACCGTACAATTGCAATATTCTGGAAATAGTAGGAAAATCTATTGTTGTTAATGGATATCTTTCGGTTGTTGTAGTTACTTAAACCGATATCCAAAAATACATTTAAAATCAACGAAGCATTTAATAGTGCATGATACAAACCATACTCCTCTCCCACTTCTCCTTGGACCTGCATATCCAAAAACAACCAAAACGGCTTAACAAAAATGTTAAGCGTAAAGAGGATGATTAGATTAAACAGGAAAGACTTCTTCAAACTTTGGTTTGTAAACGTTAATTTTAAGTCTAAATTACTAAAATGAGAAAGGTAATCGCGGTTAACACCCGAATTTTAGTGTCTGGTAAGTTGGAAGGGATAGGAAATTTCACCGCGGAAATTTTCAAAAGATTGGTTGAATGGAACCCCGATTATGAGTTTCACTTCATCTTTAACTACCCTGTAGATCCTGAGTTTATTTTTGGTGACAATGTGAAAACACATGTAATCCAACCACCAGCCAAACATCCTCTACTAGTTAGGATTTGGTATAATTTCAGTTTAAAAAGGCTACTTAAAAAAATTAAGCCAGACATATTTGTTAGTCCTGACGCTATTACATCTTTAACTACCGATGTAAAAATGCTAACAGTAATGCACGATATAGGTTTTGCGCATCGACAACAAGATTTACCTAAATCATGGGCCAAGTTCTACAATAAATACAGTCCTTTATTTGCTGAAAAATCTAAAAGAATCGCAACAGTTTCTGAATATTCGAAACAGGATATTTCCAAAACTTATGGAATTCCTGAAGAAAAAATAGATGTTGTTTTTAATGGTGCTAAAGATTCTTTTCATCCTGCTGATCAAGAAACTATTCAATCTTTAACTAAGGGAATTGATTATTTCTTTTACATAGGATCCTTACACCCTCGAAAGAATATTATGAACCTACTAAAAGGTTTTGAATTCTTTAAAGCGGAAACTGACAATGATATTAAACTAGTTGTTGGAGGTGACTTTCTTTTCAGATCCGAAGAAATTAAAGCATTAGTTAATTCTTTAACTTGCAAAGAGAACGTAATTCTTACTGGACGATTATCTGATGAAGAGCTCAACACATGGTTATCTGGCGCTTTAGCATTAACATACATTCCATACTTCGAAGGATTTGGAATTCCATTATTAGAAGCGATGAAATGTGAAACACCTATTCTTACAAGTAACGTCACTTCGTTGCCCGAAGTAGGTGGTGAAGCTGCTATTTATGTTAGTCCGGATGCTGTTCCAGCAATCGCTGAAAGTTTGAAAAAACTAGCAGAAGATGAGCATTTAAGAGCAGACTTAGTTGAAAAAGGAAAAGAAAGGTTGAAAGATTTCAGTTGGGACAAATCAGCCCAACTACTTTGGGAAAGCATTCAAAAAACAATTTCAGAATGAGTTTAAAGAATTACAAGCATAAAGATTTGATTGAAGCTGGATGTGATGAAGCAGGAAGAGGTTGTTTGGCCGGACCCGTTTTTGCCGCCGCGGTAATCCTCCCAAAAAACTTGAAGGCCCCCGAATTGGACGATTCCAAAAAACTCTCAGAAAAGAAAAGGAAAGAATTGCGCGATTTCATTGAACAGAAAGCGATCGCTTTTAAAGTCATCGAAATATCTCCTGAAAAAATCGACGAAATAAACATCCTAAACGCTTCCATTTTAGGAATGCAACAAGCTGTTTTAGCCTTAGAAACCCGACCAGAATACATATTGGTTGATGGTAACAAGTTTAAGCAAACAGAAGACATCCCGCATGAATGCGTAATTAAGGGAGATGGTAAGTACAAAGCAATTGCCGCTGCTTCTATATTAGCCAAGACTTACCGAGATGAATATATGGAGCGAATCCATAAAGAACATCCGCATTTTGATTGGAAGAAAAATAAGGGGTACCCTACTAAACCTCACAGAGCGGCAATTGCTAAACATGGAGCTACTGAGTATCACAGACAGTCTTTTAAATTGTTGCCGGATGCACAGCAGTTGAGTTTGTTTTGAAAGTAAAGCGATTAATCACTTCCTCAAGCCTAACAATTTAAGAATAACATACCTAACTGGCCTTGGTTCCTTTTTTAAAAAAGTATGGGCATGCCCCTTGTGTGTTTTTATTTTCCCGCGCTTAACAGCTAATTTATTATGATCAAAAACATCATCTACAAATTCATAAGGCGTACTAATTAAAAAGGCATATCCCACATCATAATGAGTTTTCCGAAGGACCTTTTTAACAAAATCAGCGCAATTCAAGCCAAGCAAAGTCCAATCTTTAGGCACCAGTTTAACAGCTTTTTTTCGCATCCTTTTAAACTCTCTCTTATTCACTTTGAATTTTAATACAAGCATAGGGGCTTCTTCCTGAATACCTTTAGCTGAATCCAAACCTATTACATTGGCTAGGGAATCGATTTTTGTATTTATAGTCCCTCCATCATCTTCCATGTAATGAGAATAATAAAGAAATCCAGAAGTGTCCTCTAAAGCAATAGATGCATGACCTGCCCCTGTTTCGGTTTGCGTACTTCCCCAAACTAAAACATACGCATTCCTTGTTTGTTTTTCCTTTTTAGAAAAACCAAGATGACCTATGGCAATAAGAATGATTAGAAATACATTTCTCATAACTCAAAGAAAAGAAATGATTGTTAAAGGAGAGAATTGAAATTTACTAAACAGGAAGTTTTATTTGCGAAAAATGCCAGAGTTATAAATCCTATTTCCTAATCCCCACCAACGAAACAAAATCTTCAACCGATAATTGCTCTGGACGTTTGGTAAATATTTCTTGCGTTAAAGTTTCCGCATCGAAAAGAGGTTTCAAACTCTTTCTCAACATCTTTCTTCTTTGATTAAAGGCAGTTTTAACGATGTGTTTAAAAGCTCCATGATCACAATCAATCGGATTATCCTTTCGCACCAAACGTAAAACTCCACTTTTCACTTTTGGAGGTGGGTTAAATACATTTTCAGGAACAGTAAACAAGTATTCAGCATCATAAAATGCCTGAGTCAAAACGCTTATAACTCCATATGCTTTTGTTCCTGGTCCTTCACAAATTCGTTCTGCAACTTCTTTCTGAAACATCCCACTCATTTCTGGGATTAAATGACGGTTATCAATAACCTTAAAAACAATTTGAGAGGAAATATTGTAAGGATAGTTCCCTATTACAGCAAACTCTCCATCAAATATCTTTGTGAAATCCAGCTTTAAAAAGTCTTCATTATAAACTTTAATTAAAGGGTAGTTCACACCCAAATAAGCAACAGATTCCTTATCTAGTTCAATTAATCTGAAATCATGATCAGGATACTTTTCACGCGTGTATTTAGTCATAACCCCCATCCCAGGACCAACTTCTAAAATCCCTTTATATTTTTCGGAATGAATTAAAGTCTCTCCTATTTGTTGAGCGATTCCCTCATCGGTTAAGAAGTGCTGACCAAGGTGTTTTTTAGCGCGAACGTCTTTCATTATTCAGCACCTTCAGTAACTTGTTCCAATACACTCTGAAAAGAAGCGTACTTTCCTTCGAAGTTTAACTGAACAATCTTTTCTAACATTAACTCATGTTTAGATCTGAATTCAGTTAACTGAGCATGGCTCTCACAACGTAATTGAAGGTTATAGGAAATATCTACACCTTGTCCAGGAATTACTCTTACAAACCTGTAATCTTTAAAACAACCTGTTTCCATAATTAAAGAAATATGACTTGTTTTCATAAATTCCAACCATTGCTCTTCAATAGCTTCGTCCAAAGCCGTAGTTACACTGTAAATAATCATGCTGACAAGTATTGTTTTAAACGTTCTTTTCCTTCTGGTGTGAAGAATTTCAGGTTGTGCTTAATCAACAAAGTAAATCCTTTCCACCCTTTCACTTTTATGATGAACTCTTTATTAGTAACCTTAAATTCCTTTACATCTGATTTCTTTAAAATGGTCGGCTTCGTCTTTCTCACAAACTTTAGCGGAACTAAAGAAAATAAAAGAAAGAAAATAACAACCATATAATCTACTACTCCATATTGGTAGTTCTGAACAATATTAACAATCTTCGCAATCGCTGCTCCAATTGTTCCAATTACTCCGACCAACGCTACAAATCTGAAATACTTAAAGGGATCTATTCTCTCCTCATTGAATTTACCATTTTCAATCAGTAACAATTGATCTCCATCAATGGCATATTCAACTCCATTTCCAACGGTAATTCTTTCTAATCCTTCTAAAGACCTTACCGGCTTTTCTGCGAGGTTTAGTTTGTCAATTCGATTAAACAAAACAATTGCTCTATCCCAACCGGATTGGCTATCGTACAATTTTAATTTCTTCAGAGATTTATTTCCATTATCATCCTGAATAATAATATGGGCATAATTAAATCCTAAACGACCTTTAATCATTTTAACCTCCAAAATATTCTTGTAAGGAATATAGTCACTCTTGTTAATGGGTAAATCTATTCGCTTTACACTTCTTAAATCATAAAGAGCAAGAAATAATAGCAAACTAATAGGATAAAATCCTGTGTAAATAGAAGCTGAAAAAACTACTACAGAAAACAACACGTTAAGCGCGATTCTTAAACCTCGAACATTTGCTGTTTTATGTATGTTGTTAATTTGATGACGAGGCTCAAATGTTTTAACATCGTTAATTGCAATACCTTCCGCAACAAAGTGAGCAAAATCGCCACTTTGTAAGTTCAATAAATCTTCAGGTTTAGTTTTTACCAATTTCGCCATTTAACTAAAACGGATTAAGTATTTTTGTTCGTCCACAGGAATTAGAAATCTTCACAAAAATAAACTAATGGTTACAGCTGAACAACTTAAAGAGTTGCTAAAACGACTTGAAGCGTTGAAGGGATATTTGGAATTAGATAAAAAGACTATTGAAATCCAAGAGGAAGAAGAAAAAACTCAGGCTCCAGAGTTTTGGAATGACCCTAAAAAAGCTGAAATCGTTTTAAAGGAAATCAAAAGTAAAAAGGCCTGGATTGAGGAGTACGAAAGTGTTAAAGCTGCTTTTGATGATGTAACCGTATTAAGAGAGTTTTTGGAGCTAGAAGAAACGACAGAAGAAGAAGTAAACGAAGCTGAAGCTAATGCTGTTGAGTTACTGGAAAACTTGGAGCTTAAAAACATGCTTGGTGAAAAAGAGGATGCTTTAAACTGTATTGTGGAAATCAACTCTGGTGCTGGAGGTACCGAATCGCAAGATTGGGCTTCAATGCTAATGAGAATGTACATCATGTGGGGAGAAAAGAACGGATTTAAAGTTCGAGAAGTAGAATTAACCGATGGTGAAACTGCAGGTATTAAATCGTGTACTTTAGAGTTTGAGGGTGAATTTGCCTATGGATACCTTAAAGGGGAAAATGGAGTTCATCGTTTGGTTAGGTTATCTCCTTTTGATTCGGCCAACAAGCGCCACACTTCATTCGCGTCGGTTTATGCTTACCCTGTAATCGATGATACAATTGAGATAGTTGTTCCTCCTTCGGATATTGAGTGGGATACTTTCCGCTCTGGTGGTGCTGGTGGACAGAATGTAAACAAGGTAGAGACAGGGGTTCGTTTAACGCATAAACCGTCTGGAATTATAATTAGAAACACTGAATCTCGTTCTCAATTAGCGAATAAAGAAAAAGCTATGCAGCTTTTAAAGTCGCAGCTTTATGAAGCAGAAATGAGAGAGCGCCAAAAAGAAATTGACGCCATTGAGGGTTCGAAAATGAACATCGAATGGGGATCTCAAATTAGAAACTATGTTTTCCATCCATACAAGTTGATTAAAGATGTTAGAACTGGGCACGAAACAGGAAATATTGGACCAGTTATGGACGGTGCTTTAATGCCATTTATTAAAGCTTACTTAATGGAATTTGGAAAATCAGGAAAGAAGAATTAAGCTATGAAAATATACCACAATCCACGTTGCAGAAAAAGCAGAGAAACGCTTCAAATTATTGAAAATGCTGGAGCAAACGTTGAAATCGTAAAGTATTTAGAGGCTATTCCAACTGCTGCTGAATTAAAAGATTTGTTAGGTAAACTTGGAATACCAGCTGAAAAACTTTTAAGAAAAGGAGAAGCTATTTTCAAAGAGAACTACAAAGGAAAAAGCTTATCTGAAGACGAGTGGATTGAAGCCATGATTCAAAATCCAAAACTAATCGAAAGACCAATTGTGGTTAAAGGTGATAAGGCTGTTTTAGGTAGACCTCCTCAGAATGTTGAGGAGTTGTTGTGATATTATTTCTCACACAGATTAATACAATTAAGTCTCAAATCATATTAATCGTTTTAATCTGCGTGAGATTTATTAAGCTTGAATAAAGAAAAGTGAGCTTACTTCCCTACCTCAACATCAACCAACTTCGGCGGTAAACAAACACCCGAAGTTAAATTACAACACATATACTCCATTGAGACAGATCCAGATGGATCAACAGAAACATCAGTTATCTTGTATTGTAATTCATAAGTTGCTTCATGAGCAAAATACCATAAGTCCACTACAAAAACATCATCGAACTTATGTTTAGTCTTAGGTTTCTTAACCTTGATTAACTCCAAGTTTTGTAATAAATCATGATCAAATGAAATTGGAATCGGCCCCACATCCCCTGCTAAAGAATCATAAACCATCCAACCGTCTTCTACTTTTAAATTAATTGTTACAGTTAAAACACCTTCAGATTTAGAAACAGAAGTTTCAACTTTAACCGGCTCTTGTTGCTCTCCTTGTGCATTCACAAAGGAAACACCAACAAACAGTAATAATGTTGCTATTAAGTTTTTCATGGGTTTCTTTTTTTGTATTCTTTAATTGATTGCTTCAAGAATTTTCTGAACTTAAATTTATCACTTGCCTCCTGGAAGGCTACTGGAATATTAAGTAGGTTCTGATTATTATCAAATGTCACGTAATAAGGTTGCGATATTTTATTAAACCAAGCTTTTTGAATATCTGCATTTTTTTGTCCTAGAGTAGTAACTTTTGTTTCTCCATCGAAAACAGAAATGTACTGATCTTCTTCTGATAACTTAATTGTATGTTCATCGATGTATAATGATATTACCACAAATTCTTCTTTAAGTAATTGAAGAATCTCGGGATCCGACCAAACTCCATCCTCAATTTTCCTACAGTTCACGCAACCATGACCAGTGAAATCGATGAAAACAGGTTTGTCTTGATCTTTAGCACATTCCATTCCTTCCTCATAATCGAAATACCCTTGTATTCCATGAGGTAAATGAAGTTCATCTGAATATTTAGGATCGGTACAGGTAACTCCCCCTTCTCCTTGAATCATTTGTGGTAAATTAAAATCCATCGTACTTGTTGGTGGCAAATAACCACTTAATCCCTTAAGCGGTGCACCCCACATTCCAGGCAATAAGTATACCACAAATGAAAATGTAGCGATTGCAAAAAGTAATCTAGGCACTTTTAAGTAAGGTAAATCAGAATCATGCGAAAACTTGATTTTCCCTAAAAGATATAACCCCATTAAAAAGAATATCGCAATCCAAAGTGCTAAATAAACTTCTCTATCCAATATTCCCCAATGTTCTGTTTGATCAGCAACACTTAAAAATTTCAATGCTAAAGCCAATTCAACAAAACCTAAAACAACTTTTACAGAGTTTAACCAACCTCCTGATTTAGGCATTTTATTAAGCATCGATGGGAAAAAAGCAAAGAATGTAAAAGGCAGAGCAAACGCTAAACTAAATCCAAACATTCCAATTATTGGCTTAATCCCTCCAGTAACAACCGACTCCACTAACACATTACCAACTATGGGTCCTGTACATGAAAAAGAAACAATCGATAAGGTTAAAGCCATGAAGAAAGCGCCACCAAATCCACCTCTATCTGCTTTTTCATCTGAGGCATTGCTCCATTTACTTGGTAACGTAAGCTCAAACATTCCAAAAAAGCTTGCTGCGAAAAACACAAAAACAGCAAAGAAAATAACGTTAGGC
>JAYPYW010000049.1:20041-22705 GCA_038154685.1 Flavobacteriales bacterium | reverse complement strand
AAGAGGATGCAAAAAAAACAAAAGAGGACATTTGGCATGAATTGTTAGAGTTTGTTGACGTTGAAGGAAAGGTAGATTATGAAGGGTTTGTGGGTAGGAAGAGTGATTTGGCTGAGTATCTAAAATTAATGGATGAGGAAGGTCCACAGTCAGGGGAACTTTACCCCTTAAGTTATTATCTTAACCTATATAATGCATCTACAATTATGTTAATTGTTGAGAATTATCCTGTTTCGAGTATTAAAGATATCCCAGATGCTTGGACAAAGAAAACTGTAAAAATTAAAGGGCAAAATTATTCGTTAAATGAACTTGAAAATGATTTGATTCGAAAACAGTTTAAAAACCCAAAGGTTCATTTTGGATTAAATTGCGCCGCTAAATCTTGTCCGAAGTTATTTAATAAACCTTTCGTTGGAGATGCAGAAGATCAATTGGCAAAAATGACGCAAGCTTTTTTGAGCAATGCTAAATATGGAGTTTTGATTGAGGGAGAGACTGTAAACCTAAGTAAAATATTTGAGTGGTACGCTGAAGATTTCGGAGGGAAAGAGAATCTTTTGAAATGGGTTGGCTCTGAATTAAAAATTGATTTAGAAAATAAAAAACTTGGGCCTTTTATTAAGTATGATTGGAGCTTGAATAAGATTTAACTAAAGCTTATCTTTAAGAGATGCGGTACTTTATAAGTTTCTTGACCCTTATTCTAATTGGTTGTTCTGTAGATGAATTGCCTCCCTGTGAGGGTGCAGGGATTCCTGGAGAAGTTTGCAAAGAATACCAATATGTTTTTGGTGAATTCAACGGAGTTAATGAATACTCTTACGATCTTGAAGCTGGAGTATTAGAGAAGGTGACTACATTAAATAAAAAAAGTCAGGAAGAAGGAAGTAAATATTTTACCTATGATTCAATTGGTAGAGTTGTTAAAATTGAACGATTTAAACCTTCTGGAGCGTTATTATCAAATGAAACTTTTGAGTACTCAGAAAATGGTGAACTAGTTAAAGAGGTTTTTGATGGTGCAAGTCTAATTGTAAAAGAGTACCTATTTAATGATACGGTTCAAATTGCTGAGAAGGTAACAACTGATGGTGTGGTTGAATGGATAGATTCATTGGAGTACTACACTGGAACTCGAAACTTATATAGAAGATTGAGATATGTTAGTGGTGAGTTGTCTCAAATAAGTTTAATTGTTGAGTACACAAACGGGGTGACTGAAGAGACCATTACTAACCAAAATGGTATTTTACAAGAAAAAATAGTTCAATCATTTATTGGTGAACTGCTTTCAGAAAAACTTATTTATAATTCTTCAGGAGGGCTTGTCCAAAGAGATGTTTGGGAGTATGATGATGAAAAATTATCGAAAATTTCTAGATATGACGAAGATGAAGAAGTTTTCGAAAGTTTAGAATATTATAGGTATTAATATGCAATTAAAGGTTTTAGGTTCAGGAAATGCCTTTAATCAAGAGGCAAGGTTAAATTCTTCTTATTTAATCGAATGTTCTTTTGGTAATATTTTAATCGATTGTGGTTTTACGGTCCCATTAGCTCTGCAGAAAAATAAGGTGTCTTTTTCGGAGGTTGATTACATTTTTATTACCCATTATCATGGTGATCATTTCGCAGGTTTAGCTGCCTTATTATTGGGGTTGAAATATATATCACCAAAAGAAAAGCCCCTTAAAATAATTGGCCCTGGAGATATCAAACAAAAAACTACAGAGTTGCTTAAGGTGCTTTATCCTGGAACCGAAAAACTGATAGCTGAATTACCGCTTGAATTTATTGCAGTGGATGAAAAGGGGCAGCAGGTTCTTTTAAGTGATTTTTCTTTTGAGTCAGTACCCATGATTCATTCAGAATCAGCCTTACCAGTTGGTTATATTTTAAATATCGATGGCGTGAATATCGGTTTTTCAGGAGATACTTGCTGGCATGAAGGAATTGTAGATTTCTTAGCTAAAAGTGATAAAGTTATTCTAGAGTGTAATTTTGTTGAAAAAGTGGGAGAGGGCCATATAAGTGTTGAGGAGCTTGAAGCTAGCGAAAAGATTCAAGAAAAAAAGGCTGATATTTATTTAACTCATCTTTACAAGGGATCTTCCGAAAAAGCAAAAGATTTAGGTTACAAAACAATTGCTGACGGGGATATTTTAAATTTTGAACCCTAGCTCAGTAATAACTTCCTTTAGTTCTTCATCGGAAGTTGCTTCAATACATTCGAAATTAAAAAATGCTGTTTTATCAGAATAACCCCTGAATTCCTTTGGAGGAATAACCTTATAAGTTCCGTCAGCTAAAAAAGCGATACCCAAGTTTTCATAATGATTAGAGAATTCAAACTTGGCTAAATTCTCATTTTTGAATTCGAAAGAAGTATTAATGTTTTTTTGAATAACTGTGATTTTATCAATGGTTGAATTGTCTTTGGGCTCTTCTTCCAATCTTGGGTATCCTGATCTTCTTTTCTTCATGTACTTTTTTCTAGTTGACCTTGCGTAGGCGTTGTAAGCGCCTTTAATCATCCAAGTTGGAGATTTGTATATGTTGCCTGCTCCGTAAACAATATAATCAACCGGGGCGTCTATGTTATGTGTTCCGAAAGAGTTGATAGCTAGCTCTGCTTTGTAGGGTGTTTTAGGATCAGGTAAA
>JAYPYW010000049.1:6403-19989 GCA_038154685.1 Flavobacteriales bacterium | reverse complement strand
TATCAATTGCATTTAATCTAGCAAAACGATTGATTTCTTCCTGGTTCATATTTTTAATTAAATGACCAATGGATTGTTCGGCTTCAGCAAATAGTAAATTAAGATCTTTATTATCTTTTTTCATTAGTTTCTCTTCCCATTTGTATAAGCGTGCATCAAATTTATTATCTCCAGGATAGTTTTTGCTATCAGGGATAACGGATAAAACCATATGGTCATCTCCTTTTGAAAAATGAGCTTGATATCCTTCCTCGCATTTAACAATATTTAAATCGTTCCAAAAAGAATGAGCGGCCTCATTTTTAGCGTCGTGATTTAAAAGGAATTGCTCAATAATTTCCGGAGAGTTCTTTTCACTTAATCGCCAAGAAAGGTATCTGTATGGTGCATTTTGAGGGGCTCGTCTTTTGCTAAATAGCGTGTAGAAATTTGCTTTGGATACAGATTTTGGATTTTTAGCCCATCTTCTAAAGCTTTTCAATTCATGCTCTCTAACTGCAATAACCACTCCTGCACCTCTAGGCCGGAAGAAGCCAGTTTGATTTTCAAAGTCTTCGGTAAATTCCCACCATCTAATCTTTTGTGCTAATTTGGCTGCTGTAACCGTTGTGTCAAAGTTTAAATCGCCTTTGTCTTCCCATTGATTTGTTTTGAGGTTCAAGAAATAGTAATTGAACTTCTCGTCTTTTTCACTGCTAGCTAATAATACCTTTATTTTTGTTGTTGGATTAACCTTTACCTTGCTTTTGTTTTTGTCTGCTTTAATTTGAAACATTCCGCCAGACATTAACATTGATTTATCTCCAAGGCTCATGTTGATTTCTGCCAAAGCAATTGAGGCAGGGGAGTGGAACTCTCTAAATTGAATGTTTACAGGGCTTTTAATTAATTTTGAATTCTCATCAACGAAAGCATTTTTAGGAATGTGGATTTCCGTTCCTGTGGATAAATAAATGTTGGTGTCTAAATTGGGATTAATTTGAAAGTTTTGAAAAGCGATTTTTTCATGAGATTGGTTAACAATCTTCTTCTCTACAACATTAGATTTTGGAGTTAAGCAACTGAAGTCATATTTCGCTTCCTTCTTTGGGATGACAACTTCAGTGGAATCACTTTTAATAGCAACAAAAACCTTTTCTTCGTTGTCTTTAGTAGATTCTTGATTGTTTAAAAGCAGAACTGCGGCAGACGCAATTAGTAAACACCCGATATCTCCTCTCATTTCCCTTTGTTTTGGTATTTACATAATACCGAATCAGGAAAAGGTAACATGATTATTTTTCTAAATCTTTAAATACATCTTGGGAGATCTCCCAAAATTCATGAAGAGCAAGGAGGTTTTTTTCGTAAAATCGATAAATTTTTCCCCAGTCGGATTCATCATTTATACTTGGTCCTTCTAGTTCTGTATAGATACGAGTGATATAAACTCCTGAGTCAATGCGATAGTTTTTAACCCAATGTAATTCAGTAAGAGAGTTTGAAAGCAAGGTTTTAAATTCCTCAAACTGTTCAAAAAATACTTCGCGAACACCTTCGTCATTGTTAACTATATCAATAGATACTGTAGATGTTTTTTTGTGAGCACCAATTTTAAACCTCACGGCATTTACGCCAGTTCGATAGTTTACCCAACGAATTTTTTCACCATATTCTCCTGCATGTTTTTTCATGTAAATACCGAAGTTGGTAAAAAATCTTACCCGTCTATTTTTTGCTTCTTCCTTACTCCACATTTTGAACACAAAAGTAGTTAATAAACAATGAAGTAAGTTTAAAGTCCTGTTAACAAAGAAATGCTTATTTTTGGGACTCAAATTTAAATAGACAATAAAAATGAGTGAAACTGCTGTAAAAATCGGACCAGGTGTTGTAACTGGAGACGGTGTTCAAGAAGTATTCAGAGTAGCAAAAGAAAATCAATTCGCTTTACCAGGTGTAAACGTTGTATCATCTAACAGTATTAATGGAGTTTTAGAAACTGCAGCAGCAGTTGATTCTCCTGTAATTGTTCAGTTCTCTAACGGAGGCGCACAATTCGTAGCTGGAAAAGGTTTAGGGAATGAAGGACAAAGCGGTGCAATCGCTGGTGCTATCTCAGGTGCTGAGCACGTATGGAACATGGCAGAAAGATATGGTGCAACAGCAATGTTACACACTGACCATTGTGCTAAGAAGTTATTACCTTGGATCGACGGTTTATTAGATGCAGGTGAAGAGTTTTATAAAGCGCACGGTGTGCCGTTATTCTCTTCGCATATGATCGACCTTTCTGAAGAGTCTTTAGAAGAGAATATGGATATCTGTAAAAGATACCTTGACAGAATGAGCAAGATGGGAATGACTTTGGAGATAGAATTAGGGATCACTGGAGGTGAAGAAGATGGTGTAGATAACTCTGATGTTGATGAGTCGAAATTATATACTCAGCCAGAAGAAGTTGCTTACGCATGGGATGAGTTAAGCAAGGTTTCTGATAAATTTACAGTAGCAGCTGCATTTGGAAACGTTCATGGTGTTTACAAGCCAGGAAACGTTAAATTAACTCCAAAGATTTTAGATAACTCACAGAAGTTCTTAGAGCAAAGAGATGGATTAGCTGATAAGCCAGTTTCTTTTGTATTCCACGGTGGTTCTGGATCTTCAGTTGAAGAAATCAGAGAAGCTATTTCTTACGGATCAGTTAAGATGAACATTGATACTGATTTACAATGGGCTTTCTGGGATGGGATTAAAAACTTCTATGGAGAAAATAAAGATTACTTACAAGGGCAAATTGGTAACCCAGATGGTGCTGATTCTCCAAACAAGAAATACTATGATCCAAGAGTTTGGTTAAGAAAAGCAGAGCTTTCATTTGTTGAAAGATTAAAGTTAGCTTTCGAAGACTTAAACAACATTGGAACAATGAAGTACTTTAAATAAGAAATTTTAAAATTTCATTTTAAAAATCCCGCTGAATTTTCAGCGGGATTTTTTTTTGTTTAATCTTTGGCTAAAAACAGGGAACATTTTTAGTTAAGTGTCGTAATCATCGACATGGAAAAAAATCTCGAATCTATTTTCGTAAATCTCTTCGATAAAACCAGAGAGATTTCTGGGATAGGGGTTTGGCATGTTGATTTAGTTAACGAATCTGTTTTTTGGGATGATAATACCAAAAGGATTCATGAGGTTCCGCTGGATTATAAACCAGATCTAGCGAGTGGAATTAATTTTTACAAAGAGGGCTTTAGTAGAGATGAAATCCAAAGACTGTGTGGTGAAATAATTGAGAACGGAACTCCTTTTAATACTGAGCTTATTGTTGTGACTAAATCGGGTAAAGATGTCTGGGTAAGAGCAGTTGCTAGACCTCAAGAGGAAAATGGTAAAATAATTGGGTTTTATGGAACTTTCCAAGATATAACAAAAGAGGTAGAGTCTCAGAAAAGGTTAGAGAAACACAATGAAGAGCTTCAAGAGCTTTCTGAGAAGCTGCAACGTAGTAATGAGCAATTGGAAGAGTTTGCTTATGTGGCTTCTCACGACTTGAAAACTCCTATTCGAAACATGTCTCATTATGCAACTTTTATAGAGGAGGATTATGGGGAGCATTTGGATGAAGAAGGTATTAAAATGATCAATGGGATAAAGGATCAGGCCCAAAGAATGACAAATTTGGTTGATGATTTATTAACCTATTCTCGTGTGAATAAAATGAAGCTAACCGCTACAGCAGCTCCAATGAATAGTTTAATCAAAGAGGTTGTTGAGTTGCTTGATTTGGAAGCAATGCCAGATGTGGAAGTTCTTGTTGAGGATTTAGGAGAGTTGAAGGTAGATATTATTAAAATGAGGGAGGTGTTTAATAACCTTATTACAAATGGGATTAAATACAACGATAACGAACTCAAAAAGATAAAGATTTGGAGAGAGGGAAATCTAGTTTATGTTAAGGATAATGGGATTGGAATAGACGAATCCATGAAAGATAAAGTTTTTGCATTCTTCAAAAGACTACATGCAAAGGATGAATATGGTGGGGGAACAGGTGCTGGAATGGCAATAGTTCAGAAAGTTATTGATAGGCACAATGCCACCATCGAATTTAAATCTAAAATAGGAGAGGGTACTACTTTTATCCTTGATTTTTCTAAAACCAATTAAGGGATCATATTTTTAATGATCCTTAATTTGTGAGAGTATGAGTTTGTTTCTCTATTGTAAATGCCTTGATGGTCAAGGGTGTCGATTCTAACTTTTCCTGAAGCGTGGACTATTTTATTTTTTCCAACCAATATCCCTACGTGGGTTATTCTTCCTTCCTCGTTATCAAAAAAGGCTAAATCACCAGGTTCCGCTTCTTCTACAAAAGAATATCCTTCTCCTAATTCAGCTTGTTGGTAGGCATCTCTAGGGATAACAATATTATTGATTTTATAAACTATTTGAGAGAATCCACTACAGTCTATCCCAAAAGGAGATTTACCTCCCCATAAATAAGGTGCGTTTAAATACATTAAAGCATCCTCAACGATTTTATCTTTGGAGCCAATTTTAGTTGGGATTGAGTAGTTTCCTTCGTAAGTAACTTGTTGTTCCCCAATTTTAAACTGACTATCCTTAAAGTGAGGTAATGAACTTCCTTGAACAATAGGGAGAAGGTTGTTTTTGTAATTAATAACTTGCACCAAGTCTGTTGTGCAAAAGTATGGTGAGTTAGAAATTTGAGTGAATTCGGATGCGCCTAATGGTAGGTATTGCTTTTTGCAAATCCAACATTCATAATTATCGTAATGAACCTTTACTTTAATGAATTTTTCAGTTTGATCTATAATAGTGAATATGTCACCAAATAAGAGTTGGGTAACCATTTCACTCGCATCAGATGCCTCAGCTCTTCCAGGCACAACACTTAATTCTATAATACCGTACTTCACCCTATAAAATTGGGTAAAAAAAAGCCCAAGAAAAAATCTTGGGCTTAAAAGATATTAACGTTTTGTTATTTACTTTCTCTTGTGTCGTCACAGTCCCAACCATCCTCTACAGGCCATTTTGAACACTCACATTCAAAAGTTGAGTCAGGGATATCAGCATCATAAGTAGACTTGTTTACTTCTACCTTAAATACTTTAGCACTTGTTTTGTGAAAAAGCTCGATAGTTTGAATTTCATTTGTTGAAGTATTTACAAAAAGTGTAATGCTTCTGTAAGGTTGAGGATTTCCTCCTTCAGGGTATAGATCAATTAAGTCCAAAGTAACTCCGTTTACTTCTTTTTGCCCCATGTAACGATACTTATATCCTTTTTCGTAGATCGTAAACATTTCCTGTGGAGAAAACTCATCTGGATCATTAAAGTTAGCGGAACCAATAGTTACTTCTTTATCTTCACTAATTACATCAGCAACACTTTTACCATCGCTAATTTTCTCAGCTCCAAAAATGCTGTACCAATATTTATTTCCTTTTATTTTCAGATTACCTTTTTGTGATTCAACCATGTCGCCATTTTTAATAGTGAAGGTGAAGTCTAAAGCAATAGTTTTACGTGATTTAGTAGTAGCTGAAACAGCGTCTAAAATCTCAGTTGCTTTTTGTTCTTTTTGAGGAGCAGCATTAGTAACAATATTGGCAACTTCAACTTTTGGTTGTGTTGGAATTGTTGTTTCTTTTGGTAACTCATTTGATGTTAACGACGCTGCAAAAAGTGCTGCAAATAAACTTTTCATATCCTAGTAATTCTAATTTTCAAATTTAATCAATGTTTTTGATTTCAAGGTCTATCAATTTCTGTTCCAAACTTATTTCATCCGGAATTAAAACTTGTCTGGCTTTACTTCCTTCAAACGGACCAATAATTCCAGCAGCCTCTAATTGATCAACAATTCTACCTGCTCTGTTGTATCCTAATTTTAATTTTCGTTGGAGTAGGGAAGCAGATCCTTGTTGGTGTAATACAATAATTCTAGCTGCTTCTTCAAACTTATCGTCACGGTCATCCATATCGATATCGGCAGCTCCACCACCTTCCCCATTTGGATCAACATATTCTGGTAGGTGATGCGCATCTGGATATCCTCTTTGTTCTCCAATGAACTCACAAATCTTTTCAACCTCAGGAGTATCTACAAAAGCACACTGGATTCTAATTAAATCATTACCTGTACTTAGGAGCATATCTCCTCGTCCTATTAACTGATCAGCACCTCCAGCATCAAGAATAGTTCTGGAATCGATTTTAGACGTTACCCTGAAAGCAATACGAGCAGGGAAATTGGCTTTAATTGTACCAGTAATGATATTAACCGAAGGACGTTGCGTTGCAACAATTAAGTGAATTCCAATAGCACGAGCTAATTGAGCTAAACGAGCGATTGGAGTTTCAATCTCCTTACCTGCCGTCATGATTAAATCAGCAAACTCGTCTATTACAAGTACAATATATGGTAAGAATCTATGTCCTTTTTCTGGGTTAAGTTTTCTTTCCTTGAATTTGGCGTTGTATTCAATAATATTTCTACAATGAGCATTCTTCAATAACTCATAACGCTCGTCCATTTCAATACAAAGTGAGTTGACAGTGTTTACGACTTTTTGAGTATCTGTAATGATCGCATCCTCCTCATCTGGAAGCTTGGCTAAGAAATGCCTTACAACTTTATTGAATAGCGTTAATTCAACCTTTTTTGGATCAACTAGTACTAACTTTAATTCAGATGGATGTTTACGATAAAGTAAACTAACCAAGATAGCATTTAACCCAACCGATTTACCTTGTCCAGTTGCTCCTGCCATTAATAAGTGGGGCATTTTGGCCAAGTCAATTGTAAACGTTTCGTTAGTAATTGTTTTTCCTAAGGCAAGAGGTAATTGCATCTTCGCTTCTTGGAAAGCCTTGGATGAAATTGCCGTATGCATAGAAACAATATCTGGATTAGGGTTAGGAACCTCGATACCAACAGTACCTTTTCCTGGTATAGGAGCGATGATACGAATTCCTAACGCGGCTAGCGATAAGGCAATGTCATCCTCTAAGTTTTTGATTTTTGAAATTCTAACACCTGGCGCAGGAACAATTTCATAAAGTGTAATTGTTGGTCCGATAGTCGCTTTAATAGAGTCGATTTCAATTTTATAATTCCTAAGCGTGTTAACAATATTGTTTTTGTTTTCCTCAAGAATTGCTGGGTCTACAGTTTGTTTAACTCCAGCGTCATATTGGTTTAAGAGGTCAATAGTAGGTAACTGGTATTCACTTAAGTCCAAGGTTGGATCATATTCTCCAAACTCTTTTACCTTTTCATTTATCTGCTCCTCAGTCAATAGCTCTTCCTCTTCAGTAGTTTCTTCAACTTCAAAAGTCAGTTCAGTATCTTCTGTTTTGGTAGTTGGTTCAGGAGCAGAAACCTCTAAATCTATTGCAGTCGATTCAAGCTCCGGTTCAACTGCTGATTCTTGTTTTGGTTGAATGATTTCAGGTTCTGCAGCTGTCTCATTTACCTCCATTGTTAACTCAACCTCGTTGTTTTCTGCAGGAGATTCAGAAACAGTTTCTAATTCAACTTCGGTTGGCGCTTCTGCAGCAATAGGTTCTCTTAGAGGTACTTCAGATTCGGGAGTTCCTAAATCAGGCATTACTGTTTTGAAAGAGTTATTGGCCTGCATAATATTTTCTCCTGCATCATTACTTTCTTCTTCGGTTAAGCTTTCTTTTGGAGCAATTAAATTTTCGAGTTTAAAATCGAAACTAAATCGAGAAATTATAAACCCGAAGAAAAGTAATAAAAAGACCACTCCCCAGGTTCCAGATATGTGGAAGAGCCAGATGTTTATCTGACTACCAACAGCCCCTCCATAATTAAAGTCGCTTGATTTAAATATCAATCCCAAAAAAGTCGCTCCCCAAATCATTACAGGGATTGTTTTTTTGAAAGTAGTTTTTATGGGTAAGATTTCTTTTTTGAATCCAAGCTTAGTACCAGTAATGAATAATAAGAATGGGATTCCAAATGCAAAAACTCCAAAACCGTTGTTCATTAAGAAGTGGGATACTTTGGCTCCAATTGTTCCCATTTGGTTTTCGGCACTTTGATTGTTGCTGTAGTTTTCGTTGAAAACTTCAATTCCTGTAGTGCTCCAAGATTCGATTTTGTCTTGATCAGCTTCCCAACTAAAGAAATAGGAAACAAAACTAAATGTTAGAAATACAGATGTTAGTATACAAGTTAAACCAACAACATATCTATTTCGATCGTTTTCTAAGAAAGTATAGATAGGATTTAAAATCCTTTTAAAAGAGAATGAAAAGGTTTTGCCTGTCTTAGATGCGGAAGCTGTTTTACTTGCTTTTGCCTTTTTTTCTTTCGGCGGATTTTTAAATGTATTTCCTTGTTGTTTTTTCTTTTTGCCAAACATAGATGGGACTCTTCACTTTACTATTATAAAAATAGATTCGTTAAGGGTTGTGAAAGGGGGAGAGTCGCAAAAGTTATAAACGTAAACTTTTTGATACAAAAAAAGCCTCGTTTCCGAGGCTATAAATTACTTTACAAATTCATCAAATGAAATCCAACCTTTTCGTTGGTAGGTCATTTGTGGATGCTCTGGGAATTTGTCTGGTTTTACTTTGCTTGAAACAAATTTTTCCAACGCAGATTCCGATTTTATTTTGTTTTCCTTTACGATTTCACGAGCCTCTTGATAAGACATAAATGCTCTTCTGGCTTTTCTGTGTTTATCACTCCAAAGGAAGTCTTTGAATCCTTTCCATCCTTTTCCTTCATATTTTCTTACAACGTTCGCAGGAATGTCGTTTGGCTTAGGAGGTAGGTGTTTAAATTCTCCTTTGCAATAAGCAACCCATTCTACAGAGCTAGTTAAACCAAGAGTTCTTACAAATTTTCGAGCCTCTGAAAATTTTCTGTATTCAAGGTGAGCATATGCAAACGCTTCAGATCCAATCCAATCTCCAATACCAATCCATCCTTTATCCTTGTATACTCCCGAAGGGTTTGCAGGAATGTCTTTAGGTTTGGCAGGTAAGTCTGGACGTTTTCCTGCAATGTAATTATGCCAGTCTTTATAATCAGATAACCCTAATGACGAAACAAAAGCTTTAGCCTCTTCATATGGTCGGAACTTGCTGTATTTCTGACGGTGAATATTACTCTGCAAAAAGTCTTTATATCCTCTCCATCCTTCTTTTGCATATTTTCTAGCAACGTTAGTTGGGATGTCATCTGGCTTAGGAGGTAAGTGTGGTAAGTCACCTTTACAGTATGCAATCCACTTTTCGGAAGAGGTTAAACCTAACTCTCTTGCGAAATCTCTTGAGCTTTCAAACGATCTATATTTTCTTTTAAAAGGAGCGATAGTGAAGGTTCCAAACCAATCTCCGTAACCTCTCCAACCATGACCTTTATAAACTAGTTCAGGAGAATTTGGGATATCATCAGGCTTTTTATCGTAACCAGGAAGTTCACCTTTAACATAACGAAGCCACTCCTTTAGGTTTTTAATTTTCAATCCATGAACAAACTCTCTTGCCTTTTCAAATTCCCTAGCATTGTTAAGTCTTCTAACTCTTCTGTGCTCTTTGGCGTTTAAGAAGTCGTTCATTCCATTCCAACCAATATCTCTATATTTTCTAGCAACGTTAGTTGGTATGTCATCAGGTTTAGGAGGGAGATCTTTAATTTCTCCTTTACAGTACTTTAGCCAATACTCGGAAGATGTAAGGCCTAATTGTCTAGCAAATTCGCGCGCGCTTTCAAAGCTTCTATATTTTCTGGTAAGTTTTGGGTTTTCTGTTCCCAACCAATCGTTGTAACCAACCCAACCGGAGTCTTTATAATATATGTGAGGAGATGCAGGGATTTCTGGTGGTTTCAAGCCCATATCGTTTGGGTTCCAATTGCACCATTTCTTCCACTCAGCAGTATTTTTTAAATTCTTTTCGTGAACAAGCTTTTTAGCTTCTTTAAAAGAAAGGAATGGAACTTTTTTGTAGTTTCCTAACCAGTCTTTCCAGCCATTCCATGCTCTATATACTTCATCCGGGTTTTCAGGAATGTCTTCGGGCTTTAATTTATCGATAGAGCAGTATACAACCCACTCATATCGGTTTTTTAGCCCTAGTTTCAAAGCGAAGTCACGCGCCTTTTTAAAACTACGGTAATTTGAATTTGTCATGATTTTAATTTTTTCGGTCGAAACAAAAATAAAATAAATTTTAATTAAAATACTAATTCAAAGGTGTTGAATTAGACAAAGTGACGTTATTTGCTATGAACAAGATATTTATTTCGATTAACGGGGAAAAATAAATTCGTTTTATATGTCGGTTTTAGCTTTTAAATCAGATAAATCTGGCAAAAAAAAAGAATGCATTTTACAAGTGATTATTGCGTATTGAAGATTCGGATAAGTTAGTTAGTTTTGTAGCAAAATTTTAAGGATGGCAGCAGAACAAATAATAGCTCAAAAGGTAGCAGAAGTCGTAAAACAAAAATATGGAGCGGAGGTAGCTGAAAACCAAGTTCAAATTCAAAAAACTCTCCCTGAATTCGAAGGTGATTTAACGGTTGTTGTGTTTCCTTTTTTAAAATTTTCTAAAACAAGCCCTGTTGAAACAGGGAATCAAATAGGAGAGGTTTTAAGTGCTGAGTTAGATGAGGTGGAGAGTTTTAATGTAATTAAAGGTTTTTTAAACTTATCCTTAAATCAGGATAACTGGAACGCTCTTTTAAATAAGGTTTCGAATGATTCATTTGGGATAATTCAAAAGGAAGAAAAACAAACCCTAATGGTAGAGTATTCTTCTCCAAATACTAACAAGCCTCTTCACTTAGGTCATATCAGAAATAACTTCCTTGGTTATTCGGTTGCTGAGATATTAAAAGCAGCGGGTAATGAAGTGATTAAAACGCAAATTATAAACGACAGAGGTATTCATATTTGTAAGAGTATGATTAGTTGGTTGAAGTTTGGTAATGGTGATACGCCAGAATCTACAGGGATGAAAGGTGATCACTTGGTGGGAAAGTACTATGTTGAGTTTGATAAGCATTACAAGGTGGAGATGGAGGCTTTGATGGCTGATGGAATGAGTAAAGAAGATGCAATGCAGGAAGCTCCTTTATTTAAGGAGGCCCAGTTAATGCTTAAAAAATGGGAGCAAAGAGATAAGGAGGTTGTTGAGCTATGGGAGAAAATGAACTCCTGGGTATATGAAGGATTTAAATCTACCTACGAAGCGATGGGGGTTGATTTCGATAAGCTTTATTATGAGTCTGATACGTATTTGTTAGGGAAGCAAGTAGTTGAAGAAGGTTTGTCAAAGGGTGTTTTCTATAAACGAGAGGATGGGTCTGTTTGGTGTGATCTAACCGATGAAGGATTAGATGAGAAGCTTGTTTTAAGAAAGGATGGAACCGCTGTTTATATGACTCAGGATATCGGAACAGCGATTGAAAGAGATAAAGATTTCTCGATTAATGGAATGATATACACGGTTGGTAACGAACAAGAATACCATTTCAAAGTTTTGTTTTTGATCCTTAAAAAGTTAGGTTATTCATTTTATGAAGGATTACATCACCTTTCTTATGGTATGGTAGAATTACCATCTGGTAAGATGAAAACCCGGGAAGGAACTGTTGTTGATGCTGATGATTTGATGAAAGAAATGGTTGAAACTGCAGCTAAAGCAACTGAGGAGAAGGGGAAGTTAGACGGATACTCTGATGAGGAAATAGCAGAAATTAACCGCAAGGTAGGAATGGCAGCTATTAAATATTTCTTGTTAAAAGTTGATCCTCGAAAAGGTTTGTTATTTGATCCAAATGATTCTATAGATTTCAATGGGAATACTGGACCTTTTATCTTATTTAACTGTGTTCGAACTAAATCATTACTTCGTAAGTTCGGTTCCGATAGTTACAAAGGAGCTCAGAGTGATGAGATATCAGAGAAAGAAAAAGCAATTATTGCAAAATTAGCAGAATACGAAAAAACGATTGAGCTTGCAGCTAAAAATTATAGTCCAGCTATTATAGCTAATTATACCTATGATTTGGCTAAAGAGTATTCCCAATTTTATGCTTCCCATAATATCTTAAATGAGGAGAATGAAGTCTTAAAATTATTTCGTTTAAACATCACTGATAGAGTAGGGGTAATCCTTGAGAAAGCTCTTTTGTTACTTGGGATTGAAGTTCCTGAAAGAATGTAAGGGTTACTAAAATGATTTAGTTCAACACTTGCTAGTTGAATTCTGTTTTTTTATCGCTTAAGCCCGTTTTATTGTCGATTAATAGAAATATTATTCGTTTTCCGACTAATTACTTGCTTTATCTAATTCTTTAGATCTATCTTTGCACTGACCTTTTTATTGACTAAAAACGTAAACTACTGAAAATTAAACTAATAAGTTGTTTTGAGTTAGGGAGATAAAACAACTTGAATTTAGGGATTTACAAATTAGGGGCATGCATAAATTAGCATCAACAACTTTGGGGGAAGTTGTGAAATCATTTAAACTAGGCATAAATACCTTTTACAAGGTGTTTGTATTGTTATTTTTATTAGTCTCGTTTTCAACGAAGGCTCAATCACCACCGGCTTGTACTTTTAGCGTTACTTTGCCTCATTCAGGGACTTATAATTTAACTTCTGGTCAGGTAATGTGTATTACAGGTTCAGGAATGTATAACGGATCTATTACTGTAAACAGTGGAGCTCATTTGGTTCACTGTGGAACGGGAGGATATTTTGGGACAATTTATGTTGCCCCGGGTGGTACTTATTGGAAATCTCCTACAACTGGTTTTACGGGTTCAATTACTGTTCACGGTACTCAAAACACAAATGCTTCTAACTGTAGCTCGTGTTCTACATTAAATGCAGGTTCAATTGGATCTAATCATTCAATATGTTATAATGGAGATCCAAGTAATTTAACCAATGGATCAAGTGCTTCTGGTGGAGATGGATCTTTTGCCTACCAATGGCAATATTCAGCTACTGGAACTGGAGGATGGACAAATATTTCAGGTGCTACTGGTACATCATATAACCCTCCATCAGGTTTAACGGCTGATAGATGGTACCGAAGAAGAGTTATTTCTTGTGGGGATACTGAATTCACTTCAAGCGTAAAAGTTACAGTTTACGCCGATTTAGATGCAGGATCAATAGGGGCAGCGCAATCTATTTGTTATGGAGCAACTCCATCGGGGTTAACTCAAACAGGAGCCGCATCAGGCGGAACAGGATCTTACACTTACCAATGGCAGAGTTCAACAGATAATGCAACTTGGGGTAATATCTCAGGAGCAACATCTGCAACATATTCACCAGGAGCTTTAACAACCAGTACTTATTACAGAAGAGCGGTAACGTCAGGATCATGTGGGACAGATTATACATCTAGTGTTTTAATTACTGTTTATGCTGATTTAGATGCTGGAGCAGTGGATGCAGCTCAAACAATCTGTTACGGAGCAACACCAGCAGGATTAACAGAAACAACAGGAGCAACCGGAGGAACAGGATCTTACACTTACCAATGGCAGAGTTCAACAGATAATGCAACTTGGG
>JAYPYW010000049.1:2981-6303 GCA_038154685.1 Flavobacteriales bacterium | reverse complement strand
TTAGATGCTGGAGCAGTGGATGCAGCTCAAACAATCTGTTACGGAGCAACACCAGTAGGATTAACAGAAACAACTGGCGCGACAGGCGGGACTGGATCTTACACTTACCAGTGGCAAAGTTCAACGGATAATGCAACTTGGAGTAATATTTCTGGAGCAACGTCAGCAACATACTCTCCAGGAGCATTAACAACTACTACTTATTACAGAAGAGCAGTAACATCTGGATCATGTGGAACCGTTTACACTACTAGTGTCTTAATTACTGTTTATCCAGATGTTAATCCTGGAACAATCGCTAGTGATCAATCTATATGTTACGATGCTGATCCGGCTAATTTTACAAGTACTGCTGATGCTACAGGTGGAGATGGAGTTTATGCTTACCAATGGCAGTGGTCGCCAGATGGTACTACTTCATGGACTGATATTACTGGGGCAACTAGTACTTCTTATGACCCTTCTACAAACTTGACCGTTGAAAGGTGGTACAGAAGACAGGTTGTTTCATGTGGAATTACAAAAAATACAAGTACGGTTAAGGTTTCTATTTATGCTTTACCTGTAGTTGATTTAGGTAATGATACTGCGATTTGTGCTGACAAAAATATAACTTTCGATGCTGTTGTTGGGGCAAGTTGGTTATGGAATACAGGAGCTACTTCGCAAACAATTAATGTTAATTATGCTGACACTTTTGATGTAGCTGTTACAGATGGTAATGGTTGTGTTGGTTACGATACGATTGTTTTATCAATTAATGCATTACCTACTATTGATCCGGGTAATGACACATCTATTTGTGCTGATGCTAACATTACATTTGATGCAGGTCCAGGGTTTAGTTACTTATGGATGCCAGGTGGTCAAATTACTCAAACAATAACAGTGAATACAGCAGCAACTTACATTGCAACAATTACTGATATTAACGGATGTATGAATGTGGATTCTGTTGTTTTAGGAATTGATACATTACCTGTGATTGATTTAGGGAATGATACCGCGATTTGTGCGGATAGTTCAATAGTATTTGATGCAGGTGTTGGTTATGCTACTTATGCTTGGACGCCTGATTTAGAAATTACACGAACAATTACTAAAAACTTAGCAAATACTTACGGTGTTACTGTAGTTGATAGTAATGGTTGTTCAACTTCTGATAATATTACGCTGTCAATTAATGCATTACCTGTAGTTGATCTTGGGAACGATACCTCAATTTGTGCTGATAAGAATATCACTTTCGATGCCGAGATAGGAGCGAGTTGGTTGTGGAATACATCAAATGTATCTCAGACAATCAATGTAAACTATGCTGACACGTTTGATGTTGTTGTTACTGACGCAAATGGTTGTGTTGGATATGATACAATTGTTTTAGCAATTGATACGCTACCGGTAGTTTTCCTTGGGAATGATACTTCTGTTTGTATTGATTCGACATTAACGCTGGATGCAGGAAATATTGGAGCAGCTACTTATTTGTGGAGTACAACTGAACTAACTAGAACAATTAATGTAAATACAGCTTCTTCTTATGATGTTGTTGTTACGAATACTCAAGGGTGTTTTGGTTATGATACAATTAATTTAGGTATCAATGCTTTACCTGTTGTTGATTTAGGGAATGACACTTCAGTATGTGCGGATTCAACTTTAACATTAAATGCTGGAAATATTACTGCGGGTTACTTGTGGAATACTTTAGAAACAACACAAGAAATCACGATTAACACTGCTGGTGCTTTTGATGTAATTGTTACGGATACTAATGGTTGTGTTGGGTATGATACCTTAAATTTAGCAATTGATACAATCCCAGTTATTGACTTGGGTAGAGATACAAGTGTTTGTGCCGATGCTTCATTAACATTAGACGCAGGAAGTACTAATGCATATTATTTATGGAATACAGGGGATATATTCAGATCAATCACTGTTAATTATGCCGATACTTTCGATGTGCGTGTTACTTCAACGAGAGGTTGTGTAGGTTACGACACCTTGATTTTAGCAATTGATTCTCTACCAATTGTTGAGTTAGGGAATGATACTTCAGTTTGTGCGGACTCAACATTAACGCTTGATGCCGGCAATTTAGGAGCGTTTAGCTACTTGTGGAATACAACAGAAATAACCAAGACAATTACTATTAATACTGCAGGTTATTATGATGTTACTGTAACAACAAATGCAGGTTGTATTGGATACGATACTTTATTCCTTTCTATTGACACCATTCCAGTAGTTGATTTAGGGGAGGATACAAGTGTTTGTGCCGATGCTTCTTTAACATTAGATGCAGGAAGTACAAATGCCTATTACTTATGGAATACTGGTGATATATTTAGGTCAATTACTGTTAATTACGCGGATACATTTGATGTTAGAGTTACTTCGACTAGAGGGTGTGTTGGTTATGATACTTTAATTTTAGCAATTGATACTCTACCTGTTGTTGACTTAGGGAATGATACTAGTGTTTGTTTCGATTCGACTTTAACGTTGTTTGCAGGAAATGATGGAGCTTTATCGTACTTGTGGAATACTTCTGAAACTGACAGTGCTATTACAATTAATACGGCTGGTAGCTATGATGTTGCTGTTACCTCAATGATGGGATGTATTGGATATGATACTCTTGTGCTAGCAATAGATACTTTACCAGTTGTTGATTTAGGAAGTGATACTTCGGTATGTGCAGATTCAACAATTACTTTAGATGCCGCTAATAAAAATGCAAGAAGTTATTTATGGAACACTGGAGATATTACTTCTACAATCAATGTTAATTTCGCTGATACCTTTGATGTTGTGGTTACTACTACAAAGGGGTGTGTTGGGTATGACACATTAGTATTGTCCATAGATACTTTGCCAGTTGTTTTCTTAGGAGAGGATACTTCAATTTGTGCAGACGCTAGTTTAACTCTTGATGCCGGAAATCCTGGTGCAGCTGGTTATGTTTGGAATGGAATAACAGGAGGTAGGACGCTTGGCTTAGATACTATAGGTGTATATGATGTTGTAGTTACTACAACTAAGGGATGTGTTGGGTATGATACATTGGAATTTGGAATTAATGCATTGCCTGAACCAAATTTAGGGATTGACTCTAGTTTATGTGACGGTGATTCTATGGCATTGTTTACTGGTTTGTCTGATATTACTTTATTATGGACACCAACTGGAGAAATTTCTGATACAATAATTGTAAGTGCAGCTAATACATACGAAGTAATGGTAACAGATACGAACGAGTGTGTTGGTTATGATACAGTTATTGTTACTGTTGATGTAGTTCCTGTTGTAGATTTAG
>JAYPYW010000049.1:0-2971 GCA_038154685.1 Flavobacteriales bacterium | reverse complement strand
GGGATAGATTCAAGTTTATGTGCTGGTGATTCAATGGTTATAAAAGCAGCAAATCCTGGAGCTACTTATTTTTGGAGTAATGGAGAAACTACTCAAAATATAACTGTTGATTCCGCTTCTAACTATATTGTTACTGTTACTAATGCTGCAAACTGTTCAACAAACGATACGGTTATTGTTACTGTTGATTCTGTTCCAGTTGTTGATCTTGGAATAGATACTTCTATTTGTTTATTAGATTCAATTGTTTTCAATGCTGGAAGCCCTGGAGCTAGTCATGAATGGTCTACCGGTGAATTAACGCAAACAATTAAGGTTGGAACGGCAAATACTTATAGTGTAATCGTAACTAATTCCTATAACTGTTCGACAAAGGATACAGTTGAATTAGGTATTTATGAATTACCTGATGTTGATTTAGGACCAGACAGAGAGGTTTGTAAGTACCTAAATATAGAGTTTGGAGTTGCTGAAGAAGGAGCTATTTCATATTTATGGTCTAACGGAGAAATTACTGATTCTATTTCAATTAATACTCCTGGTGAATACTCAATTGAAGTAGTAAGTGTCAATAACTGTTATGATACAGATACAATTATTGTTAATCCAGGTCCTGATTTATTATTGTCTTTTGATAGAGATTCAGTGATATGTGATGGAGATGGAACTGATATTGATGTTGACGTAGAAAATGATAGAGGTGATTTAACTTACTCTTGGAGCACGGGAGATGAAGGTTCATCTATTTATACTACATCAACAGGAACATATTCAGTGTTAGTTATTGACGAATTTGGTTGTTGGGGAGATTCTTTAACAACTGTAAGAGTTCAAACTTTACCAACAATTGAGCTAAGTGCGGATACCTTAACTATGTGTAGCTTAGAAGAGGCTGATGAGATTACTACAATTACAGCAACTAATAATGGTTCTTATGTTGAGTGGAGTGATGGTTCTGTAGGAGGTGAGTTTTTAGCTGATATTTCTGGGTTCTATGAGGCATATGTTTATGATGTTTTTGGATGTAATACTTATGACTCATTAACAATTCATGAATACTGTAGACCAGTAAGGTTAACTCTGCCAAACACTTTCTCTCCTAACGGAGATGGTCATAATGATGCATTTATTCCTTTTGAGATGGCTTGGGAAGATTTAGATTACATGATGGCTAACCTTAATTATATTCATTTCAAAGTTTATAACAGATGGGGTGTTTTGATTCACTCTTCTGATGGGATAGTTCCAAGATGGAAAGGGTTTGATCAGGATGGTGATGAGGCTGCAGTGGCTACTTATTACTGGGTGTTAGAATACCAGGATGTGGGTGGAAAGAATTATACAAACAATGGTTTTGTCCAACTTCAGAGGTAAACAAAATTACTATTAGATATTCGAAGCCACTTTCATTTTGGAAGTGGCTTTCTTTTTAACGAACTTTGCAACTCAATTTTTTGAAATGAAAATAGCGCTTATTGATTATGGTGCAGGTAATGTACAATCTGTTAAATATGCTGTTAACAGATTAGGTTTTGATCCTATCCTTACCAAAGATCATGATGTAATTAAATCTGCAGATAAAGTTATTTTTCCTGGGGTTGGTTCTGCAAAGGCTGCAATGGATCAATTAAAGGCCTCAGGTTTAGATAAATTAATTCCAACTTTAACTCAACCTGTTTTAGGTATTTGTGTTGGTATGCAATTAATGGCAAAACATTCTCAAGAAGGAGATGTAGAGTGTTTAGGGATTATAGATGCAGAAGTTGTGAGATTTGATGAAGGGTTGAAAATCCCACATATGGGATGGAATAATATTTCTGATTTTAAATCTGAGATTTTCGAAGGTTTACCTACCGAACACCAAGTATATTTTGTGCACAGCTACTATGTTCCAGTAAATGAATATACAGTAGCGACAACAGATTATGGTACTAACTTTAGTGCTGCTATTCAAAAAGATAATTTTTATGCTGTTCAATTCCACACTGAAAAAAGTGGTGATATTGGTGAGCAAATTTTAAAACAATTTTTAGAGCTATGATAATTGTTCCTGCAATTGATTTAATTGAAGGTAAAGCCGTAAGGTTAACCAAAGGTGATTACAACCAAAAAAAGGTTTACAATGAAAACCCTGTAGAGGTTGCTAAGGAGTTTGAAGCCGCTGGTTTTACCCATTTGCATTTAGTGGATTTAGATGGTGCAAAAAGTGGTCATATCGTAAATCATCAAGTTTTAAAAGATGTTGTTGCTAATACTTCTTTAAAAGTTGATTTTGGAGGAGGGGTTAAAACCAATGAAGATATCGCTTTGGCTTTTGAATGTGGTGCTGCTCAGGTTACTGGAGGGAGTATCGCAGTTAAAAACAGAGAGGTATTTGAAGGTTGGTTAAAAGAATACGGTGATAAAATTATCTTAGGAGCTGATGTTAAGGATAAGATGATTGCAGTCAACGGTTGGTTGGAAACTTCAGATTTAGAGCTTTTTGCTTTCTTGGAAGATTATCATGCTAAAGGGGCAGAATATGTTATCTGTACAGATATTGCTAAAGATGGATTATTAGCAGGTAGTTCAAATGAATTATACGCTGAGATTATGAAAGCTTTTCCAAACATTAAATTAATCGCTTCTGGTGGAGTTACATCTGAAGATGATTTAAAAGTATTAGAAGGAATCGGAGTTTACGGAGCTATTGTTGGAAAAGCTATTTACGAAGGAAAGTTGTCTTTAGAGACATTAATCAAATACCACAACGTTTAAGATATGTTGTCGAAAAGAATAATTCCGTGTTTGGATATCAAGGATGGAAGAACTGTTAAAGGAGTAAATTTTGTTGGTTTAAGAGATGCTGGTGATCCAGTTGACTTGGCTGAGATTTATTCTAAAGAAGGAGCTGATGAACTAGTTTTTCTAGATATCACAGCTACTCACGAAAAAAGGAAAACGTTAATTGAGTTGGTAACAAGAGTAGCTG
>JAYPYW010000048.1:6334-24042 GCA_038154685.1 Flavobacteriales bacterium | reverse complement strand
TCATACATTAAAAGAGATTGCCACGTCCTCCCTCCTCGCAATGACTTATACTCTAAGTATTATATCAAGAAATAGTCATTGCGAGGAGGGAGGACGTGGCAATCTCTTTTTACTTTACAAATATCCTTTCTGAAGTTATCGAAATGTCACCTTCGATTGTAATTATATAAACACCCTGTTTTAAAACAGAAAGATTCAGTAGATTTCCCCCGATCAAACTTGAGCTAATTACCCTCCTCCCCGCTAAATCAAAAACATTAACAACAGACTCTGTTCTAGTTGCTATTCCCCACTGATTATCACCTATAAACACAACTCTTGGCTCATTTTTAAGATCATTCCCCCCTGTGCCTCCATCAGCAAATTCAAATGACGCGAATTCACTTGGTTTATGAAATCCAAATGAACTTAACGCACTCCACGATAAATAATCGTTTGCTGCATCAATACCTGCACCTGTATTGTAATCAATAGTATATAAATTCCCTTTCCAAATTGTTCCAACAGTTGGCACAGAAAAATTTGCTTCTGGAGCTGAAGTTAATCCCGAAAAAGGAATTTTAACCTCCACAATATAGCCCTCATCAACGTCTGATGAGTTGTTAAGCGTCCCTGAAACGGTAACTGCGGTTTCAAGCCCTGAAATATCCCAAATTGAACTTCCACCCCATGTTCCACAAGAAACAGATGGACAAACAGTCATATCATAATTAACATTTCCTGCACTAACACCCAACTCTAAATAATGCTTTTGATCTCCATCAAAATCAAGAAAAATCTCAACGAGATCATCGTTATTAAAAAGATTATCATCCTGATCAGTGTAATTACTTTTCACATCGGAATCATTTATCTCAAAAGCGAAATAAATTGCTTCATTATCCCAAACTGCTTTCCCTGTGCCACTAGTTGATCCCGCAGAACCGTCAGTATGAACTTTAAAACTTACCGTTGAAACACCTTCCCAATCTGATAAATCCCCATCAATTATTGGAGTTGAACCTACTTTATTAACTAAATATGTATCCGTTGGATCTGCGTAAAGCGTAAATGAAAAAAGGAAAACTACAGAAAAAAGAAACTTATTCATACGAGGCGATTGTAGCATTAATATACTACAATATTTACTTCACTATAAACTTCTTAGAAATTTTTTCATTACTGTTTTGAACAGTCACCGCATAAAAACCTGAAGATAACCAGCTGTAATCAATAGAACTCATAGTGTTAATGGTTTCGTTAATAACAACAGCCCCTCTCATATCAGTAATAACAATAGTTGCAGTTGAATTGCTTGGATTTACATTAATGTATTTCCCGTTTTCTTTGATATTCATTGAGATTCTATCTGCGTAAGTCGCTCCTACATAAATAGTTTTTGAATATTCTGTTGAACCATCAAAATCAACTTGTTTTAATCGATAATAAGAAGATTCATTTGGGTGCATATCGTAATAAACATAATCAATTTCAGTTTCTGAAGATCCGTTTCCGTTAACCTCTCCAATAGTTTTAAAATCTTTTCCGTTTAACGATTTCTGAACTTCGAAATAGTCGTTGTTCAATTCCATTCCAGTTGTCCAATTGATCTCATTATACCCTTCCATTTTCTCACCATCAAAAGCAATTAATTCGACTGGAAGGATTCCAAACCCTGTTGATTCAGTTGCAGAAGAACCTGATTGACCTTTAATAAAGGTTGAAAAAGCTTGATCTTGTCCTGCTACAGAATTAGCGTAATTATCATCATTTATTCCTGCAATATCAGAAGCTGTAGTTCCTAAAACACTTGCTCCATTAATGGAAGTTGCACCGACTAACCTCATTGGGTCACTATTTGAAATTCCGAAATGTGTTTCTATGTCAGAAAAAGGAACCATAAAATCATAAAAAACTGCAGGTTTACTTGAACAAGAAGCGTTCTGTGACAAAGCATAAGATCTTTGAGTATAAACATTTAGGTTGTAAGAAGCTTTTGTTACACCTGAAGTTGTAGCATTAACACTATCCAAATACACTCCTTTAGAACCTCCACCGTTAACGACTCTAATTTCCATTTCAAAACCAGGGTTCCCTTCAACGGAATCAGTATCCTCAGTCCCGAATTTATCATCAATATCAATTAATACACTAAAACCAAAATTTCCACTACCTGGATCCTTTGCAATTCTTAATCTGTAAAAAATGTATTCATCCCCCGAATTAGGAATTCCGTCAGCATCAGAAAAGTAAACATAACTTGCATCTGCACCAGACGCAGGGTCATCCATAATATCTGTAGTTCCGCAACTACCTCCTACATTTAAATCTCCGTTTGGCTCACTATCTACTTGAGGAATTCCAACCCAAGAAATCTCAGATTCTGTTTGATCGTCTGTAACATAAGCCCCTGATGAAGAAGTAACCCAGCTGTTTCCATCCGGATTGATATAAGTTTGAGGTACTACAGGTAAATAGCTTGTAATTAATTCACCTGGAGTTTGAGCATTAACTAAGGTAATTAACGTAACGAAGAATGTTGTAACTATCTTACCCTTCAAATTCATAATATCTTTTCCTCTTTTCGCCATTTTCTTCCGTTCTAAACAAATTTACGTTCGACGTTCAAAAAAGTAAAGGTGTAAACGTTACATTACAATGACTAATAGATGAAACGCAATATTTTTAGATGAAATGAAATTATTCTCACACAACAAGACACCACCCAAAAACAGTTAATTTAATATCAAAAACGATAGTTTAATTCAATTTTCACTAACATTTACAACCTATGAAACATCATAAAAAACAACAGATAATTCCCTATTCAAAAGTTAAGAGCAATAAAACTGAACATTTTTCAATTTTTCGAGTAAAGAGTTGATATCAATGAGTTAACTTTCAGTTAAATGAAAAAATATTTAATCTTTCAATTGCTAATCCTTTTAGCTATTTCACCTGTATTTGGGCAATACATGGAAGGATATGCTACAAGTAATTACTCAGGAGTAAACGGTATAAACTACAATCCAGCAAGTGTTGTTGATTCAAGAACTAAATTAGACATCAGCTTTTTTACTGTGTCAATGACTATCGACAACAACTTCTTGGGAATTAATCAAAATATCTTCTACCCTTTTGCTGAAGATCTTTGGGAATCGGTTGTTTTAAATAATGATGGTACAGAAAAGAATGTATTCATAAATGCAGATCTCTTGGGACCTTCATTTCTTTTAACCTTAAACGAAAGACAGAGTATTGGTTTTATGACCCAACACAGAACATTATCTAATATTAGAAATGTGTCAGAATCTTTTGCTAACCTTTATCATTCCCGAGTAAAAAACAATGATTTTATAGGTTTACCAATTACAAATGAAGAAACTAATTTCTCCACGGCCGCATGGAATGAATACGGGATTTTTTACGGACAAGAATTACTAAAAAAGAATCATCATTGGATTAGTGGAGGGGCTAAATTAAAACTAACTCAAGGAGCTCATGCTGGTGCTATAGATTTTGGAAATCTTACAACAACAGTAAACCCAGACTCAACAATAAGCGTTACGGGGCAAGATGTTAATTTCTTTACCTCTGCAAATCTTGATAACGGTTGGAAAGGGAATTCATTTAAATTCAATGGAATTGGTTTCGGTTTGGACCTAGGACTTAATTATGAATGGAGAGCAAAACCGGACTCAATGGAATATGAAATGGATGGGAAAATGAATCCAGCAAGAGAAATGAGTAAGCATAAATTGAGGTTAGGAATTACTTTATCTGACCTAGGGTTTGTTAATTACAAAGCGGGATCTGCAGGGGAGCTTGATCCAAACAACGCCAATTTTGATGTATTAGAATACGAATTAAGGTCGCTTAACCAATTCGAACAGGCGATTACCGAAAATTTCAACACAACCACCCCCATCGAATCGTTTCGAATGGCCCTTCCTACGTCTTTAAGTCTACAAGGGGATTATAATATCCACAAAGGTTTTTATGTTAACGCAACTTACTTTCATTCTTTTAAAAGAGATAGATTACTAAGTGTAAATTATAACAATCGATTCACCGTAACCCCGAGATGGGACTGGAGGTGGGTTGGTGTTTATGCCCCTGTTTCCCACACCGGAACAGGTAATACACATTTAGGTGTAAACGTAATGTTTGGACCATTTCTTATTGGAACAAGAGATATTGGAACCTACTTATGGAAAGATGAAAACTATTTTGGAAATATCCATTTTGGTGTAAAAGTGACTTCTCTTCATTTCCGTCCTGAAGATTTCGATAAAGATGGAGTTTCCGACGCAAAAGACAAGTGCCCTGAAATCCCTGGTTTATGGGCATTCAAAGGCTGTCCGGACTCTGATGGTGACAGTATTCCTGATGCCCAGGATAAATGTCCTGATGTTGCCGGTTTAGAGGAGTTTAGAGGTTGTCCGGATACAGATGGAGATAAAGTTGCTGATATGCATGATGAGTGCCCATTTGTTCCTGGAGTGAAAGACTTAAACGGATGCCCAGATAGAGATGGAGATGGAATCACTGATTCGAAAGACAATTGTCCTGATAAAATAGGATTGGCTTATTTTGACGGTTGTCCAGATTCTGATGGAGATAGTATTATTGACAGACTAGACGCATGTCCAGATCTTCCTGGTATACTTGAAAACTTAGGTTGCCCGGATTCAGATGGAGACGGTGTTTTCGATTATGCAGATAGTTGTGTAAATGTTGTGGGAGCAATTGATAATCATGGTTGTCCTGAAAAAGATGACGATGGTGACGGAATTATTAATAAGAAAGATAAATGTCCAACAGATTTTGGTCCTAAAGAAAATGAAGGCTGTCCATTAGCAGATCAAGACTACGATGGTGTGTTAGACGAAGTAGATGAATGTCCAAAAACTCCTGGAGATAGTTCAAACGCTGGATGTCCAATAATCGACGATGAAGAAGAGGAAATTTTAGAATTTGCATTTAAAAATCTTCAATTCGAAACTGGTGAATCAATTATTCTCGAGGAATCATTCCCTTCTTTAGATGCCCTTGCTGAAATGTTGGTAAACAAGAAAACATGGGTGTTACTAATTGAAGGACATACAGATGATGTTGGAAACGCACAGGACAATTTAGTTTTATCTAAAAACAGGGTTGAATCAACCAAAAAATACTTAGTTGAAAAAGGTGTAAACCCTAACAACCTTCAATTAAAGTTTTTTGGAGAAACGAAACCTATCGCGGATAATTCTACACCAGAAGGAAGACAGAAAAACCGACGTGTAGAGATGGAAATTCAGTTTGAGTAATTATTTCATCAATAAAATTTAGCTTCAAGTTAACAGTGGTTTGACGACCAAGTTTTAACTTAGGCACCATGAAAATTTATACTAAAACTGGAGATTTAGGAGAAACATCTTTATTAGGAGGTACTAGAGTTTCTAAAGCTGAACTTCAAATTGAATCTTACGGAACTACCGACGAGTTGAATTCTTATATTGGTTTAATTAGGGATCAAATTTGGAAGCAACCAGTTTTAGTAGAATTAATCGAAATTCAAGATAGATTATTTACAATTGGTTCCCATCTGGCAAATGATCAGAAAAAAAGTGGTATTAAGTTGCCTCAGCTTTCAGAGGAAGATGTAAACAGACTTGAAAAGCAAATTGATTTAATGAATGAAAAGCTGCCTCCTATGACTGCCTTTGTATTACCTGGCGGACATACAACCGTTTCATATACACACATTGCTCGATGTATTTGCCGAAGAGCAGAAAGACAAGTTGTTAGATTAAGCCATACATGGGAAGTAGATCCATTAATCATTAAATATTTGAATCGTTTATCAGATTACCTTTTTGTTTTGGGTAGAAAACTTAGCAAGGAACTTGGAGCTAATGAAATTGAATGGCAGCCTAGAAAGTAATTTAAATCTTATTTAACTTTTCTCCTCATCGTCATTCCTTTGTTTTGGCTATTTTTACGTTTTAATACGAATATTTTTGTGAGGCGCTTACTTTTTATAATCTCGATTTTTAGTTTATTTCAAAATGCATTTGCATTTAATGGGACCGACTCAGCTCAAACGGAAAGAGTAGTTATTCAAAAAATCATAAAGCAAAACGCACTTCATTCTCTTGACACAACACTTATTTATTCTACGTTATTAGATCCTGAGGAGGATTTATTTACACCATCCTTTTTTGCTGTTAACTCTGGTTTATACAAGTTTCCAGTGCTTTTAAATACGGAAGATTTTGGATGGAAGTCCAAGTATTTCATGATGGTGTTCGACACAATTGATTTTAAAGTTGATACAGTTCCTGTACTGACTGCTAAATACGATCATGGTTATCCAACCACACACTGGTTTACAGCAGACTTCAAAAGAGCAATTGGAAAATCTAAAATTTCAGCGAAGTTTAATAGGAATGCATCTGAGCCTCTGTACAATAATACAAGAGGTGTAAGAAATAATTTTGCATTCGGAGCTGAATTGCCTTTTAGAGATAGATGGAAAGTCCAATTTTCCTACTTTAGGAATCAGGCTAGCATTAGCGAAAATGGAGGGATTTATAACAAAGATTCCTTAGCTGTCGTTGATGAATTTACAATTGCCAATATATTCTCTAATTTAAACACTGCTCAAAACAATTTATTCGAGCAACGAATTAATTTAAATAACGAATTTACATTGTTATCAAAATTTGATTCGATTACTGAAAAGGAAACTTTCTTAAATCTTGGTATTAACGGTGGACTTGCTCAAAATAAATACGATTTCTCGTTAGAAGAAAGGGATATTGATTCAGCTTTTTTCGATATTAATTATCTCGACACCACCTCAACTTTTGATTCTGTAGGTTTTGAAAAAGTAATATTAAATCCTTCTATTAGCTTTGGGACAAAAGGAAAAACAGGAGTAAACAGCTTTAAAGTTGGAATTAATAAGGAATGGCATAATTATGATTTCTTAAATAATTCTTTTGCCTATGTCTCTGGTAATATATTTGGGCAATCAAACACGTATGGGTTCAAAGCACAATATCACTTGGAAAACTCATGGGTAAATAACTATAAGATCCAAACATTCAGTTCATTTGGTTTATCTAAAAAACTTAATGAAACCACGAAGATTTACCATACAAATATTCAACTCTTGGGTGAATATTTCGCTCAAACTCCATCCTACTTATTTTTAAATTACTTCGGTAATCATCACCAATGGAATAACTCATTTAAACCTATAAGTAGACTAAAGTTAAACTCTGTTATTGATTTAACTGCCTACAAAACAATTATAGATATTGAATTTCAGAACTTAAATGACTTTATTTACTTGGATTTATCCAGTCTTCCACAACAAACTTCTGAAAGTATTAATACTGCTAAAATTCACCTTAAAAATGAAATAGGAAATAAATGGTTAAAACTTAAAACTGGACTTATTTATCAGAACTCATCAAGCGATATTATAAGGGTACCATCTACTATTACAAGATCTACGTTGTCTTTTCATTTCAACTATAGAACACTTCCATTTACTATCGGAGGAACATTTAATTACTTTTCTAAATACACCGGACTTAACTATAACCCAGCAATCAGACACTATCACCTAGGATCTCAAAGTGTTGGAGGCACACCTGTTGTAGATTGGTTTTTCGCTGGAAGAATTGGACCAGCAGACCTTTATGTAAAGTATGACAATTCGTTCTACTTGCTTAATCGCCAATTGTTTATCGGGGAAAACTACCCTATTTATAAGCAATATTTAAGATTTGGCCTTAAGTGGAAACTTAAAAATTAAAGCTTCACCAAGCTTTAAAGGGGTGTTTTTGCAAACTTGAATTAAAGTATCTAGGATCATCACTCACCTCTTCACCTACCCAATTAGGTTTTTTAAATTGAGCAGATTCAGAATCGAGTTCAATTTCAGCTACAATCAAACCTTCATTTTTACCATAAAAAACATCAACTTCCCATTTCAATTCTCCTTGCGGAATAACAAACCTATCTTTTTCAATAACTGGCCCGCCAAGATTTTGAATTAATGATTGAGCGTCTTCGAGAGGTATTTCATACTCAAATTCGAGTCGTTTTATTCCCTCAGACTTCCCCTTTATAGTTAGAAGGCCTTTTCCATTGTATATTCGAACTCGAACAACTTTCAAATCTTCTTCAGCAATAAAAGCCTGCTTTAAATAATTTGGATTTGGTTTAGTAAGCGCTTCCCATTCCAATGCTTTTACCAGAAATTTCCTTTCTATCTCAACACCCATTATCGTATTATATACATCTTCCCAAGCCCTTTCTTAAAGAATTTATCCGTAAGCTTAGAAGAACCCTCAAAAGAAGAAACGTTCACATCTCTTTTATTCATATCAGCCCCATCCTTTTGGACTTGAACCTTATACAAATAAACACCATTTGCTAACTTATCTCCATATTCATCAGTTCCGTCCCATTCAAACTCTGTGATATTCCTACCAATATTAATAGGACCTAATTCTTCCTGAGTAATCTCCCTAACCACCTTACCTGTGATAGTCATAATCTGAATCAAAATATTATCAGGAACCTCAGATCCGGTTAAAGTGAAAACAAATCGAGTTGACGTAGAAAATGGATTTGGATAGTTAATCAATTGAGTAATGCTAGATTCCGTTATTACTTCAAATTTAATTCTGTAATCTACCGAACCATCTCCGTCTCCTGAGACATTACTTGACTTATCTGCCGCTAAAACTCTTAACTCATAAACACCATCCATCGGGAAATCTCCTGTAAACTCAATTGTACATTTGTTTTTAGGAAGTTCCGCAGGCGTAAAAATGTATGAACTTGGATCAACAAATACGATCGAATCCTCATCTCTTAAAGTAGGATCGTTAGTTAATCGCGGATAGTTTAAATAAAGCTGAACTAAAGATTCATCATCCAATTTCAAAAATTGGTTCTCATCATCCAAAGTAATAACAATGTTTGGTTTAGGATGAACTATATCCCCATCCAATATATGAATCCCATCAAAAGTAACGTCTAGAATTGGGTTTATTTCATCAGGGAAAACTCCAAATTTATGTAGGAATAAGTTGTTAAAATGATATTGTTCTAACTGCCATTCTTTTGGTCCTTCAAATGGGTTAATTTCATACCATAAATCATTTAACCCAATAAGCTCAGTTGTTGGAATATATATTGTATCATACAAAACCTCTCCAGGAGCCAATGGCTTTTTGATAGTATACTCAAAAGGAAGCGATTTAAACTTATTATCAATAACTCTATAACTTACTTGGATACTATCCATTGCAACCGAAGATATATTCTCAATCGCAGTAACAAAAACGTAATCTTCACCTTGTTGGACCGAATCTATTAAGGTGTATCCTGAAAGTTTTAACGGATTAATTGCAGCTTCAGGAATCTCCTCGTGTAAAACTTGCCACCTTACTAATTCATCCGGTGTCCTTAAGGAATCATCAGCAAAAAAGGCTTCTAATCTAATATATGGGTAAAGCGAAGCATCAATAGAATCTCCTAGGGTTAAAATATCTCCACTCGACGGTAGGTTACCGATAACTAGTGTTTCATTACCAGCTTCATCAATACCATAAACATTCACTAGAGATGTATCTCTATCGTTGAGAGGTTCTTTGGAACTTATCTCCCAGTGAAAAGATTCCCAACTTGTTGTTGGTCCAATCAATGGTGATCGAACTCTACCATTGAACCAGTTATTTTTCATTTCACCACTTAGGTAAATAAAATCAGAACCATCTGATGAAAAACTTTCAATAGTGGAACTAGCATCTCCTTTTTTGAAAAATAAGATATATGGCCAAGCATCAGGGTAGTTTTTTAATGAATCTACATCAGCCCCTATATTAGAAAGAAACGTTTCATATTCAGCTGAAATAGGTTTTCCATCAAGCCAAGTTTTGCAATTATGCCCTCTAAACGTGTAAAATAAAACGTAGTTACTATCAGGAACATCATTAACAAAATCCATCATAGTGTCAATTCCAGCAGAACTGTTATTCACAAAATAGAAATTGTAAGCATTCCAATGAGGAATATATTTATCAGGATCATAATTTACATGCCCATAATCACCATGCTCCTTAGTATGCCAAGGCTCCAATGTATTTCTATCAATAACCGCCAAGAAAAACATTCTACTCCATTGCGAAGACTCAAATGCTTGAATTGCTCCGTCTATTTCATATTTGGTTTCTTGTCTTATTGATTCAGAACCAGCTGAGGCGTGGGTCTTTGCGGACAGAGTTTTAAACTGCTCGATGAAAGAAAAATTTCTTGCTCCGTAGTTATAATCTATGAATTCAAAATCATCGTTTTTAAACTGATGAAAATGAGATTGCCCCCATCCACTTTTATCGGCTACATGCTGAAAAGAGCTTTCTTTCCAATTGTACTCTCCGGCAATGGCAGAATCAACACTTACTCTCCAAAAATAAACTTGTGGTCTTGATATTGTTGTAGCATCACTAAACCTGCTATAAAAACTAGCTAACTCAGGAGAATCTGCTGGATCCCATTCAACCACTCCGCCAGATGAATTAATAATCAACTCGGTTGTTACCGGGGAATCAAATTTATCACTAGTGTCAATTTGGAATACATAATTGGTAGGAGCAGAATATGGGTTCCCCGTGGACGCTTTAAGTATATTACTTCGCTCAGGAACAACTGAGAATTCATAAGGATATACAGGGACCAAATCAGACGAACCTATAAAGAAGTCTAAATCTATATTATTGTTTAATTCTGTAAGCTCATCAACCTCCCCTAATGCATCAACTCTAATTGAAAATCTATTTAAACCAACACCATTAATCTTATCAACTGGTAATCTAAGAGTAATCTCTTTTGAGTATCTAATATTGTCAATTCTAATTGAATATGTTGTATCCGGAAAACCAACTCCAGGGAAATCCCTTGTGACTAATACTGTAAAAGTGTCCCCTTTAGCCATACCAATGTTTTTAATCTCAACCGTGATATCAAATGAATCAATATCATTTGTTACGTTTTGGGGGTTAAAACGAATTCCTGGCTCAGTCAATTCATCATCTCTATAAACAGTATAATCCGGTAATTGCATTGAATTAAGCACAATTGCAGGATCACAATGTAAAGTCATATGCATTGCAACATCTCTATTTAAAACATTGCTAGAATCTTGCATATCCTTAACACTCTCCATTAATACTTTACCTACAGCTTCACCATAAAAATCTTTACTAAAGTTTTCGTAAAAGTCACGAGAATACTGATACAAATAACCAGGAACTCCTAATGAAGAAGAACCGAGAAAACCAATTGCTCCCTTATCTTCCGCTAAAACAAATCGTTCACTACCACTTTCATCATTTGATGTATGAATGTTTCCAATCAAACAGGAATTTGCTAATATGAAGGAATACCTTCCAGTGTTATCATATTTTTCTGGCTCATCAATACTCTGATCAAAATTATTTCCATAAGCATGACCAAAGAAAGTCATTATAGAAACCCCTTCGTTTATTAAGGTGGTAACCGAATCTGATAAATTTATCGTCAATGGATCAGAAGAATTTTTAAGGAAAGTATGCACATTACCTCCAAACATCGTATCCTCGGCAATCCCCTCATATTCCTCTAAGTATTCTTTGAACTGCTTTTGTTCAGCTGAAGTTGAACCACCACCAAAATGAAGAATCTGTTTCATCCAATCACCATGCTCAGCAGCCTCATAATCCATTACTTTTCTTAGGTAGTTTCTTAACTCCTCGTTATTCTTAGCTGCTAATCTTCCAGTTGCTATTGTTGGATCTAAAATAGAACCAGGCTTTAAGCCAGACGTGAATCCAACATCAGCTCCTAAAACACCCCAAGTAGGAACAACACAATTTTCAAATTTACTCCCAAATCTAAAACTAGAATTATCGGCACTGATAGATTTACCTGCTAAGAACAAGTACTGAGGGTCTTCGTCCCAAGCATTAATTAAGGCATCACAAAAATTCCTAATTGATAGCGGATGTTTTCTAATACCATATGAGAACTGGTCGTATAGTTGATCCATATCGACAAGAACCGTTTTCAACCCCTTACTTTCTCTATAATCGGCATACTCCTCACCACCTTCCAACATCTTTCTTCCTGTTAGTAATAAGAAATCAACACCTCCCTTATCTGATATTAATTGCTGATAATTAACAAACTTTGAGGATCCTTCACTAACCGATTGCAGACCACTTATACTTTTTACAGCAGCCTCAGCGGTTAAAAAACACTTTCTTTCTTTACCATTATTTGGAACCAAGGCATAATACTTTCCCAATAAAGGTTGTACGGGAATCCTCTTTTTAGCAGTAAGATCGAATATTCTAACCGTTGAACTTAGGTTATTATAATTCTCCATTATTAAGAGGTCCTTTGCTTCTGCTCCAGAGGGGATATACATCAATTCAGTACTAACCCCGTCCATATCCATAGTTTTAGGATACTTAAAGTCTATGTAAGAAATACCAAATCTATCATTAGCATCGTCTTCTGTAGCTAAGCTTCTCAGTTTAACCTCCGCTGTACCGGATAACCAAGAAGCAGGAATTGTCTCGATTATATTTACATCATCTTTACCATAAAAGAAATCATTGTAGATTTCGTTACCGTTTACATTTACATCAACAAGGTGATTAGCAGGACCTAAACCAAATAATTTAACCTCTATCTCAGCCGAGGGTCCACTGGTATATACGTTTGCTAAAGTACTTCGGGATGTTGCTGTTTTTGTACTTTCTACTTGACTTGCATACCAACCTTCCGCCTTTGAATACTCAGGAACAGCCCATCCAAAATTCGTAATTTGTCCAACACTGAACCCAGTTGCTGCTGTAGAAACAAACTTCTTGAAATAATAGTCTATTGGTGAATAATCTCCAAATTCAAGATCAAGATCATCAACATACCTTTCATTTGAAGTACTCCCATTCCAAGTTAAAAAGTGATAAAGTGTATCACTAAACATACTTATGAATGGATTTACATTATGGCTTGAATCAGAAAAGAGGTTATGATCATACCACCCATCATTTTTCTCTCCAAAAAACTCAATAAAATCACCTGAATCAAAAGATCCATCTGACTCTCCTTGAATGTAAATTGGAATTTCAACTCCCTTGGCAAATATTTGAAGATTTCTTGGATCAAGTGAAGTAACATTAATTCCTGCACCTACTAAATCTTCAAACTCAATTCTGTAAATCCCTTGTTCTGAAACAGGGAATTTAAAATAATTCTGGTCATAGTTAATCCAGGAGTTTTGGTCCTGCCCAATTAAAAACATTGGAAGAAGTACTAAACTGAATATTATTTTCTTTATCATCTAAACCTTTAATTCCTTTTGTTAATTCCAAATCTTATGAAGAATGAATTGGCGTAAAAACCAGTACTTCCTCCGATATTAGTCAAGGCATAGTCAAGGGCAACTTTTTTAAACTTAATTCCAACTCCTACAGATGGACTGCTGTACCACTTTTCATCTCCATCGATGGTAGCGGCCTGTTGGAATCCATTTATTCCGGTTCTTAGGTAAACCATTTTTTTATAGTTGGCCTCTAAACCAATTCTGGGATCAATACTTGCGAAACCAGATCTTATTAAAGTATTCCTTTTACCATCAAATGTTACGGATAAATCCATTTCAGGATACACTTCAAAACTTTCATTGATTGCATATAAATAACCTCCTCCTAAAACCATTTGAGGAACAGTGACTTCAAGGGAATTTGTTGGAATCTCATTTCCCGTTAAAGCAAATGATTCCGCCAACTCTTCAGGTTTAAAGCTCCAAGCGTTAAAAGTTCCTGTAACATCTCTCAGCGAAGCACCGAGTTTAACTTTTTCCAATTCGTACAAAGCAGCTACATCAATTCCGAAACCAATTGCATTAGCAAACTGCCCCACTTTTCTTCTCACAATTTTCACACTTCCTCCTAGAGATAAAGGCTCTGGACCAATTTTTCTGGCATAGTGAAAAATAAAGGCATTATCTACACTCGAGAAGCTTTCAATGGCATCATAATTAAAGTTTCCACTAGCATCAACTAAATTTCTTGTGTCAGGTATATCATCAACCCCTGTTCTAATAAAAGAGAATCCCGCAGAAGAAACATCATCAATTTTAAACCCTAAACCACCATAATCATAGTTAGCAACACCTGCAAAAAGCTCACTGTGTTGATAGCCTATTTCAATATTATTTTCAAGTTTAAGTAAAGCAGCTGGGTTCCAATATCCCGCTGTAACATCCTCTGTACTAGCTACAACAGCATTACCCATTCCTGCGGAACGAACTCCTACACCAATGTTTAAAAACTCGTTACTATACTTAACCTGAGCAGTGATAGCAGAGCTTATTAAAATTAAAAAGAAGAATATATTTTTTGTTTTCCCTATCATTTTAATCATATCGCGTTTAAAAATACATAAAACTTACCACGTATTTTAACGCATTTTAACTACTTCTATTATATGGCGTAATTTATCGCCAAAAGGTTGCTTAAAACTTGATTATATTTGTCTATCAAAGTCAATTAAATTGAAATCTGTCATTCCAAATACACTTACGGCTTTAAACCTATTTTGTGGTTGTATCGCTGTTTTATCGTTTTTAAATCACTTTTACCTTTTAGGGGTTATTTTGATTTTTGTTTCAGCAATTGCCGATTTTTTTGATGGTTTCGTCGCTAGGTTGCTAAAAGTTCAATCTGAGCTTGGAAAAGAGTTAGACTCCTTAGCTGATATGGTTTCGTTTGGTTTTGTCCCAGGAACTATTTTATACGTTGCTTTATTAAAGACAACCAACTATTCTGATTTTGCAGGATTAATCGAAAATGGAGAATACATTCCTTTTATCGGTTTTCTGGTAACTGTATTCTCTGGTTTAAGACTAGCGAAATTTAATATCGATACTCGTCAATCCACTTCATTTATTGGATTACCTACTCCTGCCAACACTTTATTTTTCTTAACTATTCCATTAATTTGGCTAAATGCAGAATCTACTGATTTTATCCACGAAATTATTTCAAACCCTACCATTTTAATCATTTCTACTTTGTTGTTCTCTTATTTATTAATTGCAGAACTTCCGTTGATTGCACTTAAATTCAAAGGGTTTGGTTTTAAAGGAAACGCTTTTAGGTATATACTAATAATCTCAGGAATTATCTCTACAATATTATTTACTTACTTAGCAATTCCTGTTATTCTTGTTCTCTACATTCTTCTAAGTATTGTTGAGAATATTACTGCCAAAAAGGAATAATGAATGGAAATTACATCTGTACCATTCTTAATAAATGTTATAATTTTTCTCATAATCTACCAGGTTATACCAACCAGGTTTTTAAAATGGTGGATACTTTTTGGAAGTATCTCCATTTACGCCACTATTTCTCCGATTTTATGCGGAGTTTTAATAGGATCTATTTTGATCAATTATTTAATCGCTAAAAGTGATATTAATAGGAAAAACCTAGTCGCGACAATTTTCAATTTGAGTTTGCTTGCCTGCTTTAAACTCCAACCTAATAATTATTTGTTGCCCATTGGTATATCCTTCTTCTCATTTCAGGCATTAAGTTTCATATTCGACAAAAAGAAGGCAATAACATTACTAAACTTTGCTAATTACATCGCTTTTTTTCCACAGCTAATTGCAGGACCAATTGAATCATTCGATCATTTGGGGCCTCAAATTGCTGAACCAAAAAAAATACAATCTGATAATTTAATACTTGGAACATCCATCATTTTAAAAGGACTTGTTTTTAAATTAGTTTTCGCTGATCGTTGTGGATCTTTAATAAATCAGTTTTTTAGTTCTCCAGATAATTTCGACGGCTGGTTTTTCTTAATAAGTATTCTAGCTTTCACTTTTCAAATCCTACTGGATTTTTCTAGTTATTGCTTAATGGCGATTGGTGTGGCAAAGATCCTAGGAATTGAATTAAGTAATAACTTCAACCAACCCTACCTTGCCACAAGTATCTCTGGTTTCTGGAGAAATTGGCACATCACCTTTCATCGTTGGTTTAAAAAATACGTTTATAGAAACATTAACAAAGGATGGATAATTGGAGGGTTTGTTGTTTTCTTTTTATCTGGTTTATGGCACGGATTAAAGCTAACCTATATTCTTTGGGGTATTGTATGTTTCACCCTTTTTATGCTAGACAGAGTATTATTTCAAAAGATTAACTTAAAGCCTTTAAATTGGCTAATTACCTTTTCTCTGATCTGTTTTTCTTGGACCTTTTTTAGGGTAGAAAGTATAACTGATTTGAATATCATTTCTAGTTTAAGTTTTGATCTTTCCGCTATCAAACTTTTTATCGCCGATAGTATTTATACCCTCTCCAATTATAATTTATCTGGCATTATATCTTATAAATCAATGGAACTCTCACTTACCTATTCCGATTGGTTTATTTTAATATTTGGGCTTCCAGCTTTAGCAATAATTACTCTGAAGGTTAAAAAACATAATTTGAGATCTATGTTATTTTGGTTCGCTGTTTTATGTTTTTTTGGTTATAGTGGCTCAACTCCCTTTATTTACTTACAATTCTAATGAAATTGATTAAAAACATATCATTCATTTTCATTGTGATTATCTCTGGATTTTTACTGAGAAACTTTTTTGTTGATCGACTAATTCAAAATTCCTCAAATTCAAATTTTAGTCAAGTAGCCAAATCTCTTTCTAATAATCCAGAGTTATCAATTTGGGGATCCAGCACCGCTTATATCAATTTTGATGCTAAAACTCTTCAAAATAATCTGGGAATATCATGTTATAACTTCGGAATTTCAGGAGCATTTTTTAATCAATTAGACCACTTAAAAAACTTTGCTAAAATCAACAAGAACAAGACTATTATTTGGGTGGTTAATCCTTACGAGTTCAAGGAAGATGTTCACTCCAAGCTAAATAAATCGTCCTTTTTCACACCATTTTCACACCAGTTAGGTAATGACTTAAATTATTTATTTGGATGGCGCCAAATTTATCATTTTAATGCAGAGCATTGGTCTATTATACTGAAAGGAAAAGAGTATAATGAATTCGATAAATATGGTAATCACTTTATAAACAAAGAGTTTAATAGTAATAATGGTTATCATGAAGATGTTAGGCCTTTCAACTTTTCAATTACAAAAATCACGGCGTTTAAGGAAATGGCTAGCCAAATTGATGATAAAAACAATCTAATTATAATCCTTCCTCCTTATCTAGGCAAAACTAAGTTCGAAGCCCTAAAAAACGAATTAGGCGGAAATATTATAGATTATAGTAATTGGTCTAAAAGCCTACAAGACTTCCATGATTACATACACCTTAACAAGGATGCAGCCATAACATTATCCGAAAAACTAGCTATTGATTTAAAGCCTTTCCTGAAGTAATTGATCTTTGCTTTAAGTTGAGTAGCACAAACTCCCTTTGATTGGAAGATTCCAGCATCTTCTGAGCATCATCAATAGAGTTACTCCAAACCAAATTCCTTTTGGTTAAATAACTCAAAATAACCAAGTTTTCCCCAAATCCATCTTGCTCAATTATCATCACCTTATTAGGTTCATTATTAGCTTTTATAAAAGCCGAATCTTCATAAACAGATTGATCCACAGCGTAATCTCCCCAATAAGAC
>JAYPYW010000048.1:0-6311 GCA_038154685.1 Flavobacteriales bacterium | reverse complement strand
ATCCAGCTCCGCTTTCCTTCAAGAGTAACAGTAGAACTAACAACCGCTAATAGCAAACCTACTTTACTTAGGTTTTGATAGTGTAAGATGTTTGAGTTAAAAAGTAAAATTAAATGGACGCTGATAGGTAAAACCAACACCCAAAACAAAAGGTTAGTGTGTTTCAACTTTGGTTTAAGTAATAAAACGATCGTTAGCACTATGGCACTGGCATGCAAGAAATGATCTTTTAAAAACTGAAATGATTGACTTGAAAAAAGATTAACTCCTCTGTCAGAATATTCCTCAGGAAAAATCCCTGCTCTTTCTAAATATCTAATTTTTAAACCTTGTATTAATCCATCCAGACCATCAATTAAACTGTATTGGAAAACCAATAATATTACCCCAGAGAAAGCTCCGATAAGCATGTGAAACATTGGAACATTACGCTTTTTCAATAATTGCATTATCAACATAGAACCTATAATCAAAACTCCTAACCAATCTGTATAAATCAAAAGAAAGGATAGAAACCCTATCAAAATAGGTGACTTTTTGTTTTGAATAGTAATAGTAATTAGCACCGATAAAAATAGAATCAATTGTTCAGGATAGTACATTCCAGAAAGCACTATGCTTGCTGGAAAGAATAAATAAACGGCAGCCCCGAACAGTCTCTGAAATTGAGTCCTCCCTCTAAATAAAACCAACAATGCCAAGTAGGTTAGTATGTGAAGCAACATTCCAAACAGTTTAAAACCAAAAGGCAAATAAGCTTTGGGAAAAAGCTGCAAAAAAGGATAAATAAGAATCGTTGCAAAAGGTGGATAGGACACGAAATAATTTCGCCCCTCCTCACTCATAACTCTTTTGTAATAATGTACATTTTTGTCACCTTCATTCCCCCAGCTATGAACAAGATTAAAATTATGATTTAATGTTCCCTCTTCTATCCAGTTTTCAATGGTGGTAAGGGTAATTATTAAATTATGATTATTGGGAGCAATTCGATTGTTTAATTGCGGCAGAAAGATCAGGACATAAATTAAAGGTAAAACTACCTTTAGAATGACATATCCTTTTTGTTTCATCCTTCAAATGTAATTTATTTTTGTTTGCTCTCTAAAGGCTAGAATTTTATGATTTTCTCAATTCGAAGTTCTGACCAAGATAAACTCTCCTTACCTGCTCATCGGCAGCTAATTCTTCAGCCGTTCCTGTTTTAAGAATGCTTCCTTCAAAAAGAAGGTTTGCTCTATCAACTATGTGTAATGTTTCCTGAACGTTATGATCAGTAATTAAGATCCCAATATTCTTTTGTTTCAGTTTCGAAACTATATCCTGAATGTCTTCAACTGCAATTGGGTCAACTCCAGCGAACGGTTCATCAAGTAAAATAAATTTTGGATCAACTGTTAAGCATCTTGCAATCTCTATTCTCCTTTTCTCCCCTCCTGATAAAACTTCCCCTAGGTTCTTCCTTACATGCTGTAATCCAAACTCATCCAGTAAGCTTTCTAATTTATCTTCTTGCTCTTTTTTGGAAAGCTTAGTCATTTCCAAAATAGCCTTCAAATTATCTTCAACAGTAAGTTTTCTAAATACCGAAACTTCTTGTGGGAGGTAAGCAATTCCTAACTGAGCTCTTTTATACATCGGAACCCTAGTGATGTCTAAATCATCTAAATAAACAGCTCCTTCGTCGGGTTGAATGAATCCTACTATTTGATAAAAAGAAGTGGTTTTCCCTGCTCCATTCGGACCTAATAAACCAACAATCTCGCCTTGATTTACTTCAACAGAAACACCATTAACTACACGACGTCCTTTGTATATCTTAACTAAATTGTCAGTTCTTAACTTCATATCGCTCTTCTTTTATTAACCCTTCTTGAAATGAAAATAGAAATTTCATACAAGATAACAATTGGAATAGCTACGATTATCTGACTAAATACATCTGGTGGTGTAATTATAGCCGCTAAAACCAACGTAGCAATAAAGGAATGTTTTCTGTACTTTTTCATCCCCTCTGGAGTAGCTATTCCTGCCTTAGAAAGGAAATAAACCAAAACAGGAAGCTCAAACATAACTCCTGCAGCCAAAGTTGTAGAGGCAACAATTGCCATTACACTATTAGTAGGGAAATGATTCAATGTTTCAAATCCCATATCAAAAGTCAACAGGAAGTGAACACTCAATGGATTAATTATATAATACCCGAACAAAATACCTAATAAGAAAAGTAGCGAACAAAAGAAAACTAATCCTTTAGCGCTTTTCTTTTCCTTTGGGTAAAGAGCAGGTTTTAAGAACCTCCAAAATTCCCAAATTATATAAGGAAACCCTAAGATTACTGCTCCTATTAAAGACACAATCATGGCAGTCATAAACTTACCTGCCGCTTTTCCTGGCAATAATTTAACGTCAATTGGATCGAAACAAATGGCATCAGGGCCAATTAAATCAGGAGCCAATCCATTTAACCAACCCGAAAAATCACATGCTTTAATGTAAGTCCAAAAATCATCTTGGATCGATGTCATTACGATTTCATGGAATACAAAATCTCTATAGATGTAAACTATTGTAGCAAAAACAAGCAATACGATGATAATACGCATGAATATCCATCGTAGCACCTCCAAATGCTCTAAAAAAGACATCTGGTTATTTTTATTACTTGGATCTGGACCTGAGTATTCCGCCATTTATTAATCTTCTGAAATCCCCTCTTTTATTAAATCATGTAAATGAACCATTCCCGTATAAGCTCCGGTTTCATTAACAACAATAATTTGGGTTATATTCTTTTCCTTAACAATTTGCATGGCATCACTAGCAAGTGTACCAAGCTGCAAAGATACTGGATTATGTCCCATTATATCACTTGCTTTAACATTCGTTAAGTCTTTTGTTTTTTCAATCATTCTTCTGATGTCTCCATCAGTAATTATCCCAACAACTTTATCTTCATCTGAAACGGCTGTAGCCCCTAGTCTTTTAGAGGACATTTCATAAATCACCTCAGTAATATTAGCATCAACACTTACTTCAGGTTTCTCATTCTTTTCAACGATTTCATCAACCTTCAAATAAAGCTTTTTCCCCAATGCTCCGCCAGGGTGAGATTTTGCAAAATCAACACTTGTAAAACCTCTCAAATTTATCAATGCAACTGCTAAGGCATCACCCAGAGCCATCTGGGCAGTTGTACTACTTGTTGGTGCTAAATTATTCGAACAAGCTTCTTGCTCAACGGCACAGTTTAAAATCCAATCTGAACGTTTTCCTAAATCACTATTTAAATTTCCAACTACTCCAATCACCTTATTTCCTCTAGACTGAATAAATGGAACAAGAGCTTTTATCTCTGGACTGTTTCCACTGTTACTTAAAACCATAACAATATCGTCCTTCAAAACAATTCCTAAATCCCCATGAATGGCATCAGCTGCATGCATAAAAACAGCAGGAGTTCCAGTACTATTAAGCGTTGCTACAATCTTATGAGCTACATTAGCACTTTTTCCAATTCCACTCACAATCAACCTTCCCTTGCATTCGTAAACCGCTTTAACAGCATTCACAAAATCATCAGTAAGTAATGGAATTAGTCCCATTAAACTTTTTGCTTCAATATTAAGCGTTTGTTTGGCTGAGTTTAATATTTCGTTGTCCGATAACAATTGTTAATAAGTATTTAAGTGTTTATTAGGTTTTACCCATTTACAGGCCGTAACTTAAAATAAGATTGAGCCTCGTGCAAAATTATTGAAAATTAACGACTAAAAGTACTTAATGGAGATTATTGAAAGCTCACCTACTTCTGCCTTGAAGAAATATTTTGGTTTCAACCAGTTTCGAGGGCGCCAAGAAGAGGTTATTAACTCCCTTACATCAGGCAAACATACGTTTGTAATTATGCCTACAGGTGGTGGTAAATCTCTTTGCTACCAATTGCCTGCATTGATGTGTGGAGGAACTGCGCTTGTTGTTTCCCCATTAATTGCTCTGATGAAAAACCAGGTTGATGCTATACGCGGACATTGCTCTGATGATTCTATCGCTCATTATTTGAATTCTTCTTTAACAAAAACAGAAGCAGATGCAGTTAAAACAGATGTAAAAGCAGGAAAAACAAAACTGCTTTATGTCGCACCAGAGTCGTTAACTAAACCTCAAAACACTGAGTTTTTAAAATCAATTAAAATTTCTTTTGTTGCTGTAGATGAAGCTCACTGTATTTCTGAATGGGGACATGATTTCCGACCAGAATACCGTCGTTTACGCAGTATAGTAGAAAATATTGATGATGTTCCAATCATAGCTCTCACTGCAACAGCCACACCTAAAGTTCAGTTGGATATCCAAAAGAATCTAGGAATGATGGATGCAGAGGTATTCTTGGATTCATTTAACAGAGATAATTTATTTTATGAGGTCCGACCAAAATTCAACCTCGAAAAAGAAATTATTCAATTCATAAAACAGCGCGAAGGTAAATCTGGAATTGTTTATTGTTTAAGCCGTAAAAAGGTCGAAGAAGTAGCTGAATTCCTTCGAGTAAATGGCATTAAGGCTTTACCTTATCATGCTGGATTAGATGCTCCAATTAGAGCAAAACATCAAGATGCATTCTTAATGGAAGATGTTGATGTTATAGTTGCTACCATTGCCTTTGGAATGGGGATCGACAAACCGGATATTCGTTTTGTAATTCACCATGATATCCCAAAGAGTATTGAAGGTTATTATCAAGAAACAGGAAGAGCTGGTCGAGATGGTGGAGAAGGTCATTGTATTGCCTTTTACGCATATAAGGATATTGAAAAACTGGAGAAGTTTTTAGTGGGTAAACCATTGTCTGAGCAAGAAGTTGGTAAGCAATTATTGCATGAAATGGTTTCTTACTCTGAGTCAGCTGTATGTCGCCGTAAAATGCTCCTAAACTATTTTGGAGAGGAATACGACGAAACCAAATGTGATAAAGGTTGCGACAACTGTGTTCATCCTAAAGAAAAGTTCGAAGGACAAGATTATATCGTGCATCTATTAAGTACAATGCGAGCTTTAAATCAGAAACAAAAGTTTCACGCCAAATTCTTAACCAATTTCCTTAATGGAATTAAATCTGCCAAAATCGTTGAATACGGAGCTGAAAATCATGAGAAGTTTGGTGATGGTTTAGATAAGGACGAAAAGTTCTGGAACGCTGTTATTCGTCAGTGTATCGTTCACGGTCTTATCGATAAGGAAATAGAAACATATGGAACATTAAAGTGTTCTGAGAAAGGATTAGCATTCTTAAATGCTCCTTATAGCTTCATGCTTACTCAGAATCACGATTATGATAAAATACCTGCAGACTTCTACGCTGGTAAACAAAAGAAGTCGGCTAGTGATGAAACTTTAGTCAAAATCTTAAAAGACCTTAGAAAACAGGTTGCCCAACAAAAAGGAGTACCGCCATTTGTTGTATTCCAGGACCCATCCATAGATGACATGGCAATTAACTACCCATGTAATAATGAAGAGTTAAAAAACATAGTTGGGGTTGGCGCAGGTAAAGCTATGAAATATGGAAAAGCGTTTATCGAAGCTATTTCTAAATACGTTGATGAAAACAACATTGAGCGCCCTCAGGATTTTGTAGTTAAAACAACCGTCAATAAATCAGGTTTAAAAGTCCACATCATACAAAGTATCGACCGTAAAATTCCACTTGATGATATAGCTGAAGCAAAAGGAAAATCGGTAGATGATATTATCGAAGAAATTGAGGCAATTGTTTTCAGCGGTACTAAAATCAATTTAGATTACTTTATCGATGAAATGTTAGATGAAGACCAACAAGAAGAAATCTTCGAATACTTCCAAGAAGCAGAATCAGACTGTATAGACGCCGCAAATGAAGAATTTGAAGGTGAATACGAAGAAGAGGAATTGCGTTTAATGCGAATAAAGTTCTTAAGCGAATTGGCTAACTAAAGCTTTATTTTAACCACAAAGAACAAAAAGTAAACACAAAGTACGCATTATTTTAAAAATATCGCTTGTTATAATTCGCCCACAGATCTTTGAAATCACACGGATCTAATAAAATAACAAATCTGTGTAAACCATAAAGATCCGTTGGCGATATTAAGTCTTAACGTCATTCTGAGCAATAGCGAAGAATCTCAAGTACTATTCTTAAAGGTAAAATTCACCTACAATACTTGAGATCCTTCTAAAACCGAAAGCATCCAGCTTTCACCTCTAAATATAATTGTTTCAGGATGACGTAAACAATAAAAACTCTGCGCCCTCTGTGTCTCCTTCTTTTC
>JAYPYW010000047.1:1641-25314 GCA_038154685.1 Flavobacteriales bacterium | reverse complement strand
CTCCATAGTTATTCTTAAGCGAATCCAAACTCTCTTGAATTTCCTTTTCAACAGCAATAACATCCTGCTGCTCAGCAGCACTTACTTTAAGCGGGTATTCTTTCCCTGCGATGTTTACTTTTATGGATACGCCTTCCGACATTAACTATTTACCTGTGCTATACATTTGTCAATTTCCCGAATAAGTTCATTTATCTTCAACTTAATTTCGGTCGATTTACCTTCTTTGCCAGAAAGCGACTTAGCAAGCTTTAACACTTTGTTTTGCTCCTCTAATTCTTTTACCTGGACTTTTGCATCGGTTAATTTTCCTTGTAGGAAAGAATTCTCCTCCTTAAGCTGTTTAAGATCCTCCTTAGCCTTCTTGTGTTGAATTATTAGCTTCTCCACTTTCGACTGCAGACTATCAACAATTAATGAAGTATTCTTTTCGTCCATAGAAATAAGTAACCTCCACAAATGTAGGTTTCCAGTGGCAGTTAAACAAATTAAAAAAAATCTGTTACTAACTTTTATGTGTTTAAAGGCATTTCTTCTTCCCTTTTACCCGATTTTTGTATTCCCATTTAACTATGAAACATTATTTGCTTAGCATACTATCTGCCCTTTGTTTATTAGCTTCAGGGCAAACCAACAAATATCCGCAAGGCTATTTTGCTCCACCTTTAGACATCCCCCTTTATTTAGCAGGAAACTTTGGTGAATTAAGAAGTAATCATTTTCATGCAGGAATAGACATCAAAACAGAAGGTGTTGAGGATGGTTATGTTTCCAGAATAAAAGTTCAACATGGAGGTTATGGTAAAATCGTGTATATCGACCATCCAAATGGATACACTACAACCTATGCTCACCTTCAATCGTTTTCAGAAAAACTCGACCCTTTAGTAAAGAAGGAACAATATCACCATGAATCATTTACCATCAATTGGTACCCCGATTCAGGGTTAATCCCAATTAAAAAGGGTGAAGTAATCGCCTTATCTGGTAATACAGGTGGATCTGGAGGTCCTCATCTACATTACGAAATTAGAGAAACTGAATCCGAACATGCGCTAAATGTACTTTTATTCGGGATGCCAATTAAAGATAATATCAAGCCTATAATTAGAGGAATTCGAATTTACCCGCTTGATGATAACGCAACAGTAAATGGACAGCCAAAACCTGTATACTTCAATGCAACTTCCAATGGATACAGTTATTCAATTGGTAGTACACCTGTTGTTTCTAATAAAATTGGTTTCGGAATTGAAACATTAGACAAAATAAATGGATCATCTAATAGATGTGGGGTTTACGATATTCAATTAAAAATTGATGGCAAGGTTGTTTTCGAACAAAAAATGGAAAGAGTTCCATTTGAGGAATCTAGATACTTGAACGCACACACTGACTATCAGTATAAAAAAACTCGCCATAAATGGATTCATAAATCTTACATCGAACCTAATAATCAATTGAGTATTTATGAAAAGGCAGAGCAAAACGGCGTGATAAACTTCGATAAGCCTGGCCTACATGATTTGGAGTACACTGTTACCGATGTTGCTGGTAACACCACCAAAATGAATTTCAAGGTAAACGCAAAACCCACCATCAACTTCGCAAAAAAGCCTATGCATAAATATTTTGCTCAAAAAATGTTTTATCATACGGCAAACGAATTCAGCGACAATGGATTCTTAATTCAAATTCCAGAAGGCGCTCTTTATAATGACATTGATTTTAAATACCACCAAACACCTCACCCAAAACCAAGATGGAGTGATATTCACTACACTCATTCGGACCTAACCCCTCTTCACAAGCCTGCCGAGATTTATATTAAATGTGATTTTCCTTCAACCATCCCTGCCAATAAATTATTAGCAATTAGAAAAACCTCCAAGGGAGGTGTGAGAACTCATGTGGGAGAATATGCAGTTGGTTACTATTCATTTAAAACAAAATACTTTGGAGACTTTTATATTTTCCACGATACAATACCACCATCAATTAAACCATTAAACATCTACTCAGGTAAAAACATTGCTAATCAAAGTAAATTCGATTTTAAGATCTCCGACAATCTTGCAGGAATTAAATCTTACGATTGCTACATTGACGGCAAGTGGGTTTTAATGGAGTACGATTACAAAAAAGCGCGGCTAACACATTACAAACATGGCGTTATTTCTTCCGGGAAACATGAATTAAAACTGGTAGTCACCGACGCAGTAGGTAACGAGAAGGCTTACAAGTGTTGGTTTTATAATTGATCTTTTTATTCGCCTTTCATTAACTCTGAAAGTCGCTTACCCTTAAGATTAGGCAGAAAACTATGTTTTGGTCGGCCAATAATTTGTGAGGAATATATACCTGTGTGTCCGCTAAAGTAATAAGCTCCGAAGCAGGCTATTAAAATAAATGTTGCTCCTTCAACCCCAAATAGTTCAATTCCCATTAAACTGCAAGCTACAGGCGAATTTGTTGCTCCAGAGAAAACAGCTACAAAACCTACACCCGCTAATAAACCAACAGGTAATGGGAGAACCAAGCTTAGTGCACTCCCTAAAGCTGCTCCAATGAAGAAAAGTGGTGTTACTTCTCCTCCTTTAAAACCAGCAGAAAGGGTTAAAACAGTTAAACCAAGTTTTAAAGCAAAAACCTCTGGACTCTGCTGAACAGTAAAGGATTCAACAATTGTATCTATCCCTAAACCAGCATATTTAAATCCGAAAAAGTAAATTAAACCTGATACAATCGTTCCCCCAAGGACAGGGCGAAACAAAGGATTAGCTATAAACTTTTTAAATTGACTCCCTAACCAAAACATCCCCGAACTAAAAGTCATTGATGTTAAACCAAAGGCAATGCTTGCTATCAATACCCATCCAGCATTAATCAGGTTAAAATCAGGAATCTCGCCAATATTGTAATGGGTATGTTGAATTGGCCATAAATCACAAACATAATTAGCTATAAAAGCAGAAAGAACAACAGGAACAAGCCCTTCATACTTAATCTTCCCAATAAATATTATTTCTAAAGCGAATACAGTTCCCGCTAAAGGTGTTCCAAATAAAGAAGCAAAACCAGCAGCCATTCCGCACATTAACAAAATTCTTCTATCGTCCTCCGAAAACTTTTTTACGAAGTTTAATTGGTCGGCAATTGCTCCTCCCATTTGAACAGCGGTTCCCTCTCGTCCAGCAGAACCTCCAAAGACATGAGTAATAACAGTACCAATCAAAACTAATGGCGCCATTAAAAATGAAATAACTTTTTTAGGTTCCTGAACTTCCTCAACTAATAAATTATTTCCTTTCGCAACCGATTTACCCCAGTAATGATAGCCAGCTGCAACAACAAAACCTCCTAAGGGCAACAACCATAACAACCAATTATTGGCATCACGAGTAGATTTAGCCCATTCTAAAAAGAGCAAGAAAATCGCTGACGCACTACCTGATAAACTTCCTACAACTATAGCAACTGCACACCAATTCAATAGGAATTTGAAATGAAATTGATTGATAATTTTATTTTTTAATGTATCGGCAAACATTGAGGCAAATATAGTAAACGAGCCCAGAAAGACTTATGTTGAAATTTGACTATTGAATAGACTTAGCAAAGTCAACTAACTCCTGGGCAAAATTCTTCCAAGTATGCTCATCTTTCTCTGCTTTCAAATTGGCAGAAAACTCATTTAATGAATCTATGCAGCTGTTAACTCCTTGAGCAATATGGATCGGCTTAGAAGATTCACAAACAACACCAGTTTTTCCATCAACTAACTCGTTGGGTAATTCACCAACTGGAGTAACTACCATAGGTAGCTGATAATATTTTGCAATTGAAGCTATCCCACTTTGAGTTGCTGAACGATATGGAAGGACACAAACATCGGCTAACGAAAACACCTCCCCAACAACATTATCTGGTACATAACCTACTCGGTTAATTATTCTATCAGATAGTTTGTTATCATCTATTATCTTTTGGTATTCTGCGAAATCTCCATAAACTTCACCAGCAATTAACACTTTGGCATTATCATCACAATCTTTTAAAGCCTCCAATAAAAGATCTAGCCCCTTATACTTTCTTATAAAACCAAAAAACAGCAAAACCTTATCTGTTCCCTTTAACCCATATTTCTTTTTAAGTTGTTCTTTATTTTGAGGCTCCCCAAATTGCGCATATAATGGATGAGGTCTTTGCATAACCTTTGCACTAGGAACAAAAGTTTTCAAATCACCAGTCACAGTATCACTTAATGAAACAAACCCATGTTGTTGTTTAAAGTAATAGTTAGCCAAAGCATGATCCCCAAACCTCGTTTCGTGAGGAATTGCGTTATGAACTAAAGAAATATTTAAAGTAGACTTTTTAAGCTTTTTACAAACAGTCCCTAACGAAGGACTAAAGAATGGCATCCAATAAGAAGTAATTAAAACATCTGGATTATATTTTTTAATCGCTTTAGCTGTTTTACTGAAAGATAATGGATTCACAGAACTCAATAATCTTGACGAACTAAAACCAGGATCTTCGTCGCTTTCATCTACAAACTGAGTTTTCCCAGGAAATAATAAACCCGGATACTGAGTTGTAAAATTAAAAGCCTTTACCTCAGCCTCAGCCTCAAGAGCTTTCAATAACTCTGTTCCAAACTGAGCTATTCCACCACGAAATGGATAGAAAACAGAAAGAAAAGCGATTTTTAGTTTTTGTTCTGCCAATTAAATCCCGTCTGTATAAACACTTTCGATTTTGAAGGATAACTTCCGAAGCTGCTCACCCCAGGTTTTATACTCTGTAAGCTGCTTCTCAATTTCCTTTACGCGCTTCTTGTTAAAACCTTTTCTAAAAGGGGGAATAACGGTATACAAAAACTTTGTAAACCCACCCTTCTTTTTTAAAAAGTCCTTTGTTGAATCCGGTTTATTAAAAACCAACTGAGGAAGTTTACTCAACGAACTCCTTAACTCTTCATCAATTACATCCTTTTGGTAAAGATGATTTTTTAAAGTTGTATAACTCTTCAACCATCGGTTGATATCTGCATAAATTGGCTCGTCCCCAGAAATCCCTTTCCAAGAACTACCACTCTTTAACTGCTTTAGAGCTTTGAAAATTCGCTGCTGAAAAGTATCCAAGTAATTCACTTGGTTTTTGATATACTCGATATCTTTTTCAATCGTTAATTGAGACATGATTCTAAAGTAAAACAAGGAATCATCTAAAAAGTTAACGAGACTTTAAACTTTTGAGAAATTAGATGTTAATTACTGAGTTTTGAAACACGAAAGACAAGAGACGAAAGATGAAATAGAATCAAAAATTTGTATTTCGTCTTTCGTCTCTTATCTCTTGCATTATGAATTTAGTCCTTCCCCTCTTACTTATATATTATTCCTAAGATAATCGTCCAAGAATTTAGGATCCAGTAAAGAACCTTTACCTATGTATGGGAATATCTCACTGTACTTCATCGCCTTATTCATACTTACACGACGGTTAATATGTTCTCTTCTAATTTCAGAAGGCTCGTATAGTCCCGCTGCAGCTGTAAGTTCAACAAAAGAAACCAATGTTTCATGGTGATAGTTAGCCACTCTTTCAGCTTTATTATCTACATCTAAACCTTTCATTAAATGTTTATTTTGAGTAGCAACTCCTACAGGACAAGTATTACTGTTACATTGTAAAGCCTGAATACAACCAATCGCCATCATCATTGCCCTTGCACTATATACTAAATCGGCTCCTAAAGCTATTGCTCTTGCAATATGGAAACCAGAGAAGATCTTCCCAGAGGCAATAATCTTAATATCGTACTGTAAAACGACACCTACCAGCGTGTTACTTACATATGCAAGAGCATCCCTAAGTGGCATCCCTAATGAATTAGAAAACTCTAATGGAGCAGCTCCAGTACCACCTTCGCCTCCATCAACAACTATAAAGTCAGGTTTAACCCCTGATTCTATCATAGCTAAACATATATCTACGAATTCAGATTTTTTTCCAATACACATTTTAAAACCGATTGGCTTTCCATTAGATAAATCTCTGAGCTCTTTAATCCAATTACATAACTCCATAGGCGTGGAGAATGTAGAATGATGAGGCGGAGAATGAACATCCGTATGCGGTTCCACTCCTCTGATCTCAGCAATTTCAGGAGTGTTTTTAATAGCTGGTAAAATCCCACCGTGTCCTGGTTTAGCACCCTGAGAAATTTTCACTTCAATCATTTTCACACTTTCCTTGTTGGCCTTTTTAACAAACTCTTCTCTAGAAAAACCACCGTCTTTACTTCTACAACCAAAATATCCGGTTCCAATCTGGTAAATTATATCCCCCCCCATTTCATGGTAAGGACTAATTCCTCCCTCTCCTGTATTTAATGCAAATTTGTTTTGCTTTGCTCCTTTGCTTAATGCAGCCACCGCATTTTTACTCAATGAACCATAACTCATTGCCGACACGTTTAAAATACTCGCTAAATACGGCTGTTTACAATCGGCACCGCCAACTAAAACTCGTGGCTGCTTTTGGAAATATTTAGTGTGGTGCGCGTATATCGAATGATCCATCCACTCATATCCCGCTTTATACACATCCATTTGAGTCCCAAACGGAACAGTATCATTAACTTTCTTAGCTCTTCTATAAACTACTGATCTTAATAATCTATTAAATGGTCTTCCTTCAGTATCTGTTTCAACAAAATACTGCATGATTTCAGGACGAATTTTTTCTAAGGCATATCTAAAATTCCCTATTACGGGAAAATTCTTCTTAATGGTTTGTTTTTTCTGAAATACATCGGAAATCCCCAGAACAACAATCGGCAATAATAGCAATAGCAACCACAACCAATTAATTGAAAAAAAGTAAGCAAGAGCAATAATCCCTACTATTAAAACAAACGATATTCTAAAAAATATAGCCCTAACATTCATAGATTAATGAATTTATTTAAGGATTTTACTTAAAAAAATATCGGAGGGTTACTATTGATTAGTATGTTTTCTAAACTTTTCTGAAGCTAAGTATTTTCTTATTTCTTCAACTCTCCTTTTATCACTTGGGTGAGTTGACAAAAACTCTGGCGGTTGCTCTCCGTTGGCAGCCATTCTTTTCCAAAAGTCAACAGCTTTTGTAGCATCGTATCCAGCTAAATCCATAAAAACCAAACCTAACTTATCTGATTCTAATTCATTCTTTCTGGAAAATGCCAAACCACCTAATCCGTTACTAATACCATATGCTTGTGCAAATAACTCTTGTGTTTGAGGACCCTTATTCATTATTGCAATACTTAAGGCCACTCCCCCCATTTGGGCAGCAATAGCCTTACTCATCCTTTCATTACCATGTCTTGCAATTGCATGCGCCACTTCATGCCCCATAACCACTGCTAAACCTGTTTCATCTTGCGTTATATCCAAAATACCCGTGTAAAAACAAATTTTCCCACCAGGCATACACCAAGCATTTACTGTTGGATCATCAACTAATTTAAACTCCCACTCAAATCCATTGATTCTTTTTTGATGACCGTGTTGAATCATATACTGCTCAACAGCGTTTGCTATTTTACGACCAACTCTTTCAACCATTTTAGATTGATCTGTTCCCGTAACTACATTAGCCTGATTTAAAAAAGACTGATATTCTTGTTTGCTCATCGATATTAAGTCTGATTCTGGTAAAAGATTCATTTGTCTTCTTCCAGAAATAGGCACCTTAGCACAGCTCCAAATAATACAAACAACAATTAAAGCAACAAGTTTTTTCATCGTGGAAATTTTAACGCAAAAATAATCAATCAAATTATGTCAAGGAAGGATGTTTATAAGTTGTTTCCTTATTTAAACTTTTCCGAGATTTTGACGTAGATACCAATAATGAACCTCCAACTAATACTACTAAACCTATTGCTAACCCCAATTAGCTTATTCGCAGGATCTGCAAATTTCAGCTACGAAAACCACTGCATAAATAATCTTATTTATTTTCAAGATTTATCTGAAACGAATGATGAAATCCTTTCATGGTTTTGGGATTTTGGTGACGGTAGCGTAGCAACGGACCAATTCCCTATTCATGCATATGCAGAATCAGGCACTTACAATGTAAATCTTACCATTAAAACTATAAACGGAAGAGAATACTCTAAAAGACAAACTATAAAAATAAGTGCTGCACCATTTGCATTTTTCAACCCACAAACCAACTGTGATCAAATTGTTGACTTTAATGATAAATCCTTCACAACTGCAGCCGATGTTAAGATGTGGATTTGGGATTTTGGGGATGGTAATTACTCCACTGAACAAAATCCGAAGCATAGATTCAATGAACCCGATCACAAAGATGTTCATTTTAAAGTTTTAGACAACAACGGATGCTGGGATTCTATAACGCAGACTGTTAATGTTATAGAAAATCCGAAAACTGGATTTGATATCAACAACGTAATTTTATCAAATCCAGCAATTATTCGAATTAATAGCCACAACCACGAAGACAGTGTTTTTTACCTAATAAATGATCAAATCGTATCGGGTAAAAGTGGATACATGGCGATTCCTGCTAATCAAACAAATGAGATTAAGCAAAAAGCAATAAGCAAAGACGGTTGTGTTGACAGTACAGTAATTACCATCTCTCCCAGAAATGATTATCGCATAAATCTCCCGGGCCACTTTTCACCAGGAATAGATCACGAGTTCGGAATAAAAGACAAAAACGTAACCGTAAACAGAATGAGAATTTTCGACACCAACGGAAAAAGGATTTTCGCTGCTAAATCAAATGTTTGGAATGGTAAAACTGATTCAGGTTCTAACGCTAACAATGGTGTTTATGTTTATGCTTTAGATTATGTGAACAAGGAAGGTATTAAAATTACCCAAAAGGGCAAGTTCATTTTAAAGAACTAGGGTCAGAATTATGAATAGATCCCTTTCTTCCAAGGGATAACGCTTGCAATCCTTTTTTAAAAATCACACAGATAAATAAGAATTGATTCATAAAATCACATTAATCGTATTAATCTGTGTACGAAAAATCAAGAAAGTACATCTTTCCTTTAAAGACCAACATCCATTGATCACAAAAAATCCCAGTCAACTTTCGTCAACTGGGATCTCATTTATAAATCGTGCCTTGATTTATCTTCTAGGCTTTGCAAACTCGGCTCTTAAAGATCTACCATCATGGTTAGAGCCTTGAAGGCCATTCAGGATTTTATCAGACGAACCTTCTTCTACTTCAATAAAGCTGAATTTTTCGTTCATTCTGATCTTCCCTATTACTCTTCCTTTAACATTAGTTTCAGTACAAACAAAATCGATTAAACCTCCTTTGTTTAAACCATCTGAGCTTCCAACATTAACGAAAATAGTTTTGAACCCGCTTTCTGCACCTCTTCTTCCGCCACCATCTCTTCCTCCGCGGTCTCTGTCTCCTCTTCTATCTCTATCTCCTCTTCTTCTATCTCTTCCTCCGCGATCACGGTCTCTTCTATCTCTTCCACCTCTATCTCTATCACGACCTCTTCCTGAAGCATTGATATCATCAGAATCCTTGTAATATTCGATAAAACGGTTAAAATCTTTAGAAATAAAGTGCTCAATTAACTCCTCTCTATCAAAGTCTTTTAATTCGTCAAATACTCTTTCTCTGTATTTTTCAAATTCTTCTTCAATGATTTGAGCAGATTTAACCTCAGCGATCAACTTGAATAACTGTGATTCACAAACAACATCTCCACTTGGAACTTTATCCTGCGTGAATTTAGTTTTGATGATCTTCTCTATTCTACTAATCTTATACTTATCTCTATCCGTAATAATAGCTAAAGACTCTCCTTTCTTACCAGCACGCGCAGTACGTCCTGAACGGTGAGTATAAGACTCGATATCTTCTGGTAATTCGTAATTAATTACGTGAGTAATATCATTTACATCAATCCCTCTAGCAGCAACATCAGTAGCACATAATAACTGAATTTTGCGCTCACGGAATTTATCCATTACTCTATCACGTTGATGTTGTGATAAATCACCATGTAAAGCATCAACATTATAACCTTCGGCTATTAATCTGTCCGAAATCTCTTGCGTATCCCTTTTCGTTCTACAGAAAATTAATCCGAATATTTCAGGATTAACATCAACAATTCTCTTTAAAGCAGCAAATCTATGTCTGTTTTGAACTAAGTAAAATTTATGCTCAATATTCTTCCCTCCTTCATTTTGTCTACCAACGGTAATCTTAAAAGGATCAGCCATATAGTTACTAGCGATTCTTTCAACCTCTTTAGCCATTGTAGCCGAGAACAACCAAGTTGTTTTATGTTCTGGAGTTTGACCCAAGATAAAATCTAAATCATCTTTGAATCCCATATTTAACATCTCATCAGCCTCATCCAAAACAACTCTATCAACCTCCTCTAACTTAGCAACACCTCTGTTAATAAGGTCAACTAAACGTCCAGGGGTAGCTACGATGATATTACACCCTTTTTTAAGTTCTCTGATTTGAGTACTTATATTAGCACCACCATAAACAGAAACAATTTTGATTCCCTTCATGTTCTTGGAGAACTTTCTAAGGTCATCGGCAATTTGGTTTCCTAATTCACGTGTAGGTGAAAGTACAATAGACTGTGGCTTCATGTACCCTGGCTCCGTATTATGAAGCATTGGCAGTCCAAAACCTGCAGTTTTCCCGGTTCCAGTTTGGGCCAAGGCAACTAAGTCGCGCTCGCCTTCTAGCAATACTGGAATTGCTTGTTCTTGAATTGGAGTTGGAGTTTCAAACCCTAGTTCCTCTAGTCCTTTTAATAACTCCTCATTCAATCCTAATTCTGAAAATGTCATTCAAAAAATTTAAGTTTATAAAAAACGCTACAAATCCTATAAGCCAGGTTCTGTCGAGCCTTGTCATTTATCTAAACGCCTTACCCACTGGAATCGAGCGAGCAACTCTTAGTCCCGAAAGACACTCCAGCCTATTTAAGCTTTCATCCCAAAAGGTTTATTCAGCTGCAACAATTACTTGCTACACTGGTGAGCTCTTACCTCACCTTTTCACCCTTACCGCGCCGAAACACGGCGGTTATTTTCTGCAACACTAGCTGTCGGTTTTGCAACCGCCCTCCCTTTCAAGAGGTATGGTACTCTGCGATGCCCGGACTTTCCTCCCCATAAAATGGAGCGACAAGACGGATTATAGCGCGTGCAAAGATAGACCTTATTTATCATGAAAGCTAGTTATTAACAAGATTTCAACAATTTAGGCAATTTCTCTCTTCTCCATTCTCCATTCTCACTCCTTTAATTATATTTAAATCATGAAGAGTAAAGACTTAGGATTTGGTGAGAAATCCTCTTCTGGCAAATCGAAACATGCCCGATTTATTAATAATGATGGAAGTGTAAACGTACTGAGAAAAGGACTTCCTTTCTTTCGCCCATATGACCTTTATCATAATTTGATTTCAATGGGTTGGGCAAAGTTTGTATCCTTAGTTTCCATGTCCTTCTTCATTGGAAATTTGATATTTGCGATACTTTACACCTGCATCGAAAACCAATCTCTTTCTGCTATTGATGAAACGAGTATGTTGCAAAAGTTTTGGGATAGTTTTTTCTTTTCTGTACAAACAATGACAACCGTAGGATATGGCGCTATGAGTCCCGTTTCTTTATGGGCCAAAATAATTTCATCCGTTGAAAGTTTTATTGGACTACTAGGCTTTGCTTTAGTAACTGGGCTATTATACGGGCGTTTCTCGCGTCCACAAATGAAGATTAAATACAGTAAAAACGTATTAATCGCCCCCTTTAAGGATGGTAAAGCTTTAATGTTTAAAATGGCCAACCAAAGGAGCTCCAAGTTAATCGAATCAGAAGTAACTGTTGTTTTTATAGGCGTGAAAGATGGCCAAAGAATTTATCATGCACTTGACCTTCAGCTAAGTAAAATTAACTTTTTCGCACTTACTTGGACGGTTGTTCACCCGATTAACGAGGACAGTTTTCTTTACGGAAAGACCAAAGAAGAAATTGATGCTTTGGACGCTGAAATAGTAATTTTAGTAAAAGCATTTGACGACTCATTCTCTCAGACAGTATATTCTCATATGTCCTACAAAGCAGCAGAATTTGTTTGGGATGCTAAATTCGACAGTTCAATCTTTGAGGAAGATGGGAAAATGGCCATTGATCTTGAAAGAATTAGTGATTACCAAAAGGTATGAGATTATTAGGATTAGTCATATTATTAAGTTCTTTTCAAATTGGATTAACTCAAAACAAATCCTACACTGTTGGTTACAGTGTAAGCGGTGAACTGCCTTTTACAAACACTAACTATTCAAGTCAATTTGTTAAGCATGACACTGGTGATCAAATAAACAATAACATCATTTTTAAAATGAGTTACGACTCATTGAATTTGTATTTAGCTTACTATGTATCCGATTCGATTATTGAAGCTAACCAAACGCAACACGACTCGCCTATTTACAAAACAGATGATTGTGTGGAACTATTCCTAGACTTTGATGGAGATGGTAAAAACTACTTAGAATTAGGAATTAATCCTAATGGGGTTTATTACGATTATCTTATTAATTGCAATAAGGCTAAATGCGGAAAATGGGAAAGTGACCCCAACTATAATTTAGATTCGATTTCAATATCAACAAACATAAAACCAGATGACTCAGATAATAATGAAGACCTAATTCTGAGCTATTCGGTTTATGTAACAATACCATTCAAAAGTATAGAAAATTTAAGAAAGTATGGATACGCTAAACCTTCAACTGGAACTGTTTGGAAAGCAAATCTATTTTGCATAAACCCCACCCTTAAACAATTCAATTCTTGGTCACCTACTAAAAGCTTTGGGTTTCATCAACCAGATTTTTTTGGAGAGTTAATCTTCAAATAAAAAAAGCTCCAAAATTGGAGCTTTCATTTATGCTTAAATTTACTTTTTTATTCTTCGTGTAAAACTTGGAAATATCCATTAACCGTTTTACTCTCGTCTCCTGGCGTGTTATAAGTGTAGTAATAAGTTCCTACAGGAATCAACTTACCAGATTCTAATCTTAAATCCCATTTTGGATTCGAATCATCTCTGGATTCAAAAACTTTAACCCCCCATCTGTTATAAACCTTCAATTTAGAATTCCTCCAAAAAGTTGAAGAGAAGGAATCTAACCCTTTAATTAATTCAAATATATCGTTGATACCGTCACCATTTGGACTTACAGCATTAGGGAAAATATAATCTCCCAAACAAAAATCGTTATCTAACAAGAAGATGTCAACTGTATCCGTAAAAACACAAGTTTCATCATTTGGATCCTCAATTCTAAACCAATATTGATCAGCAGGAAGATCATGAATAACTTGTTTAGGTGATTCAGAAAGTCCAAACCAAAAATGAAAAGGATACCCCTCGTAAACACTTAAACTATCTCCAGCGCAAACAGAAACCTGCACATTATCGGGAGCTGGCTCTCCATTTGGAAGAGTAATAACTGCCTCTGGATATAATCTGACAGGATTATATGGATCTATAAAATATGAATCCGTACCAGAATATGTTGGGAATTTAGCAGAACTTGCCATTGGAGTCCCTCCAGTGTGAACCTCTGTACTAACTCTTCCACAAAGCGCCTCTTTGTCTCCAAATGTGATATCAGATTTAGGAATTCCGAATGTGTAGAAAACATGAGGAACAGGGTTATTGGCCGTTGGCAACAACTCAACTCTTGCAAACCCTCCTGAACTTCCAGAACAAGGCATTCTATCTGCCCCAGAAACTAAATGTCCTGTACATAAATTATTGGCCTGAGTTGAATCGTAAGAATAGTAAATATCAATTAAAGAAGGACTAGCATCAATACTTTCATTGGCATTTAAATCCCACATTAAAAAAACATAATCATCCGAATCCTCTAAAGTTCCATTGTCATCTAAATCAATTGAATAATCATTAAAAACATCTACATAAATGTACAATGTATCCTCACTTATATCATATGATAGTTCATGGTTAGCGTCACGGTCAAGCTCTAACTGACTGTATACAGACTTTCCCAACAAAAACAATAGAAGTAGTGATAGATATTTTAAGTAATTCATATGATAGTAGTTACGTAGTTATAAAGTTAGGAAATTTCGTCCTAAATCTTTAATCGCCCCCAACGATGCTCGTCGTAAAACATATTCTCTAAACCTTCATGGGTACCTGTAATTTGGTCAACCACAGCCTTTGCCCACTCTAAATACTCATATTTACGTTCATAGTCCCAATCTGGTGCATCCAAACCACAAACATCTTGAATATTACAAATCTTATCGGCAACCCTAATTAATTTGGCTTCAAAAGAGAGATTTGGTGCACTCTCAATTTGATTAGCTTTTCTCACTTCTTTAGGCTGATCTTTATCATCAGTTACTTCCATAACGATACTGGCAACCCGAGTGTTAAAAACGTTTTCTAAATCTGTTTTAGTAGCATCAGTATCTTCAACAACATCATGAAGAATTGCAGCAGCAATAATCTCCACATCAGTCACACCCATTTTTTCTAAAACATAAGCGACTTTGATAGGATGATTGATATAAGGTGTATTTAAGTTCCCTTTACGAAACTGACCTTTGTGTTTGTTAGAAGCGAATTCAGCTGCCTTTAAAATCATAACCGTTTGTACGCAGTTTTATTAGGATTGTTGCTTTTGGTTTGAAATAATTCGCCCGCACATCCCATTTTATGAACTCTGCGGGCGAATATCAAATTATTAATTATTTAAACATTGAATCGGAAGTGCATAACATCTCCGTTTTCAACAATATATTCTTTTCCTTCTACAGACAACTTACCAGCATCTTTACAGGCTGCTTCAGAACCAAACTCAACGTAATCATTATACTTAATTACCTCAGCTCTAATAAACCCTTTCTCAAAATCTGTATGAATAACACCTGCAGCTTGTGGCGCAGTCATTCCTTCTTTAATAGTCCAAGCTCTAACCTCTTTTTCACCAGCCGTGAAATAAGTAGAAAGCTTAAGCAAGCTGTATGCTTCACGAATAAGTTTATTTACTCCAGGCTCTTCTAAACCAGCATCTTCCAAAAACATTTGACGCTCTTCGTAATCATCTAATTCAGCTATATCTGCCTCAAGCTGAGCACTTACCATTAAAACACCAGCATTCTCTTCCTTCGCTATCTCTTTAATTTTAGTAACGTAATCGTTACCATTTTTAAGTGCATCCTCATCAACGTTACAAACATACATCACCGGCTTAGCAGTGATTAAGTTAAGTTCGTTGACTAAAAGTTGCTCGTCTTCAGAAAATTCAATCGTTCTAACAGATTTACCTTCTTCTAATGTCTTAACAACATTCTCAAAAAGCTCAACTTGTTTCTTAGCATCTTTATCACCAGACTTGGCTACTTTTTTTGCTTTTTCAACTCTTTTCTGAACAGTTTCCAAATCCTTTAATTGAAGCTCTATATCAATTGTCTCCTTATCTCTAACAGGATCTACAGAACCGTCAACATGAACAATATTTCCATCATCAAAACATCTAACAACATGTAATATCGCATCAGTTTCGCGGATATTCCCTAGGAATTGATTCCCCAAACCTTCTCCTTCACTTGCTCCTTTTACTAAACCGGCAATATCCACAATTTCCATTGTGTTTGGAACAACTTTTTGAGGATTAACTAACTCCTCTAGTTTCTCTAGCCTTGGATCGGGAACATTAATCGTCCCAACATTCGGTTCAATTGTACAGAATGGGAAATTCGCAGATTGCGCTTTTGCGCTTGATAAACAGTTAAAAAGAGTTGATTTCCCAACGTTTGGTAAACCAACAATACCACATTTCAATGCCATGTTCTAAAAATATTTCCGCAAAGATAAACAATGTTTGCAGGAGTTTACCCTTTGGCACGAGGGAAGATTAATAATTAGTGTAAGCATTTAAAGTTCCAACAAAAATTCCCTGATTGCGACATGTAGTTGCCCCATAGCCATCAACTGATTATCCTTAGAAATAAAATAAAGAGCACCCAACTCCTTAGCATCAGTTTTCACCTCATTATCATGCTCCTTCGAAATCATTACAACTTTAGCTTGCTAATTACCAGAAACAATTAACTCCAGTAATTCAACTACTGTCCTACCATCGCCAGAATCATCATCAAATAGATAATCCTAAACCTGTACCTCCGAAATCACGAGTTGTCCCATCATCTTCTTGTTTAAACTGCTCAAAAATGTGAGCTTGCTTTTCCTTGGCTATTCCAATCCCAGAATCTCTCACTCCAATTTTATAAGTACATTGATCTTTATTCTCTAAAATCTTATTGGTATACAACTGAATTACTCCTTCCTAAGGGTTAAACTTAGTTGCGTTACTTAATAAATTGGTAATTAATTGACTACGTCCAAAATTTTGGAAAAGTTAAAAAAATCAACCTCCGTTAAAGTTACTACCTCCAAGTTTTCAAATGATCTAAAGTATAATCGAATTCCCAGGTATGCCAACCATTCTTTTTTAGGTCTTCCACCTTAAACCAAACTTTATCGCCAGAGGTTAATTGCTTTTTCACAATATGAATATTTTGAGCAGGCATGTAGCTTTGAATTAACAAAACCGCTTTTTCTTTTTTCGCGTTTTCAGCAACGGCCGCCACCATAACCACATGACCAGGGAAACCACCAATTATTAGCACATCTCCTTCCTTTAATTTATCAGGTGATTGTTTTACTAGCTCCTTGTTTAAACTATAAGTACCAGCATAATTGTAAACATTCCAAAGGTATTTTCTAAAACCTGAATAGGCCTTATCGTTTTCTTTTGGTTTTTTGTAGTAATAAGCATCATTTCCTTTAACGCCTATTTTATAACCTTCTCGCCATTTAGCGTACTCTGCCTTAAAACCAGAGGTATAATTAAAATGGATTTTTGAATAATCGCCTTTTGAATAAAGGTATTCGGCCCTTAATCCCATTACTGCATCCGCACAGTGTTGTAAGTCTGTTGAACCAACATCAATATCTATAACTCCTGCATTTAAAGCTTGAAGCAATTTCTTTTTACCATTAAACAACCGAATTGGAGTTCCTTTAGGTTTCAATGGAAGATTTCTTAACCATTCCTGAAAACTTCCCTTTACAACATTGGTAAGTTTAAAACCATCTGGAATTTTATGCCTGTTCACCAAAATTTGAGCATTTGATTCATGTTTCCATGAATACTTAAACCCAAACACAGTTACAAAAACAGAAGATAATACAAGTAGCGGCAGGAAAAACTTTTTAATCATATTGTTTTTACGAATAAATGCAAGATTTATTATTGGTTACATTATTTCTTACAAATCCAAGTTATTTTGAGGGCCTCAGGCAATTCCAGCTGCTCAATTATTCGTATTTTTGCCCTGAATTTTAAATCGGTTCTTTTGTTAGAAGTTAAATCACAAGGTTATTCGGTAATTATAGGAGATGATGCTTTATCGCATTTAAATGATTTTTTAAATCAGAAAACCTATTCTAAATACTTCATCATTGTTGATGAAAACACTATTGATCATTGTTTGCCAACAATCATAACTAACATTGATTGTTTAGCGGAAGCAGAGGTTATTCAAACTGAAAGTGGTGAAGAAAACAAAACAATTGAGGTTGTAACACAAGTATGGTACGCGATGAGCGAAGCTCATGCAGACAGAAAAGCGTTAGTAATTAACCTTGGAGGTGGAGTTATTAGTGATATGGGTGGTTTTATTGCTTCTACTTACAAAAGAGGAATCGACTTTTTAAATATTGCCACCACACTACTTTCTCAGGTGGATGCAAGTGTTGGCGGAAAACTAGGAATTGATTTAGGAGGATTAAAGAATCAAATTGGAGTATTTAACTTCCCTCAAATGGTAGTTATATACCCACCATTTTTAGAAACTTTAGAGTTCCGCCAGTTAAGAAGTGGATTTGCCGAAGTTTTAAAACATGCACTTATTCAGGATGCTAATTACTGGGAGGAGGTAAAACAAATAAAGGTTTCTGGTGATTACAACTGGGGAAAAATCATAGAACATTCTGTTCAAATTAAAAACAAAGTTGTTCTTGAAGACCCTCGTGAACAAGGATTAAGAAAAATCTTAAACTTTGGTCACACCATTGGACATGCTATTGAAACATGGCACTTGGAAAATGATCCAAACTTTTTCCTTCATGGTGAAGCGATTGCTATGGGAATGATTGCTGAAGGATTTTTATCAAAAGAGAAAACTGGTTTAACAGAAGAGTCGTTAATTGAAATCGTTGCAGTTTTAAAAGCAGTTTATGATTTAAAACCTCTACCTGAAGAAAACTTTGAGCATTACTGTGGTTTAATGATCCACGACAAAAAGAACTCTGGTGGGAAAATCTCTTGTTCTTTACTTACAAAAATTGGAGAATGCAAATGGGATATTTTCGCCAATAAAGAAGATTTAATAAACGCTTTAGCATATTACAATAAAACTGTTGCTTAATGGAAAAATTAACTATCAAAGCTGAAACTAAAGTAATTAACGGAGAAGTTAATTTAACAGCAAGTAAAAGTGAAAGCAATAGAGTTTTAATTATTCGTGCTCTTTGTGAAGAGCACTTCCCTATCCACAACCTTGCAGCAGCAAAGGATACGGAAACAATGATTAAACTCTTAGCTGATGATGGAAACATTAAAGATGTTGGACCAGCGGGAACAACAATGCGATTCTTAACGGCTTATTATGCTAACACTCCTGGAATATGGACTTTAACAGGGAGTGAGAGAATGAAAAATCGCCCCATTGCAATTTTAGTAGACGCATTAATGGCTTTAGGCGCAAAAATCGAATACCTTGAAAAAGATGGTTGTCCTCCAATGAAAATCGAAGGTGGAAATCTTAAAGGTGGGAAAATAAGTATCGATGGATCTGTTAGTTCTCAATACTTATCGGCTTTAATTATGATTGCGCCAACTTTACCGGGTGGTTTAGAAATGGAGTTAACTGGAAAGATAGCTTCTATTCCTTATTTAAAAATGACCTTAGCTTTAATTGGTGAATTTGGGGCTAAATACGCTTTTGAAGGAAATACTATTAAAATTGAAGAAGGCAAATATCAAGGAAAAGAGTTTACGGTTGAAGCCGATTGGAGTGCTGCATCATACTGGTATCAAATCGCTGCATTAGCGAATGAAGCAAACATCACCCTTAAAGGTTTAAAAGAAGTTAGTTTACAGGGAGATTCTGCTATTGTAGATATGTATAAGAACTTTGGGGTTAACTCAACTTTTAACGGAACGGAAGTAAGTTTAGTAAAAACTAATTCTTCAATTAGTGACACTTTCGATTATGATTTTTCTGATTGTCCGGATGTTGCTCAAACTTTGGCAGCCACTTTAGCTGGATTAAACATAAAAGGTCATTTTAAAGGATTGGAAAGTTTAAGAATCAAAGAAACAGATCGTATTGCAGCAATTAAACAAGAACTAGAAAAATTCGGTGCTTCAATTGATATTTTACCTAATGATGAAATCCAAGTTAACAATGCTCCTATTTCTGATTTTGAAGGAAGTATAGAAACTTATGATGATCACAGGGTTGCTATGAGTATTGCCCCACTTTGTTTGAAGGTTAAACAAATCGAAATTGAAGAGCCTAATGTGGTTGCTAAATCTTACCCTGACTTCTGGAACGACTTGGCTGCAAAAGGCTTAAAATCAAGTTAAACAAAATTTATTTTCTTGCGTAGAAGATCCAATTACTGTCACAATTGGAGAATAAAAATATTTTAAAAACGCAAAGGGACGCTTTTACTAAAGTACTAAGTATAACCTGCTTAATATTAGGTTCCGCTTATTTTATTTTGTACACATTCTTAGGTATTTGGAATGTAACCCTACTCATTTCATTTATTGTTGGGGTTTTCTCTGTTGGACACTTCGTAACAAGAAAAATTAATTTCAATGCTTTTCGAATTCAAACCCTACTGGGGATTGCAATAGCAACATTAATCTTTACACAATTATTAGGAAAAACAAGCAACATGCACTACGTCTTCCTTGTAGGACTCGTTTTCCCGTTAATTGTTTTTAACCACAATAAGAGAAACCAAATTACAGGCTTCATTATTTCAAATGCTGGATTATTTTGTTTGTTTAATTTTGATTTCGCTTATATTCAAAACTCGGTTATTCCTAAAACCCACCTACCAGTAGTTTATTTCATTGTTCCTTACACTATATTAGCACTTTTGGCAATCCCAATTAAAAAGTTATATGATTTAACTATTAAATTAATTGACAATGTAATGAACGAAAGGGCCGAACTTGCTAAAGTTTCCGAGACCATTTCAGAACAAAAAGACCTCTTACAAGGGATTATAAATAGTTCCAAGGATGATTCTATTTACGCTCTTGATAAAGATTTTAAAGTTTTAAATTACAACACTGCTTTTGCAAACTGGATCCAAAAAACGCAAGAAAAACAGGTTGAAGTTGGCATTTCCTATTTCGACTTAGTACCTAAGTCAAAGGGATTGCTTTATAAACCGTTATTCAAAAGAGCTTTATCAGGACAATCATTCAATAAAAAACTAATTAATAAAATTAATGGTGAAGAAGTTCATCGAGAACTAAACTTCACACCATTAATGCATAACAACAATGTTGTTGGACTTACCGTGTTTAGTAGAGATATCACTGATTCTGTTAAATTAGAGAGTACTATCCAAGAGAAAAAAGTTGCCGAAAAATCTGTTCAATTCAGAACCGACTTCCTTGCTCAAATGAGTCATGAAATTAGGACTCCGCTGAATGGAATTGTTGGAATGGCTGACTTAATTAGTCAGAGTAACAATTTAGATGAAAAAGAAAAAGATCAGTTAAACATCATCATCAGCTCAGGAAACGAATTAATGCACATTATTAACTCTGTTCTTGATTTATCCAAATTGGAAGCAGGCCAAGTTCAACTTTCCTATTCACCAAGAAAAACAGAGACTTTACTGGAACACACCAAGAATCTTTACAATAACAGAGCTGAGGAAAAGGGGATTTATCTCAAAACAGAAATTAGTGAAGAACTTCCAGCAGGCATTTTAATTGATAGTGTAAGGATTCATCAGATATTAAATAACTTAACTAGTAACGCAATCAAGTTCACGCATAAGGGAGGTGTTACTTTAAAATTATCTCCGCTTAATAAAACAAAAGAAAAAGTTGATTTAAAATTTGAGATTAAGGATACAGGACTTGGAATTCCAGAAAAAGACAGAGTCAGGCTATTTAATAAATATCAGCAAATTGCCTCCAACATCGCAAAAAAGGCAGACGGCGCCCAAATGGGAACAGGACTTGGTTTAACAATTTGCCAGGAACTAGTTGAATTAATGAAAGGTAAAATTAACCTCGAAAGCAAGGTTGGAGAAGGAAGTAATTTCTTTTTCATTATTCCAAACTTAGAAATAACGCAAATTGACGAAAGAAATAATGATACCTCAACCAAAGACACTGATACTTCTTTAGGCAAACACATCTTGATTGTTGAGGATAAAAAAGTAAATCAAAAAGTAGCTCAAATGGTATTAAAGTCAATTGGGCATACTTCTGAAGTTGCTAATAATGGCGAAGAAGCTATTATGTTGTACATGGAAAACCCAGATGATTTCGATTTAATCCTAATGGATATACAAATGCCAGTGATGGATGGCTTAACAGCAACAGCCGAATTACGCAGAAGATTCTCTACACTTCCACCAATAATAGCACTTTCTGCAAATAACATGGAAGGAAGCGATGAATATTGTGCAAAACATGGTTTAGATGGTTATTTATCAAAACCTATTAATGGAAAAATTCTTAAAGAAAAGTTAGCTGACTTTTTAAATATTTAGGACCTTAACCAATAATTGTAACCTTTCATCGTTTTATGTTTTATACTGATGTTAGCAAAACAACATTTGTAAACTTACTGAAGTAAATTTTCTGTTTTTCGTAAAAGAAAGGGGAGCTTTATTATATGGGGAAAAAACTAACATATTTATTTATACTTGTTTCTTTATTGGCGTTCACCCAAGATGAATTAACACTTCAACAGGGTGATATATCTATTTCTTTAGGAGCGGGAAGTAATAGATACTTGGAAACAGAAAACTTCTCCACTACAACCCCTCTGGAAGCTCCAATCGAAGTTAATGTTGGACTTAATAAATATTTCGAGGTTGGAACCGAATGGTCCATTACTTTATTTAACAACAAAACTCAAAACGGAACAACTAGAAATATTGACACCACTAAGAACAAATCAATCGGAAACATGATTAACTACAGTGGATCTATTAAATACAGTTTAAATAACACCTATAGAAGTAATGGTTATTTAGTCGCTGGAGGAGGCTTTTCTGATTTAAATAAAAGAACTTGGATTGGTGGTAAGTTTCACGAACAATACGGTGAAGGTTATAACTGGATGATTGGAGGTGGTTTAAGGTATCAATTAGGAAATATGTATGATGATGTTTTCCCTTGGTTTTTTGATTTCTCGCTTACTTACACCAGGTACAAACATGGTATTATGCAATTTTTAGTTGACAATGAGCTTCAACCTAGAGTTGAAAGCGGATGGGACGATCTTAATTTTGGTAGTATTGATGTGGCTATAAGAATAGGTTACAGAATAAGATACAAGAAGAAATAGTTTATGGACTTTGACGTTGCAAGGCAACTATTAAAATCTTTTAACCCAAACAATTTAAAAGGTACTGAAGCACATTATGAAATTGCGCCTTATAGGGTAAACCTAAACAACTTCAAACCAGAATCTCCTCAAAAAGCAGCTGTATTAATTTTACTTTACCCAATCCAAAACATATCCCATTTTGCCTTGATTCAGAGACCTAATTACGAAGGGAAGCATAGTGGTCAAATTTCCTTCCCAGGAGGAAAATGGGAAAAAGAAGATTTAAGTTTAAATCATACAGCATTAAGGGAGGCTTGGGAAGAAACTAATATTAGCGAAAAAGATGTAGAGCTACTGGGAAATCTTAGCCAAATTTACATCCCTCCTAGTAACTTTGAGGTCACTCCTGTTCTAGGAATTTCAGAAAACAGGCCGTTATTTAAACCAGATAAAAGAGAAGTAAACGAAATTATTGAAGTCCCTTTATCTGAATTATTAGATCAGAGCAACCTTAAAACAACAGAATTAAAAATTGAAAATGGGAAAAGATTATCAACTCCCTATTTTGACTTAAGATCTAAAATAGTTTGGGGTGCAACAGCTATGATGCTAAACGAATTAAGACACTATCTTTCAGAAACTAGATTCTAGGCTTCAATCTTAGCACTAATACCTCTATCTAAAAAAGCTTCTGCCATAGGCTTTAACTTTTCCAGCTCGCCTCTTTTAACAGCGCATTTACCGTTATGATGAATAATCCAAGTACACTGTTCAGCTTGAATGGAAGAATGACCACAAATCTTGATTAAAGATTCAATAACAAAGTCAAACGTATTAACGTCATCATTGTAAATAATCAAATCCATAAAGTCAACAACCTTTTCTTGCGTTAACTCTAATGTTTCCGTTTCAATCAATT
>JAYPYW010000047.1:631-1631 GCA_038154685.1 Flavobacteriales bacterium | reverse complement strand
GTTTCAAACATGCTGCAAAGTTACAATTTCTAAACTTACGAATCCAGTCAATCTGACCTAGAGGTATTAATTATCTGATCAAGGCAACATGCCCAATTCTTCTTTTCTCTATTTTAGAACCCTTTACATTGATGTATGAGTATGATAATTTATATACATAAACATCCTGTTGAACTTCTAAACCAGTAACCTGATGAGTTCCATCCCAAGAAGCTCCAATTCTATTTCCTTCCCAGATTAACTCTCCCCATCTGTTGAATACAAGAACATTTACAGATTCGATACTTCTACCTTGTATAATAAAGTCATCATTAAGTCCGTTACCATCTGCTGTTATCGCATTAGGTAACCAAACATTAGCAGGACAATCTTCATATATTGTAACATTATCAGTTATAAAACAACCTATCTCATTATATATATTCACTAAATAAAGTCCTGGTTCTTCAACATTTATAACTTGAGTTTCCTCACCCGTGCTCCATAAGTAACGATCCGCCCCTCTTCCTGGGTTTAAGAATAATCCACCATCAAAATCATCAAAACATAATGTAGTATCATCATGTAATCTTGATTCAGGTAAAGCAAATGTAGTTACTCTTACCGAATCAGAATCTGAACAACTTCCATTTGTTACACGTAATTCATACACCCCACTAGTTGCAGCGGTAATGCTAGAAGCTGTTGAAGTTGTACTCCATTCAAAATCAAAAGCTTGATCTGATAAAGGAGAACTTAAAACAACATCATCCCCAACACATATATTAGTATCATTCCCAAGCTCTACAATTGGCTTAGCGTCAAATGGGAGTTCGCTTGCCGCCGTGGCTGTACTCGCTGGACGACGCCCCGGGGCCGCGGCGGGCGGGGGGGGGACGAGCGCGCCCGCGGAGGTCGGGACGGCGTCGGACGTGAACGCCACCCGCGACCGCGCGATCGACCCCTCGACGTCTTCGACGACGCCCTCGACGATGCCCTCGACGCCTTCCCACTTGATCCG
>JAYPYW010000047.1:0-621 GCA_038154685.1 Flavobacteriales bacterium | reverse complement strand
TCTACAATTGGCTTAGCGTCAAATGTTAATTCGATTTCATCAGTAGCTGTACAACCAGTAAGACTCACCTCTACCTCAACAGTATATGTACCAGATGTAGTTGCATTAATTTCGGATGTAGTTGCCGAACTTTCTCCACTCCATTGGAAACTATGAGTAGCCTCATCTAACCCAGTACTTAGAGGAACAACCTCACCCTCACACACTGAACCTACAGCCGTTAAATTCACAACTGGATTCACATTCACATTCACATCAGAGGAAGCAGTATTAACACATCCATTAGCATCCGTCACAGTAACCTCATAAGTTCCTGCATCAGTTACATCAATTGACCTACCTGACCCAACATACGCACCGGTTAAAGTGTTAACCCAATCACTACTTACAAAATCATCATCTAAATGATCAAGTGTCGCTGGGTCTCCATCACAAATTGATTCAGCCCCTAAAACTGGATTTGGTAAAACGTTAATTATTAACGTTGCATTTGCATCGCCATCACAACCTTCATCACTCACAATATCAACTGAAATTGGTCCTCCATCAGCCAATGTAGCACCTGGTAAAGTAAAGTCGTTACCAGTTGAACCATCCTGCCAAGCAAATGTGTAACCAGCA
>JAYPYW010000046.1:23896-25763 GCA_038154685.1 Flavobacteriales bacterium | reverse complement strand
GAATAGCTCAGTTGGCTAGAGCGTCAGCCTTCCAAGCTGAGGGTCGTGGGTTCGAGTCCCATTTCTCGCTCTTTAAAAAAGCTCCTTGAAAAAGGAGCTTTTTTGTTTTCTGTCTTCTCTCAAAGACCCTTTATCTTATTAATTTTACATCAGCGAGATTTGCGAGATCCGCGGGTGATTTAAAACCCTTTGTCAGCTAATACTTCAGCCCTCAAGTCATCAATAAATGAGGTGGTTTGATAAGCTTTCGATAGTACAATTGCACCTTGTAATCTTGTGAAAAAGCTCCTAGCTGATTCTTGCCAAGTATCTACTTCATGTTCTAGAAAGAAACTTTCCAAAGCACTAATTATTAATTCGAAAAGTTGCTTGCAAGTATCAGAAAGCTCTTTGTTATTTCCAGCAACTTCTTGTGAAACATTTACAAGGATGCTCCCAGCTTTGTAATCTGATGATCTTAATACCTCTTTAGCATGATCTAATAAACTGCCTAAGCCTGTTTGTAAAGAATCAGCTTCCTTTAAAAGTTTTTTGTAGTGCACGGAAAGTTTGATTGTTGAAGATCTTAAAGCTTCAGTAACCAATTGATCTTTTCCTTTTGGAAAGTGATGGTAAAGAGAGCCTTTTGGAATCTTGGTTGCGCGTAAAATTTCGTTAACCCCCGTCCCGTGGTATCCTTTTTCAATAATAAGATTTACTGTTTGCTGAATAAGTTTCTCTTTGGTTTTCACTTAATGGAATTTTGCTTTCTTACTGTAACAAGATAGCGGAAAAATGGTTTCAAAAAGATATCATAATTCAATTTTTAAATAATTTTTTCGTTTTGATGCAACCATTTTTAAAAAAGAGCATCTTTAGGATAGCTAGCTTTATATGAATCAAGCCACCGAACAGGAATTAATCAGAGGTTGCATAGAAAATGATGCAAAGGCTCAAAAAGAATTGTACCAGCGATTTTGCGGGGCGATGATGGGTATCTGTGTCCGTTATGCTCCTACTGTTCACGAAGCGGAAGATTTACTACAAGAAGGATTTATTAAGGTATTTAGAAAAATTCACACCTTCGAGGGTAAAGGTTACTTGGCAGGTTGGATTAAAAGGGTGATGGTGAATACTTGTTTAACTTATTATCGAGATACTAAAAATTTAAGAATGTACGCGGAGTTGGATGAGGAGGTATTGAAGGAAGAAGCTGATTTCGATGTACTTGCTCAGTTATCCGCGGATGATTTAGTAAGGAAAATTCAAAAGTTACCAGATGGTTTTAGGGTAGTTTTCAATATGTATGCAATTGAAGGCTTTTCACATCAAGAAATCGCAGATAAATTGGAGATTTCAGTTGGTACTTCTAAATCTCAACTAAGTAGAGCAAGGGCGTATTTAAAGAAAATTATAAAGGAAGAAGAATTAAGGGAATTAAATGGCACAGCAGTCTGAAAATAATAATCCATTAAAAGATAAATTCAATGAATTTGAATTTACGCCGTCGAACAATTTTTTTGATGGAATTCAGGATGCTATAAATAATGATCCTGAACAGGGTGGGTTAAGCCATGTTTTTTCCAATTTTGAAAAGAACGTTGATGACGAAGTTTGGAATTCAATCGAAAAAGAACTCCATCCGAAAAAGAAGAGAAGAGGAATAATTTGGTGGGGGGCAGCTGCCTGTATCGCAATTGCTTTAGGGGTGAACTTTATGGACTCGAATTCCGAAATGCTGAATCCAATTGCTAGTTCAGAAACTAGTGAAGAAATTGAAATTGACTCGAAAAATTCACAGTTGGTTTTTACTGGTAATCAAGTTGAAAAATCTGCTAAGGAATATGAACCAACTTCTTCTGGTGGTGAAAAAAAAGAAATTGTAGCG
>JAYPYW010000046.1:7698-23886 GCA_038154685.1 Flavobacteriales bacterium | reverse complement strand
CTGCAAAGTCAATAAGAACGATTAAAGTTGTTGATCAACCTCAATATCAAATAATAAATATCGAAACCAAAAGAATTAAGTTGAATGACAATTATAATGAACAACTTGAAAAACAAAATTTTCAAAATTTAGCGGCTGAGTTATTTGATGGGCTAGAAAGGGAAGAGAAAAAACATAAAAAGAAAAAACATAAAATAAACCCTTATTCCGGTTCTTTATTTGCTAGTGGGACAAGTTTTGCAAGTAATGAAATGGCAGAGTCAGTAGCAGCTGAAGAGGACTTAAGTTTTACAGAAGGAATTCCAATTGTAGACGCTACGGGGGTTATTTTAGTTATGTCTACTGAAGAGTTGCCAATGGATGTGCCTTCTAGTGTTGTGGAGTATATTTCCGATAATGAAATTGAGGTTGGAGGTGAATATAAAGATTACAATTCACCAATTACATTTGGAGTTTTATATGAAAGACAAATAAAGGATGGCCTTTCGATTTCATCGGGGTTAAACTTTACCAAGGTTGGGTTTAGATACAGTGAAGGTTTTTGGAGTAATCATGATAGAAAAGGAACAGAGAGTTTTTTAGGTATCCCTCTCTACTTATCATATGATTTTGTTAAAAATTCAAAGCTTGATTTATATCCCGTTTTAGGGGCTCAAGTTGATTTTGGAATAGCGACAAAAGAGTCTGTAAATAAAGAAGGATTAACAGTTGATGTTGAATTGAAAAAACATTCATTGGGTAGGCATGTATCGTTAATAGGCGGGGCAGGTGTAGCTTATGGCTTAACAGATAATTTATCCTTGTATGGACAATCTGTTTACCAACGAAATGTATTTAATAAAGCGGATAATTTTTTAAGTCAAAACCCTTCTAATCTAAATATTCAAGCAGGTCTGAAATTTTCTTTTTAATCGTTTATTAAATCTTTGATTTTGTTGAAAAGTAGACATTCAAATTACTGCCTTAGGCCGTCGTCTTTTGTATATTTATTCCAGCAAAATCATTTCTCGAATTGTATTTAATATTTGATACCGAAACGACGGGTTTACCCAAACGTTGGGATGCACCAATTACGGACACAGATAACTGGCCTAGGTGTATCCAGATTGCATGGCAATTGCATGACGAATGGGGTAATCTTGTGGAAGCTAGGGATTACTTAGTTAAGCCTAATGGGTTTGATATTCCTTATGATGCTGAACGTATCCATGGTATTTCAACTGCTTTAGCAGAAGAGCAAGGAGAAGATTTAGCTTTTGTTTTGGAAGAGTTTAACGTAGCTCTTAAAAAATCAAAGTTTGTTGTTGGACAAAATGTTGGCTTTGACGTTAACATTATGGGGTGTGAGTTCTTCCGAAATGAAGTGGAATCCCCAATGGCTGAAATGCCTGTGTTGGATACCTGTACCGAGGTAACTGCAAACATGTGTCAGATTCCTGGAGGTAGAGGAGGGAAGTTTAAGCTTCCAACTCTTACAGAATTACACAAGCATTTATTCGGAGAAGGATTCGGAGAGGCGCACAATGCAACTGCCGATGTTGAAGCAACTACGCGTTGTTTCTTAGAATTAATCCGATTGGGATATTTTCCTCAATCTGATTTACAGCAGGAAGAAGGATATCTTTCGAAATTCAAAGAAGAGAATCCTGAACCATTTGATTTTATTGGTTTAAAGCACTTAAACCTTAAAGAAGAAAGTAAAAAGATTGCAGACCGTGAAGCTGCGGCTGCTGGACCAACGGAATCTGTTGACGTTGCTGCTGGACTAGAGCAATTAAAAGATGTGAATTTCGCGCATCTTCACAATCATTCCCAGTATTCTATTCTTCAAGCTACAACTGAAATTGGAGCCTTAGTAAATAAAGCTGCTGAATTTAATATGCCAGCCGTGGCTTTAACGGATTCAGGGAATATGATGGCTGCGTTTCATTTCGTAAATGCGATTCTGAAAAAGAATAAAGGCATTGAGGCGGAAATTAAAGAGGCTGAGGAGGCTGGTGAAGTTTGCCACAAGCAAATCATCAAACCAATTATTGGAGCTGAATTATTTGTTTGTAAAGACCATAAGGACAAATCATACAAGGATAATGGATATCAAATTCCATTTTTAGCTAAGAATAAGCCAGGTTATAAGAACCTTTCTAAAATATGTTCTCAAGGGCACATAGATGGTTTTTACTATGTTCCTAGGGTTGATAAAGAGTTAATCCTTCAGCATAAAGATGATATCATTGTTACTACCGGTGGTTTAATGGGAGAAGTTCCAAACTTGATTTTGAACGTTGGTGAGAAACAAGCGGAGGAGGCTTTATTGTGGTGGAAAGAGCATTTTGGTGATGATTTTTACATCGAAATTGTTCGTCATGGATTAGAGGAAGAAGACAGGGTAAATACTGTTCTATTAAAGTTTGCGAAGAAGCATGATATCAAAATCATTGCGGCAAACAATACTTATTACATTGATCAGTCTGACGCTGAAGGACACGATATTTTATTGTGTGTAAAAGAAGGTCAGCAAAAAAATACACCAATTGGAAGGGGGAGAGGTTTCCGTTATGGATTCCCTAACCAAGAATTCTACTTCAAGTCTCCTGATGAGATGAAGAAATTGTTTGCCGATTTACCGGAAGCGATTTTAAACATTCAAGAGATTGTAGATAAGATTGAGATTTTCGGATTAGCAAGAGATGTATTACTTCCTGCTTTCGATATTCCAGAAAGGTTCCAAGATCCTAAGGATGAAGAAGATGGGGGGAAACGGGGAGAGAATGCTTTCTTACGTCACTTAACATATGAAGGAGCAAAAGAGCGTTACGAAGAAATTACGCCAGAGATTGAAGAGCGATTAGACTTCGAGCTTGAAGTTATCGCCAATACAGGTTATCCAGGTTATTTCTTGATTGTACAGGATTTCATCAAAGAAGCCCGAAAAATGGGTGTTTCAGTAGGCCCTGGTCGTGGATCCGCTGCAGGTTCTGCGGTTGCATATTGTACAACCATTACCAATATCGACCCGATTAAGTACGACCTACTTTTTGAGCGTTTCTTAAATCCTGAAAGGGTATCGATGCCCGATATTGATATTGACTTCGATGATGAAGGTCGTGGGCGTGTTATTCAGTACGTAATTGATAAATATGGTGCTTCTCAAGTTGCGCAAATTATTACTTATGGTACAATGGCTGCAAAGTCTTCTATTCGTGATACGGCGAGGGCGTTAGACTTACCTTTAGCGGAAGCAGATAGATTAGCCAAGTTAGTTCCAGACATGAAACTGAACAAAATGTTCGGTATGTCGGATGCTGATTTAGAGAAAAAGCTAGGTAATCCAGAATTGATGGAAATGGCTCGTGAACTGAAAATGGTTTACGATCAGGATACTTTGGCTGGAGAAACTATCCGACAAGCGAAAGCGCTTGAAGGTTCGGTTCGAAATACAGGTATTCACGCTTGTGGGGTAATTGTAACTCCAACGGATATTCGTGAGCATGTTCCAGTTGCTGTTGCGAAGGATTCAGACATGTGGTGTACGCAGTTCGATAACTCGGTTGTTGAGAGTGCTGGACTACTTAAAATGGACTTCTTAGGGTTAAAGACTTTAACCTTAATCAAGGATGCTGTTGCTATTGTTAAAGAACGTCACGGAATTGAAATCGATCCAGAAGAGATTCCTATTGACGACACAAAAACATATGAACTTTTCCAAAGAGGAGAAACTGTAGGGGTTTTCCAATATGAATCTGCTGGAATGCAGAAATATATGAGGGAATTAAAGCCTACAGTGTTTGCGGATTTAATTGCGATGAACGCATTATATCGTCCGGGACCTCTTGAATACATACCAAACTTTATTAAACGTAAACATGGTGAAGAGGCTATTGTTTATGATTTAGAAGGAATGGAGGAGTACCTTGGGGAGACCTATGGTATTACGGTTTATCAGGAGCAAGTAATGTTACTGTCTCAGAGTTTAGCAGGCTTTACAAAAGGTCAGGCTGATTCCCTGAGAAAAGCGATGGGTAAGAAAATCTTCGCTATGCTAGAGCAGCTTAAGCCGCTGTTCATGAATGGAGGAGAGGAGCGAGGTCATAATCGTGAAAAGCTTGAGAAAGTTTGGAAGGATTGGGAGGCGTTCGCATCTTATGCATTTAACAAATCGCACTCTACTTGTTATGCTTGGGTAGCATACCAAACGGCATACTTCAAGGCTCATTACCCTGCAGAGTATATGGCATCGGTTCTGAGTAACAACATGAATGATATCAAGTCGGTTACTTTCTTCATGGAGGAATGTAAAAGAATGGGTGTTCCTGTTTTGGGACCAGATATTAATGAATCTGTATATAAGTTTACGGTAAACCAGAAAGGAGAAATTCGTTTTGGGTTAGGAGCTGTAAAAGGAGTAGGAGGTGGGGCTGTTGATTCTATCGTTGAAGAAAGAAAGAAAAACGGTCCCTATACTGATGTGTTTGATTTCACTAGTCGAATTAACCTAAGAGCAGCCAACAAAAGATGTATTGAAAATTTAGCCTTAGCAGGAGGTTTAGATTGTTTCTCGAATATTCATAGAGCGCAATATTTCTTTAAGAATCATGAGAAAGAATCAAGTTTCTTGGAAAAGGCTGTACGTTATGGTCTACAATTACAAAACGAACAAGGTTCTGCTCAGCAATCTCTATTTGGAGGGAGTTCAGATGTAGAATTACCAAAACCACCTGTTCCTGCTTGTGATCCGTGGAGTAGTGTTTATGCACTGAATCAGGAGAAAGAAATGGTGGGAGTCTATATTTCTGGACATCCTTTAGATGACTTCAAGCTTGAGATTGATAATTTCTGCAACGCAACTTTCGATCAATTAAACACCAACGCTGACGAGCTAAAAGGAAAGGAGATTTCTTTCGCAGGAATTGTTTCTGAAGCAGCTGAAAGGATGAGTAAGAAGGGTAATCATTTCGGGATTTTAACTGTTGAGGATTATACAGATGCTGGTAAATTCTTCCTATTTGGAGATTCTTATTTAAAATTCCGTCGATTCCTTGTTGAAGGAGCTTTCTTATTCATTAAAGGTAAGATGGAACCGAAGCGCTTTGCGAAAACTAAAGATGACGTTGAGTTCAAAATTCATAAGATCGAATTACTGTCTGATGTTAGGGATAAGCTGGTAAAATCTGTAACCGTTCATGTGAAATCAGATTTGGTGGATGACGATTACATCGCTAAACTTTCAGGCGTTTGCGAGAAAAACGTAGGTGATTGTCATTTAAGACTAGTCCTTGTGGATGAAGATGAAAAAATATTCTTGGAACTAGCAAGTAGTGCTTACAAGGTTAATGTTTCCAATGAATTCATCCATGGATTGAAAACTCTGCCTGAGTTGGAAATGAAGTTTAATTAATTTTTTGTCGCCCGCGGATCTCGCGGATCTCGCAGATTTTCAAGTAAAAAATAAGTATTCGTCGAGCCTCCTCGCAATGACTTGAACTTTTAAGATATCGTCTGTGGAATTCAGTGAGATCTGTGCCTGCCTGTCAGCAGACAGGAGAGAATTAAGCCTCCTTCGAGTTATGAACTCTATATAACAAGAAAGCCCCAACAATTACAAAAGGAAAACTCAACCATTGTCCAGTTGAAAGCGCACTTAAAAAATCGTACTGCTCTATACCTCCCTGGGAATTTTTAGTGAATTCAATAATAAATCTAGCAGAGAACATGGTCACCAAAAGTGTACCTAATAACTTACCTTCTTGTAAATAAGCTTTTCCTTTCCAATACATTCTTCTTAGAACTACAAAAATGATTAGGTAAGCAATTGCTTCGTATAGTTGCGCCGGATGACGAGCAAAATCTTCCGGTATGAAAACACCATTTTCGTATGAACCTAATTGCTGGAATATTACCCCAAAATCAGAGTTGGTTGGATTCCCAACAATTTCACTATTCATAAAGTTGGCAATCCTGATAAAGAATGCTGTGATTGCAATTGGGAAAGAAACTTTATCTAAAATCCATAAAAAAGACCTTTTACTTCTTTTGTATTTGTACCATATTAATGCAAGAATAACCCCAGCTGCCCCACCGTGACTAGCTAATCCTGCAAAACCTGAGAATTCAAAAATCCAATCTCCAGTATTTTGGTCGATAAATTTAAAAGGTAAGAAAACACTCAAGAAATCTTGTGAGAATAATTCACTCTGATAAAAAATAACGTGTCCTAACCTTGCTCCAACGATTCCACCAACCATACAAGCAAATAAAAGTGGGTCAAGTAGATCTGCATCTTCTTTTTCGTTAACGAAAAGTTTTTTGCAAATAACATAAGCTGTCCAGATACCAACTCCCCAAAGAAGTCCGTAATACCTGATTTGAAGTTTTCCTAACTCGAAAATAATAGGATCAATATCCCATGTAATAGCAGAAAGTAAGGCACTCATGTTTTGAAGTTTGCGTAAAATTAATCTTTAAAAGCGGAATAAAAGAAACCTTGTAAAAGAAAAAACAACCCGAAATAAAAGTGGAAATAAATCCTTTTTACTTGGGCTGTTTTACACCACACAATTAAAACTTGTTAATCTTTTTTGTTATGCTTGGATAGATAACTTGCGCAAGATACTTGTGGAATGTAAAAATGTTTCGCAGTAAGTTTTTATTTTATTAACAATGACTTTTTAATCGCTACTCTATCACTTCACCTTGGACTTTAATATAAACTACTCTGTTTATAGCGTTAGACTTAATGGTAACGGTTTTTTTAAAAGGACCGGAGTTAGATTTGTTATCGTAACTAATAGAAATGAAATCTGATTCACCCGGTAATATTGTTTGTTCAGGGCATTGAGGGACTGTGCAACCACAAGAACCTTTACAATCATTTATAATAAGTGGTTTGTTGCCCGTGTTTGTGATTTCTATTTTTCTAGTAGCATCCTCAGTTTTGTTTAATGTACCAAAATTGAGCGTGTCAGATTTAATAGACAAGAAAGCGCCGCTTTCTGACCCTTCTTGAGAAAAAGAGTTATTGGTTAAAAAGACAGTCAATAAAATTACAACTAGATATTTCATAAAATTGGTTTTAAAGTTGGGCACAAAAAAAGGCACTTGGAAGTGCCTTTTTAAAATTCAGTATTTTGATTTTACTCAGCAACTGGACCACCTTGGTTTGATGGCATAGCTTCTGGAGCCTTAGTAGCGTTAATTGTACCAACAACTTTTAAAGTAACAGTACCGTTGTTAGCGTTTGATTTAACAGTAACAGTTTTGCTAATTCTACCAACTCTGTTAGTATCGTATCTAACTTTTAATTCTCCTTGCTCACCTGGCATAATTGGAGTAGTAGGACATTGTGGAACTGTACATCCACAAGAACCTTTACAGTTAGTGATATGTAATGGCTTTTTACCTGTGTTAGTAAACATTACAACTCTAAATGGATCACTTTTCTGCTCAATTGTTCCAAAATCAACAACATCAGCATCAAATTTAATAACTGGACCATTTGGGTCTACTTCTGCAGCCGGAGCAGCTGGTGGAGTTGTTTGAGCATTCATAGCTAAACCTAAGAAAGCTAAACAAACTGTAAATAATAACTTTTTCATAATAATGGTTTTAATGACTTTTCAATCTTATCTCAAATTTAGGAAATAAGATTCCAAATTCTTGTTAACGACTTGTTAAAGTTTTTACTAAAATTGTGCCAAGTCTAATTTTCGCTTTTGAAATCTTCAAAACTCATTGATTTGTAGTAGTTTCCACCAAAATATTTTATTACTGGTAAAAAGTCTTTTGCGTAAAATAACCCAGGTATAGCCTGAATTTTTTTGAAATCATCATCAAAATATACAATTGTAGGGTAGGATAACCCTCTCGCTGTACTTGCTATTTCAATAGCGAAATCGTGAACTTTACCGTTGTTTTTGTACGTTTTTCCAAGAAACTTCACATCGGTTTTAGATTCAGCATTGAATTTAACTGCGTAGTAATTCTCGTTAATATATTCTGCAACTTTAGGGTCGGTGAAAGTATATTTTGACATTCTTTTACAAGGGCCACACCATTCTGCGTAAACATCTACTAAAACCATTCTTGGTTCAGTTTTTATCAGTTTTTGAGCTTCCTCGATGGTTACCCAATTAACGGTTCCAGTATTACTGTTTTTCTTCGGGGTAGTGCATGACAAAGAAAGCAGGGCTGCAAATAGAAGTGTAAGTGTATATCTCATGGATTAAATTTAACGAAATTAAAGGAGAAGAGATGTCGTGAGCTATACAAAGGCAAAAAAAAAGCGAGTCTTTCGACTCGCTGAACTTTTGTGATCTGGCAGGGGCTCGAACCCTGGACCCTCTCCTTAAAAGGGAGATGCTCTACCAACTGAGCTACCAGATCTCTTTTTCAAAAGCGAGTGCAAATATACATACTTTTAATTTTTATCTCAAAATAAAAAATGTGTTTTTTTTATTTCTAAGTGAATGTTGTGTTAATTTTGATTTGTAAACTGATGGTAATCAAATTATAAGCGGATTATGAAAGTAGATAAAATTTTTCTGGAGGGATTTATGGGGTGTGGTAAATCTACGTTTGGAAGAAAGCTAGCAGGAGAGTTGAAATGGGATTTTATAGACTTAGATGATTATATAGAAGAAAAGGAGGGGAGGTCGATTTCCGATATTTTCGAAAAAGAGGGGGAAAGTTTTTTCAGAGAATTGGAGACTAAAACACTTGAGGAAACTAGATATTGGACAAGCACTGTTATAAGCTGCGGTGGTGGCACTCCTTGTTTTAACGATAATGCTGAAAGAATAAATCAATTAGGTTATTCAGTTTATATAAAGTTACCTGCATCAGTTTTAAAGGGAAGATTAATTGGAGAGAAAGCAAAACGCCCGTTGGTGGCTAAGCTAACTGATGAGGAGCTTTTGACTTTTATCCAATCTAAATTAGCTGAAAGAGAACCTTTTTATACAAAAGCAAAAAAAATATTCGAATATTCAGACGAAGCAGAAAAATCCTTTGTTAAGGATTTAAGGTCGATTTTAGCTTAGTTGCTTAATAATAAGGAGGTTGCTAAGTTAAGGTAATGTTAAGAATTCAATAAATCCGGGCCTGTTGCAGTCAAAATAAAAAAATGACTTATTTTTGTCCCTCTATTGAAAATCGAACAATAGAATTTTTTAAATACTAAAACAAGAATTACAATGAGCAAAGTAAGAGTAGCATTCAACGGAATGGGACGTATCGGTAAGAACGTTATGCGTGTAATCGTTGAACAATTTAATGATCAAATCGAAATTGTTGCTGGTAACGATTTAGTTTCTCCAGCAGAAATCGCAAACGGTTTACCAAAAGATTCAATCTTCGGAAGATTCCCAGTTGAGGTTTCTTTAGAAGGAGAAAACGTAATCAAAGTTGGTGATCACTCAATTACTGTTTACGCTGAGAAGGATGCAAATAACATTCCTTGGGCTAAGCATGATGTAGATATCGTATTCGAATGTACTGGTTTCTACTTATCAACTGAAGCGTCTCAAGCTCACTTAAACGCTGGAGCGAAGAAAGTTATCGTTTCTGCACCATGTAAAGATTCAACTAAAACTGTAGTAGTTGGTGTAAACCACGAAATTTTAACTGCAGAAGATAAGATCGTTTCTAACGCATCTTGTACTACTAACTGTTTAGCTCCAATGACTAAAGCTATCGATGATTCTTACAAAGTAATCTCTGGTTTAATGTCTACAACTCACGCTGCTACTGCAACTCAAAAAGTTGCTGATGCATTTGGAGGAGGGAAAAACAGAGCTACATTAAATAACATCATCCCAGCTTCAACTGGTGCTGCTATCGCTGTAGGTAAAGTATTACCTCACTTAAATGGTAAATTAAACGGTACTGCGTTAAGAGTTCCAACTGATACTGGATCTGTTGTTGAGTGTGTTTACCAAATCGAAGGTGAAGTTTCTGCTGATGAGTTAAAAGGTAAAATGCAAGAGAATATCTCTAAAATGAACGAATCTACTTTATTAAAGAAGACTGTTTATTTAGGTGATTTCTACGAGTGTTCTAGAGACTGTGTAGGTGAGCCATACTCATCTATGATTTTAGATAACGTATTAGTTGTTCCTAACAACGGAACTACTTTAGTTAAAGCTACTTCATTCTACGATAACGAGATGGGATTCTCACACAGAATGGCTGAGTTAGCTATCATTTTATCAAACAAGTAATTAGATAAGATAATACAGTTACCTTATGGGTAAAGAAATAAAAAAGATTGGTGTTTTAACATCAGGAGGAGATGCTCCAGGAATGAACGCAGCTATTAGAGCTGTCGTTCGTTCCTCTTTTTATTATGGGATTGAAGCAGTTGGAATTTACCGTGGATACGAAGGTATGATTGATGGAGATTTCGAAACTTTAGATGTTCGATCTGTTAATCACATCCTTGGTAAAGGTGGTACTGTATTAAAATCTGCTAGATGTTTAGAATTCCATAAACCAGAAGTAAGAGCAAAAGCAGCAGAGCAATTAAGAGAAGCAGGTATTGATGCTATTGTTGCAATTGGAGGTAATGGTACTTTCACTGGAGCTAAATTATTATGGGAAGAACAAGATATCCCTGTAATTGGAGTTCCTGGTACTATTGATAACGATTTACATGGATCTGATTTTACAATAGGATTTGATACCGCTAATAACATTGTTTTAGAAGCAATAGATAACATTAGAAACACTGCAATGTCTCACAACAGATTATTCTTTGTTGAGGTAATGGGACGTGAGTCTGGTTATATTGCTGCTTATACTGGTTTAGCGTCTGGTGCTTTTGGAATATTAATTCCTGAGAAGGAAACTAGTTTTGAAGAATTAATTGAAAAATTAGATACAGGAAGAAAAAACGGTAAAACGTCAAGCATAGTTGTTGTTGCCGAGGGTAACAAATGGGGTGGTGCATATACTATTAAGCAGATGATTAAGGAGAAAGCTCCTCATTATGATGCTAAAATGACCATTTTAGGACATACACAAAGAGGTGGTGTACCAACTTGTTTTGATAGAATTTTATCAAGTAGGTTAGGAGTTGCGGCTGTTGAAGGTTTAAGAGAAGGTAAAACTGGTGTAATGGCTGGAATTATCAAAAATGAGGTTGTTTACACTTCTCTAGCTGATGCAATTCAATTTAAAGATCACGTTGATGATGAAATCGTAAGAGTTGCAGAAATTCTTTCGATATAGTTTAGTAAAAATTTTTAAAAAAAGGGCTTCAATTTGAAGCCCTTTTTTTGTTTTAAGGTTTTATTACTTAGAGCAATATTTGTGAATAAATATAAAACACAATTTCTGTATTCAACCTTCTATAATCTACCTTCTTTCTGTTATTTAAATTTGCTCTAAAAATTAACAAATTTCTTAAATTACTGGTTATAAGGGTTTTAGCGTTTTTTGTCTTGATCTTGTCCCGCTACGTAATGTTGATAAATAGGTTACGTTAGAAGTTAATTTCTGTTAAATAATACTATATTTGGTGCTCAAACTTCACTTAACTATGAGAAGAATATTTTCACTATGTGCGTTATCCGTATTACTCATGGGCGGAGTATTAAAGGCACAAAATTCATGTAAACAAATCATTGGTTATTATCCATCTTGGCAAATGTACAAGAGAAGTGGGGCTGTTGTTCCTGAGGTAATTGATTACTCTCGTTACAGCATCCTTAACTATTCTTTCTTTGCTCCGGATAGTAATGGATATTTGAAAGGTACCGATCCATGGGCGGACACATTATTATTAAGAGGTAGAATTGATTGGGGGAAACCGCAGCCAGCTTACTTCACTAACACTTCTTTAATCGACTTTGCTCACCTTTGGGGGACTAAAGTAATGGTATCGATTGGAGGATGGACTTTATCTGACAACTTCCCAGGAATTGCGGATGATCCTAAGAAAACGAAGACATTTGTTGACGAATGTGTTAGAATTATTAAAGAATACCAATTCGATGGAATTGATATCGACTGGGAGTACCCGTGTTATGAAGAACATAGTGGTAGACCTGAGGTTGATAAAGAGAACTTCACTAAGTTCATGTATGCTATTCGTGTTGGAATCGACTCTTTAGGTAAAACTTTAGGAAGAGTTGATGATGACAAGTTCTTATTAACTGCTGCTTTCGGAGCAAACAAAGGACAGATGGATTGTATTGAATATAAGAAGGTATCTGGGTTCATGGATTACATTAACATGATGACTTATGACTTTAACGGAACATGGTCTGAGGATGCTAACCATAACTCTCCATTATACTCTCCTGAAAAAGGATATGAAGGATCTTTAGATTTAGCATTTAAAATGCTACAAGAAAAAGGTGTTCCTTCTGAAAAAGTAAACTTAGGAGTTGCTTTCTACGGAAGAACATTGAAAGGTTTCGCAGGGAATGAGCCAGCTATTTATGCAAAGCATGATAAAAAGGTTGATTTAGACAGATACCCACTTCATGAAGGTATGCCATTATACTACAGAATTGTAGACGAAATGGATACTTATGATAAAGTAATGTGGGATGACGCTGCTCAAAACCCATATGCAATTAGCACAAAGGATTCTGCATTTGTTTCTTACGATGACGAAAAGTCTATCAGACTAAAAGCTGAATATGCTTTTAAAAACAAATGTGCTGGAGTTATTATATGGGATGCAACAGGAGATTATATGGAGAAGAAAAAAGGTTCTCTTTTAATTACTGGAACTCCATTAGCTGATCAATTGGTTGAAGTTCTTCAACCATGTGTTCAACCTAGAATTAAGAAAAGATACTAATACAAAACCTAATTATTTGGTATGCAAAACAATAGAAAACTATTAGCGTCCCTTTTGGTTTCTGCGGTTTCAGCTGGTGCTGTTTACGCAGGTCCGAATGGTGATGGCGATAGCACTTCTTATTCGCCGCATAATTCAGTTTCCACTGGATTTTATATGGCTCAGCCATTCAAATCTGACTCATCGTCATCTTCTAAAGAGAATGATTATGCAAGAAGATTGAACTTGGTTAATGCCGGTCACGGTAAATTAGAAGGCTTAACAAAAGGAAAATTGGAGGTTTCTGGTGTAACTAGATTCCTTACTATTCAAAGAACAATGTTCGATTCTTATTCGGACATGACTACTAGTGATAAACACATTTCGTTTTCAGATTATCCAAACGCGGATGCTAACTCTGGAGCAAATGCTGGTTTCCCAATGGTGGAACTTAACTTGAAATCTCAAATTAAAAAAGATTTCAACTTTAACGTTGGGTACTCATTAGGGAATAACATGACTGGGGATGTCTTAGGTAGCTCAAGAAATATCGGAGCTGTTCAAAATCTTAACTTCGGAGCTCAATTTAAATCGGGAATGTTTAAAACATCGATTTGGGCTGGAGAGGTTTTATGGACTAACCTTTCTAGGTTTACTCTAGGTCAACCAGAATTTACAGATAACTATTTCGAAAGATTACCTTGGGATTGGTACAGAACTTCATTTACTAGATACCAAGAGTACTTTACGCTTTCAAGTAACATTGGAGCGCAAAACTTAGGTAGAGCTCCTTTACAAGGAGGGATTGGTGTTGTTGAGCACTTACCTTCTCAAATGAGTTTTAAAGTTATCTATGGTCAAACAAACAGAAGTTTAATTCAGTCTCAGCAAGGAACAGGATTCCCGTCTATGACTTCAGGTTACCGATTAGAAAAGTACATTTTCGAAAGAGCCGTTAGAGGTAAGGCAGGTTTAAATGTTTATGCTAAGAGATCCAAAGTTGATGTTGGATTAGACCTTAGAGATGACAACACTATGTATACTTTCGATTTCGATTTAAAAGTTAAGAAAATCAAATTCGAAGGGGAGATTGGAGGAAGTCAGGTAAATACAATTAAAGATTTCGTTGATATTCCAGTTGATCAATTACAGGAATATAAAGGGACAGGATTTGGAGGAGCACTTAAAGCATCTTTCGACCGTAGAGCTGTTTTATGGCCTTTCTCTATCGAGTTTTACCACTTAAACAAAGACTTCGGAAACGTTGATGGTTCAATTTTAAACTCTAATCCTTACGTAAAGCAAGGGGGAGCGCAAAATGAGTTCTTATACAACGATTCATATTTCGCGAATATTTCTCAAGAAGTTGGTCAGTTAACAAATAACAGAGCAGGGGTTAACCTTGATTTTGAAGCTAACTTCGGAGATTTTAAAGTTCAATTAGGCTATTCTGCTAGCCAGGAATTAGAAGCGTTTACGGATACTTTAACTATTCAGCATAGAGTAAATTCATTCTCTAGATCAAGATTCAGACCTTGGTTCCAAGCGGGAGGAGAGTACGGTAGAATTAAGAGTTTCTGGTTCAGAACATTCGAAACTGTAACGTTAACAAACGATGGTGGTTTCCTAGACAGAAATAAGTTAGGATTTAATGCTATCGAGTTAATGCTTAAGTACAAAAAGCCAGTTAATAAGAAGCAGGAAATTGTATTATTAAACTTATCTACGTTCAACTCGATCAAGGATGGATTTAATGCATTTTCTTTACCTGGTGAAAAGTCAAACTTAGTTTCTGTTCTTTATAACGACTTTACTGCGGCTTACAAATTAAACAAGAAGGTTTCTTTAGTTGGAAACTACGCTGTTGAAGTTACAAAAGGAAGTGACAGAACTGCTGTTCAGCATACTGACCCTGATACAGGTTTAGATAGAGTTGATGCAATCAACCAATTAGGTCAAATGTATGCAGTTGGAATTGATTACGATTTATCGAGAAAAACTTCATTCCACTTAAGAACTAAGTACATGACACATGAAGACAAAAACTTTAAACTTGATAAATTCTCAGGTTTAGAAACAACTTTTGAACTAAAAATATTCCTATAAAAAATTATTAAAATGAATTACAAGAAGTCATTAATATATTCAGCGTTATCCTTAGGTTTTGCTTTTGGTGTTAACGCGCAAGGACCTGATTATAGTTTAAATGGTCTTGGTAGATCCATTATCACTAACAATGCTTTAAGTGGTGACCTTCTAAATGAATCTATCGATAACCAAACTAACAATGTTTCAGGTTATAACTTATTCGATTTACAAACTAACCTAGATGTTGATTCTACTTTTAACGCAAAAGCAATTTTAAGAACAAGATCACCATTTGGAACATCTTTTGGATCACAAACTGCATTTGAATTCCGTTTGTTTTCTATGGGAGGTAATTTAAATGGGTTTAAATATCAATTAGGTGATATTCGTGTTGAATTAACTCCATATACTGTATTTAACTCTGATATCGCTTCAACAGGTTATGAGTCTGAAATCTTCGCTGAAAGAAAAGAGATTTTAGAGTACGAAAACTTCAATGAAGGTAACACTTGGTTATTACAAGGAGCTTCTGGTCAGTACGCTTGGAATATCGGTAAAGAAGGTGGGTTAGGAATCTATGCTTTCACAACCAGAACTCAATCGAGTAACGAATTTAGTGTTCCAGATAGATTATTATCAGGAGGTAGATTAGAATACCAAATTGATAAAACAATGAAGTTTGGTTTAAATGAAGCTGCATTGTACGACTTAGCTGTTGGTACTGAAGACTTCAATTACTCTAACAACGTTACAACCGGAGACTTTAATTATAACAGAGTAACTGATAACGCAATCGTTGAGTTTAATACTGAGGTTGGAGGATCTATGTTTAGCTACACTAGAAACGCTGATGATTCAACTCAAACTTTCAGTGATATGATGGTTGATGTTGATTTCGGTTATACTTTAAGAAAAACTGGATTAAGATTCGGATTAGATTTCAGAAGAGTAGGAGCTACTTTCTTCTCTCCAACTGCACAAACGCGTAGATTTAATGTTAATAATGATCCATTATTATTCGGAACAATTAACAATGTACAAAGAGGTCAAAACTACTTCGATCAGTTTACTGATGAGGATGTTTACAACGCTGCTATCTTAACTACATTAGATGGTTTCAACCAGTATTTTAACAACTTAAATCCATTTGGAGATGCAACTCCTAACAGACAGGTTGTTGGTGTAAGCGTTGCTACAGATACTTCAATTACTGCTTTCGAAGCGTCTTTGAATGCTGATTTCGGTTCTGAAATCGTAGGAGAAGGAGGTGATGCAACAAGAAACTTCATGGTAATTAAAACTGGAGGCCTTGTTCA
>JAYPYW010000046.1:0-7688 GCA_038154685.1 Flavobacteriales bacterium | reverse complement strand
ACCTTATTGGAACTAAACGTCTATTTGATGTTAGCACAGGTGTTAGAATGGAAAATACTTCTAGAACTGAGGGTGCTAAAGTTGATTTATCGAGCATGTTATTTGACTTCGGAATTGCCGGGGAGGTTGTTAAAAGATTAGATCTTTTAGCAGGAGTTAAATATTTTGCTGCTTCAGGTAACGAGTTTATTGCTGTTAGAGATGGTTTCAACTTAGTTAATGATTTCACTGCTTACGACATTGACATTAACGAAACTATTTTCTCAGTAGGAGCAAGAATCCGTTTCTCAGAGCAACAAGCTTTCTCTTTAAACTACAACATGGCGCAGTTTGAAAACAACTTAGTTGAAAACAGTGGTATGAGCGTAGGACAGTTATTCTTTAACTACACAGGTAAATTCTAAAAAAGAGATTTGATTATGAAATTATTAAAAAGTAAAATTCTGTTTGGAGGAATTGCAGCCCTAGCTTTGGCGGGATGTAAGTCTGATCAAATCGGTCCAGATTTGATGGGAGCCTCAGACAGCTTTGACAAGAACGTTACTTTTGAGTTAGTAAAAGAAGGAAGTGCTGTTACTGATACAGTAAAGTTTGCTGAAAACACGGAATCTTTCTTCAGTGCTACATTCAATGAGAAAGTAACTTGGAAAATTAACGTAACTGGAGCTACTTCAGGGGCTGTTAAAACTATTAAAGGAACAAGTGATAAAATTGATGAGACTAATGCTGAATGGCTTTACGGAAGATCATCAAATGAGTTTTTCTTCCAGGCTGATGAAGAGTTATCAATCAATTTATCAATCACTAGCTTAGATACTGTTTATTCTATTGATGGACTTGTTTTTGGACCAGACTTCGTGTGGCACAAACAAGTTGTTGGAGGAATCAAGCATATCGTAGTTGATAAGTTTGATCTAGACGTACCTGAGGGAGATGATACTTTATCTCACAGAAGAGGTTTAGAAGGTTTCGCAGATGATGCTGCAGACCCAGGAATTGAAGCAGCTTTATCTAGTTTAAGAGTTCAAGGTATTGCAGGTTATAACATGCATGGAGTTGACAACAACTCTAATAGCTGGTTGTTATCTAAAAACCATGACAGATTATTAGAAATGTTAATGACTGATGACGTTGATAAACTTCCTATCTCTGAAGATGTTTCACCTGATAACCTATACTTTACGGTATTTGTATACGGAGATTTATCTTATCCAAATAGTGCAATTGAATTAAAAGTGTATGAATTGGATAATGGAGCTTTAGAAACTAGACAAGATTTAGTTGATTTTGCAAATAGCCCATTAAACGCTTACGACCAAGGAGCTAACGATGGATGGATTTACAGAATTCCAATTACTTGGGATGGATGGAAGCAAGTAACTGTTCCATACAGTGCTTTCTCTGCGGGTGCTAATCCTGCTGCTGGAGGTAACGGTAACCGTGTTAAGCAACCAGGTAGAATTTCTGCGATGGCGCTTTCTATGCTTTCTTTCCCAACTGCTGGGGCAGAGGTTATGGCATCTGTTGATTACTTAGTTATAACTGAAGGTGGGTATCCTCAATTTAAAAAATAATAAGTTATGAAATTAAATAAATTGATTTTAGGTTTAGCTTCTGTTGTTGTAGGTTTCTCTTCTTGTGAGCCTATTGAGGAAGTTGGACCAAGAATATGTCCAAGTGACGATTTCAGCATAACTGATGGTGATGTAAAGTTATATAGAGCTGGTGTTGCTGAAGTTGAACTGGCTGATGGTAATGATTTACCACTTGATTCTACTGGTTTACATATTCATGTAGATTTAGATGAATCAACTACATGGGATGTTAAAATTTCTAATGGAAGTCAGGAAAAGAATTACTCTGGAACTGGAGATCTTATTGATATTTACTGGTATGGTACACCTGATAAATTTGATGGTAAGAATATTTCGTTTAGTGAAGGAACAGCAACTATCGAGGTTGATGTTTTATGTCAGGAAACAATTAAGAAGACAGTTAACATTAAAGGAAAGCAAACATTTAAAAATACGAATGCTTCTTTTGGTTTCTTAGCTAGAGATTGGGATACAAACGGTCAATATCCAGTAAGAAATGATAGTTATTCATTCTTCGATGGTGCTCCATTTGTATCAGGAAACACTTCTGCTGATAACAGAGACTTTGATTACTACAACGAGTCTCCATCTGCATCAGGTGGTAATTACTTACAATTCCAATATTACAGTGGGGTTGGTCCTACTTGGTATTATGGTGATTACCCAATAGATATGAGCGGATTCCAATCTAAATTGAGTACTTCAAATACTGATAGTATCTATATTAACGTTTTAGTTGATAGAATGGAAGAGCATTTAAATGTTCCAGCAAACTTTGGTATGAGGGATACATCTGCTGTTCCTGAAGGATTCCTTGTAAACGAGGACATTAACTGGGACGATTGGGCTTTATTATCATATAAATTAAGTGATATGAGAAGTACAACAAACAACGCTCAGTTAACTGATTTAGGAGCTATGAGATACTTCTTAATCAACTTTGGAGCTTCTCCGGTTCAATCAGAATCTACTGGATGTAGATATGATATGATTTTATTCACAGTTGGTGCGCCACTATTCGAATAGAAGTAAAAGAAATAAATATTTTAAAAAGCCCTCATTTTGAGGGCTTTTTTTATTTTATGGTTCTAATTTTCTCAGTAAATTTGCAGCTCAATTTTTAGTAACCATTAAGAAGAATAAAATGAGTAATTACACTACAGAGGTATTTGATACAGCTATTGATGGATCAAAGTACGTTGCAGGAAAAATTAAGGAATTAATCGAATCAAATAATGCTGAAGGAAAGAAAACTGTTCTTGGTTTAGCTACTGGTTCAACTCCTGTTAAAATGTACAAAGAGTTAATCAGAATGCACAATGAGGAAGGTTTATCATTTGCGAACGTTGTTACATTTAACCTAGATGAGTACTACCCAATGGCAAAAGACTCTGAGCATTCTTACTGGTACTTTATGCACGAAAATTTATTTAATCACATTGATGTAAAACCAGAGAATATCAATATTCCTCTTGGAAATTTACCTCAAGATCAAGTTGATGCACATTGTGCTGAATACGAAGCGAAAATTGATGCAGAAGGTGGATTAGATATTCAAATATTAGGAATTGGAAGAACTGGACATATTGGATTTAACGAGCCAGGTTCAGAATTAGAATCAGTTACAAGACAAGTTACTTTAGCTCAAATTACTTTAGATGATGCAGGTCCAGGATTTGGAGGGGTTGATAAAGTACCAACTAAAGCAATTACTATGGGAGTTGCTTCTGTATTAAAAGCAAGATGTATTTACTTAATGGCATATGGTGCTGCTAAGGCTCAAATTGTTTCAGATACTATTACCAATGATATTACTGATCAAGTGCCAGCTACTTACTTACAGAAACATGATAACACTGTTTTTGTATTAGATAACGAAGCAGCGTCTCTTTTACCGGCATAAGCCAGAATAGAGAATAGAGAATAGAGAAAAGAGTTGTGGTTTCCACAGCTCTTTTTTATTTCCATATCTCTTCTCAATTCTCAATTCTCTTTCCTCCCATCTCAAATCTCAATATCCTATTGCCATTCCAAGAATTTGAGATAAATTTAGAATAAGTAACCAACCAACAAATTTTTTCATTGTGGAAAAGATTCAAAACAAAGTGTTTAAGTCTGCAGATGAGGGAGCGCAATACGTAGCTGCCCAAATCAAAGACCTTATCGAAAGTAAATCAAAAAGAGGCGAAAAAGCAGTGCTAGGATTAGCAACTGGAGCTTCTCCAATTTCCTTATACAGCGAATTGGTAAAAATGCATCAAGCTGGTTTAAGTTTCTCTAACGTGGTAACTTTTAACCTAGATGAATACTATCCTATGGATCCAGGGGCTGTTCAATCTTATCATAGATTCATGGATGAGCATCTATTCAGTAAAATAGATATTCCTAAGGAGAATATTAATATCCCGTCTGGTACGTTAGAGATGGATGAAATAGCAGCTTTCTGTAAAGATTACGAGGAGAAAATAGATCAATTAGGAGGTATTGATATCCAAATTTTAGGGATCGGTAGAACAGGTCATATTGGTTTCAATGAGCCAGGGTCGACGTCTCGTTCTTATACAAGATTAGTTACACTTGATAAGAAAACTAGGAGAGATGCTTCTAAGGATTTTAAAAGTATGGAAAGTGTTCCAAGAAAAGCCGTGACAATGGGAGTTGGAACTATTTTCAAAGCCAGAAGCATTTATTTGATGGCCTGGGGGGAGAAGAAAGCGGAAATTGTTGCTGAATCTATTCAAGGAAGAGTTTCTTCCTTAATTCCAGCAACTTTTCTTCAAAATCACCCAGAAGCAGTTTTTATTTTAGATGAACCTGCAGCGTCAGATTTAACGAGAGTAAAAACTCCTTGGTTAGTTGGAGATTGTGAATGGACTGAGAAATTGACATTAAAGGCTGTTTGTTGGTTAAGTGAGAAGTTAGATAAAGCTGTTTTAAAATTAACAGACGAAGATTATAATGAATATGGAATGGGAGATTTAATTGCCCAAATGGGATCGGCTTATGAGTTGAACCTTGAAATATTCCGTCATTTAAGAGATACTATTACTGGTTGGCCAGGAGGAAAACCAGATACAGCAGGGCAAAGACGTCCGGAAAGAGCGCATCCTTTCCCAAAAAGAACGTTGGTTTTAAGTCCGCACCCAGATGATGATGTAATATCAATGGGAGGAACTTTTATCAGGTTAGTTGATCAAGGTCATGAGGTTTCTGTAGGATACATGACTAACGGTAGTATGGCTGTTCATGATGAAGATGTTTTAAACAGATTGAGTTTTATGCGCCAGTTCATGAAAACCTTCGATTTAAAAGGAGACAAGGTTGGAGAATTTGCCGATAAAGCAAAATCTTTTTTCAGATCAAAAGATGCAGCTACAATAGACTTACCTGAAATTCTTGAAATAAAATCTTTAATTAGAAAAAGAGAAGCGCAATCTGCTTACAGATATTGTGGAGTAGATGATGATAATGCATTCTTTTTGGATTTACCATTTTATAAAACGGGTAAAGCTCAAAAAAATCCAATTACACAATCGGATATCGATAAAGTAAAGGCTATGTTAAATGAGGTGGAGCCACATCAAATTTTTGTTGCTGGAGATAAAGCAGATCCTCATGGTACACACAAAACATGTTTAGATGTTTTCAAACAAGCATACAAACAATTGGAAGATGAAGGTAATGAATGGATGAAAGATTGCTGGGTTTGGCAATATAGAGGGGCTTGGCTAGAGTGGCCAATAGACGAAATTGAAATGGTAGTTCCTTTAAGTCCTGATGAAGTGGCTAAAAAAAGAACAGCCATCTTTAAACATGAATCTCAAAAGGATGGGGGAGTATTCCCGGGAGATGACCCAAGAGAGTTTTGGCAAAGAGCAGAAGATAGGAATAGAAAAACTGCAGAAGTTTATAACAAGCTTGGTTTACCAGAATATCAGGCTGCAGAAGCATTTAAACGTTTGCACCTGTAATTTATTGTTAAAAAAATTGTGTAACCTTATTTTTAAACGTATTTTAGATCCATTGTTTAACCTATTTTATTTTAATATGAAAAAAACTTTACTTTCAAGTTTAGCAATTGCAGCTTTCGGAGTTGTAAACGCACAATCTTACATCGACGCGAACGGTTTCAAAGAAACTTTCAATTCATCTGACAAAACTGAAGATGCTGCTTCAGATAGAGAAATTTTCTGGTACGGATGTGGTGTTACTTCAGAATCAACTGATCCAGATTGTAACTCAGCTGATTACGATTTAACAAGAGCTGGTGATGACAAATTAGTTGTTGCTACTACTAAGCCAGATGCTGCTGGTAACTGGTCTCCACTTGGATTCTCTTTAGTTAATGCTGACAAAGACCAAACTGTTGATATTTCATCAACTGGAGAAGTAAAAGTAAAATATACTAATACTTCATCTTCAACTGTTGAAGTATACTGGTTATTTGCTTCTTCTTCTGATGCAGGTACTACATTAAATATTTCTAACGCTGATGGAACTGGTACTTCTTGGGGAGGTGTAGTTGCTGCTGGAGGTTCAAAAGAATTAACTTTTGACTTAACTAATGCAACAAGAACTTCTTGGGAGTTAGACGAAGCTGGATGTGCTGCCAAAGGTGGTGTAGGTGGTGGAGCTGCTAAATGTATCTGGGATGATGGTTTAGACGTTGCTAACTTATACTCAGTTGATATCACTATCACTGGAGAGGCTACTGCTGCTTCAGGATGGGCTCCAGCTGCTTTATCAGGAGAAACTGTTGAGTTTGAGTACATCTTAGGAGGTACTGACAGAGAAAGCGCTACTGATGTTGTTGTTTCAGGATTAAATGTATATCCTAATCCAGCTACTGATGTATTAAACGTTTCTTTCGATGCTGCTTCAGCTACTACTGTTGAGTTAGTTGACTTAACTGGAAAGGTTGTATCTACTTCTACTTCTGAAGCTGGTACAGTTACTGCTCAGTTTGCAACTACTAACATCAACGCTGGTGTTTACTTCGTAAACGTGAAAAACGTAAACGGATCAACTACTTCAAAAGTAGTTATCAAATAAGTTTAAGAAATTAAACATTCAAGAAAGGCCTCGCAATGCGAGGCCTTTTTTTATGTTTATATTTCTGCAATAGCTGTCCTTAATATCTCACGGGGCTATTTTCAATAATTATTATTGGAGTCTAATTTTTAGTTTGATATACTGCATGTGTTGCATCTAAAACCTTTTAGTTTTATTTAATATAAAAAATTCAAAAGAATCACTCAAAATATTATTTGAAACATTAGTTTTATTTTTTGTAGTTTATATGTAAGCCTATAACTAAATATTATGAAAAGAATTTTACTTTCAATTTTTACAATTACTGCATTTGGATTTGTTAATGCACAATCTTACGTTGATGCAGACGGATTTTTCGAAAATTTTGATTCAACCGATAAAACTGAAGACCCTTGTTCAGACCGTGAGATATTCTGGTATGGATGTGGAGTAACTACAGACGCTACTAATCCTGAGTGTAATTCAGCTGAGTACGCTTTAACAAGAGCTGGGGATGACAAATTAGTTGTTGCTACTACAAAGCCTGATGTAGCTGGTAACTGGTCACCGCTTGGATTTTCGTTAGTTAACGCTGACAAAGATCAAACCGTTGATATCTCATCTACAGGAGAAGTTAGCGCAAAATACATTAATACTTCATCTTCAACTGTTGAAGTATACTGGTTATTTACTTCTTCATCTGATGCAGGAACTACTTTTAATGTATCAAACGCAGATGGAACTGGTTTACCATGGGGAGGTGTTGTAGCCGCTGGAGATACTAAAGTGTTAACTTTTGATTTAACTTCAGGAACTAGAACTTCTTGGGGATTAGACGAGGCTGGTTGTGCTGCTAAAGGTGGTTCAGGTGGTGGAACTGAAAAATGTATCTGGAATGATGGTTTAGACGTTGCTAACTTATATTCAGTTGATATCATTGTCACTGGAGAGGCTACTGCTTCTTCAGGATGGGCTCCAGCTGCTTTAGCAGGAGAAACTGTTGTTTTTGAATACATAAAAGGAGGGTTTGGATTCCCATGCACCTGGAGTATTGAAGAGGGC
>JAYPYW010000045.1:0-25947 GCA_038154685.1 Flavobacteriales bacterium | reverse complement strand
GTTCAATACCTACGTATTGAGTGAGAATTATGTTTTTATTTATTTGGTAATAATTTTCAATTTGGTGATTGTAAACTCTTAGTAAAGCTTTTTCATTAATGATTGTAAATGCTGATAGCTTATCTTGAACTGAGTTGAATGAACTCAAATAAAAAAAATACATCTGTTTTTTAAATAAATTAAGCTTGTATTTCAATTGTAACTCAGCTGTATTAAAAAATTTGTGGAATGTTAAGTTGCCGTTGTTGTCAGTTTGAGTTAGTATAATTGATTCATAAACCGAGCGATAAACTACATTTTTTTTCTGGTAAGGGCCAACGCCTGATGGGAAAGACCATCTCCAAAATCTTGACATTGTTAGACCATTCAAATGATTGTAACTTATTTGGTTGCCGATTTTTTTGATTTCTTTGGCAATACTATTTCCTATGATAAATTGAAAAGATTTGAATTTGAAATTGGTGCTTAAATCAAACCCTTGCCGATTATTAGCTAGTTGCCCCATGGGCAGAATTCCACTTCCTGTTTGTTGTAATACGCCATTTGAGCCAACACTTGATGGGCCGGATGAAGCTGCTGACTGCGCTTGGTTTATTGAAGAGTTTATGAAGATAGAATTGTTATTTACTACTTTTTCACTAATTCTATATGTGTGAATTTGTAATGGTAAAAAGGTTAGGTTTTTCTTGGTATTAACTTTTATGGAGGCTAACTCACCCCAGCCAATATTTTCTGGAGTGAACTCATCTTCATATTTACCTATACCTATTTCGCTGCTAAATGATAATTTTTTTGAATTATAATCTACACTAGATGTTACAATGTGATTTGTTATTGCTTTTAAAGCTAAAGTATCACTGAATGAAATTCTATTGTAGTTGTTTATAGCTGCTTTGAAAGACTTAAATTCTTTACTTAAAGCTCCTCCAAAAACATAATTTGGAATTGTGTTCTGATACATGTTTGTATTGGATATAAAGCTCGGGTTTAGGAAATTTGAACCAGTATTTTGAGCTCTTCCGTAAATTAGGTTTAGGTTTATTCGTTTTGGAAATTCACTGTCAATTATAATTCCCTGAATAGCCTGATTCGCCCATCTTGTATCTTGGTTTATATTCCCTTCTTCATAATAATTGGAGTATCGATCGACAACATTTCTTGTTTGCGGGTCCCAAGGATTTCTCTCAAACACACTAAAACGATTGTATCCATAAAAGGAACCAAATGTCAGCGGACTGATTTCGTGCCAGAATATACCGCCTGTTCTGATGTTTACTGATGTTTTTTTAGTTTTGAAACTACCGTAGAGGTTTATTCCTAATTGTAGACTTCTATAATAATCGAAGTTCCCGTTATTTTGATTCCAAACAACTAAATCTGTTCCGAAGGCAACTTTATTTGTGGGATTCCCACTAATGTTTAAAGTTAATTCTGGTAATTGAGATGCGTCTCCAATTAATATTGATCTCCCATTTATTGTTTGGGTATTTCCATTATCAGTTCCAATGATGTAGGGATCGTTAAAAATCCTATGTTGAGCATAAAATCTATAATTACCACTTATGTTGAAGTTTTGTAAAGGAGCATCCTTGATTTGTTTTTCTTCTTGAGCAAAGGAGAAAAAACATGAGCAAATAAGATAAATAAGGGCATTTTGCTTCATTTTACCAAAGAGTTACATATATCAGAGTTAAAAGTGTAATAACTAAAATTGCAGCTATATTAAATGGTTTACTGGTTTTAAATAATTCTTTAGATAAAATGATACCATTTAAATCTGCTTTATTTTTATTGTCAATTCTTGAAATGACTAACATTACTAAGACTGTTGCAAGAAAAGTAATTCCCATTTGATGCATAAATGGTAAGTCAGGAAAAATCCAATGGTCACTCCAACCTATTGGTGAAACTTTAAAGAAAAGAGCAATTGGTATTGATATTAACGCCCCAATAACAGCTGAATTAGCACTTGTCTTTTTCCAAAATAATCCAAGCATAAAAATGGCTAATATTCCAGGGCTAAATAAACCAGTCCATTCTTGTATAAATTGAAAAGCTTGATCAATGTTTCCAAGTATCGGAGCAATTGATATAGCAATTATTATGGCAACTAGGCCTGATAATCGTCCTACTGAAATTAATTTTTTTTCAGAGGCCTTTTTATCAAATAGAGGTTTGTAAATGTCTAAAGTGAATATGGTAGACGTGCTATTAAGCATTGATGCTAGAGAAGAAACTATCGCGGCAGATAATGCTGCTACTATAAGGCCTTTAATTCCTGTTGGAATGAACGTTGAAATCAACCAAGGATAGGCTTTGTCATTCATTATATCACCGTTACTTTTGGTGAAGGTTTCTGCGATTTCAGGGTTTTCTTTAAATAATACAAATGCTACTATTCCTGGGATTATGACTATTAGAGGAATTAACATTTTTATAATTGCTGCAAACGCAATACCCTTTTGAGATTCGTTTAAACTTTTAGCAGCCAGAGTTCTTTGAATTATATATTGATTAAATCCCCAATAATACAAATTGGCAATCCACATTCCTCCAACCAGAACAGCGATTCCAGGTAAATCGGAGTAGCCATCTTGTCCTTTTTCTAAAATCATGTTGAATTTTTCTGGAGCTTTTTCAAACATGTATGCAAAACCATCTACCACACTTCCAGATTCTGTAAGGTTTTGTAAGGCAATTACTGTGGTTATTCCTCCTCCTATTATTAGTAGGATAACCTGAATTACATCAGTCCAAGCAACAGAGGACAATCCACCCCATATTGAATAGGCGGCAGAGAATAGTCCAAGCAATATAATGGAGTTTAATACTAGGTCCCCATCTCCGCTGCCAACAATTGTGTCTAAAGCTGTACCGCCTAGGTAGAGAACAGAAGTTAAATTGACAAATACAAATAGAAAAACCCAAAAGAAAGCAAGTACAGACTTTACTTTAGAATTGAACCTTTTTTCAAGAAATTCTGGAATTGTGAAAATATTCTTCTTAATGAAAATGGGTAAAAAATATTTCCCAACGATGATTAAAGTCAAAGCAGCCATAAATTCATATGATGCTATAGCTAGGCCGATGGCAAAGCCGGAGCCAGACATTCCTATAAATTGTTCTGCAGATATGTTTGCGGCAATTAAGGATGCTCCAATTGCCCACCAAGGAAGAGATTTACCTGCCAAGAAATAATCACTAGAACTTTTGCTTTGGCCAGTATTTCTTGACTTGTAAAAACCTATGCTCAGTATTAAGATGGCATAAATAGAGATAATAATTATGTCAGTTAATTCAATGTTCATTATATCAGGTTTTATATTATTTACTTAAAATGATCGTTTATGTTACCAAAAGTTTTTAATGAAACTTTATTCTTAGGGTTACGTACAATTACTGGGTGTTGCCCGCTTGCTTTAATTTATTCACTAATTCACTCCTTAAAAATTAATCTTTTGCCTTGGGAGGAATTCTAAAACTTAAAAGACATGAAAATATTTAAACTCTCTCTAGTAGGTTTGTTTATGTCGCTGAACTCGATAGGACAAACTTTATCAATAGATGTTGAACTTTGTGATGCCAACCCTGAATCTGTTAGAATGTTTGGACCCTGGTGGAGTTGGGATCCTAATGGAGGTCCTGTTGCCGAATCAAATGGGGATGGCACTTGGACGTTTACTTTTGATCCTGCTCCAAGCGCTGATATGGAATATCTAATTCTTGCTGATGGAGAAGCAGAAGGCCTAATAGGAAAAGGCGCTTGTGCACCAGTGACAGATGGTGCGACCTATGCTAACAGGATGTGGTACATGACAGATGGAAATAACGTTAGTATAACCTATGGACAATGTGAAGGTTGTTCAACAACTGGTGCATCCGAATTGAGTAACCAAACTGTGAAATTTGATGTTTTTCCTAATCCTACCTCAGATGTTATTAACATATCTACAACACAAATCTTTAACAGATTCTCAATTGTAAATATTCTTGGTTCTGAAGTTTCCAGCTTTATTCCGAATAGTAATAATTCATTCATAGACTTGAGTGAACTAAGTCCAGGAATATACTATCTGAATGGATTTACGAAAAACAATAAATACACTCAACAAGTTATAGTTAAATAAAATGTTTGATCCCAAAAGAAACAGCCTTAGTGGCTGTTTTTTTTTGTTAAAAAAAATCACCTAAGTGAGTTGGTAATTATAGAGTTATAGTCTATTTATGTTGTTTAAATTATCTGGCTAAATCAAAAATGTTTATGAATACCATTCCTACTCTAGATTTAAGTGATTTCTTATCAAACAATATTTCTAAAAAAAATGCTTTTGTTAACTCTCTTGGAGTAGCATATGAATCCATTGGTTTTGTGGCTATTAAAAATCATGGTTATTCAGATAGTAGTCAGGCTGATCTTTATAATTCAATTAAATCTTTTTATCAATTACCGGACGAAGTGAAGATGAAGTATGATGGAAGTCATACTGGTGGACAAAGAGGTTATACTGGAAAAGGAAAAGAACATGCTTCTGGAAGAAATGTTGGAGACCTTAAAGAGTTTTATCATGTGGGTAAGGAAATTCCAGGAAGCGATTCAGGACATTATCAAGCAAATATATTCCCAAATGAGGTACCTGAATTTAAAGAGCAAACCTTAAAAGCTTATTCTACATTGGAAGGGATTGGGAAACAAATGCTTTCCGCGATTGCTTTGTTTTTAGGTTTGGAAGAGGATCATTTTGAAAATAAGGTAGATAGAGGAATTAGCATTCTTCGTCCTTTGCACTATTTTCCAATTGAAAACCCTGATGAAGTTCCTGTAGGAGCTGTTAGAGCAGCTGAGCATGGGGATATAAATTTAATAACCCTATTAATGGGGGCTAGTGCAGAGGGGCTGCAAGTTAAAAGGAGAGATGATAAATGGATTCCAATAACCGCGGTAAAAGATTGTTTGGTAGTTAATGTTGGAGATATGCTGCAGCGTTATACAAATGGAAGATTGAAATCTACTATTCACAGGGTTGTAAACCCACCAAAAGAAAAGATGAAAACTTCCAGGTTTTCAGTACCTTTTTTTATGCATGCAAACCCAGATATGGATCTCTCTTGTTTGGACACTTGTGTTACTGATGAAAACCCAAAGCAATTCGAAGATATTACTGCTGAAGGTTTTTTAATGCAACGATTAAGAGAGATTGGGTTGATTAAGTGAGGCTTGTATAAATCAACCTTGTTTTAAAGAGTCTTCGTAAAGTTTCTTAAGCTTTATAACAGTTTGCTTTGAACTTAATTCATTCCCTATTCTTGCTTTTGCTGCCTTTCCCATTTCTTTTGTTTGATTAGGGTTGTCATACATTTTCTCAATCGCAATAGCCATTGCCTTAGCATCTTTTGCAGGTGTGACATAGCCTTGAATTCCATCTTCAATCAACTCTGTGTTTCCAGGAATGTCTGTTATAACAGCTGGATTACCAATTGCCATAGATTCGATTACTGATTTAGTAATTGATTCCCCAAATAATGATGATAAAACAAAAACATCAGCTGCAGCTACGATATTTAAAACATCTTTTCTGAATCCGAGAAAATGAACTCTACTCTCACAATTGGCTTTCTTTAAGATGGCTAAGTTTTCAGGAGTGTCCATATTTCTTCCAGCAAGGATCAAATGTATGTTCTTATCCTTTGGAAGCATGGTGATGGATTTTAGTAGATAAGGTATTCCTTTCATCCTTCTGTTGTTGGCTACATTAATTAGGAGAAATGAGTCCTCAGGTATACCTAACTCTTTTTTTATGTTCAAAGGGTCATAACCTGAATACCATGCCGTATCATGCCCTTTGTTAATAGTAACGGCTTTTTCTTTTTTGAAAAAAAGCTGTTTTTTAAAGTATTGCTCAACTCCGATAGAGTTACACATTATATAATCAACTCTTGGGCTTAAATGTTTTAGGTATGAACTTGGATTCCACCACTCTAAATTTCCTGCGTAACCCCTGTATAGGAAAAGTTTAACTTTAAGATCTTTAGCCGCTTTAACAGCTGCATAAGTTCCTTTATTACTAAAGGCGTGAATTATGTCAATTCCTTTCTCTTTTACAACGGCTTTAATTTTTTGAATTTCAAGCTTGTCGAATTTCTTCTGAGGGTGAAAGTCTATTACGTCAATCCCTAATTCTCTGAATTCTTGTGCATGTTGGCTTTCGCCATAGGTCATGATAGTAATATTTACTCCGAACTTTGACATTTCTTTAAAAATGTTAGCCTCCGGTCGAGTAGTGTGGTAATCTCGATAATTACTAATCACAAGAATATTCATGGCTGTAAAATTACTCAATAAAAATTACTCATTTTTTTTGGGAACAATTTCATATGTCAGCCGTAGTAAACAAACAATTTATAAAAGAGTTTAGATAAATGTCTGAGGAAATACTGAAAGCCCTGATGCAACTTTTTGCTATTTTAACAAAGCAAGAAGGGGGACCATCGCCAACACAAAGTAAGTTCGTAGAAGATTTCTTAAAACAACAACTAAGTCCGGATAAGGTGCCGGGGTATTTTGATGATTTTCAAGCTAAATCTAAACCTAAAGCTCCAAGAGCAAAAAAGGTAGATGCTGATTCACCGCCAGCTGAAGAGACTCCAGAAGAAAAAGAAAAACGTTTAAAGCGTGAAGAAAGAAAGCGTTTAAGAGAAGAGAAAAAGCGTCAGCGTGAGTTGGAGGCTGCAAATCCACCTGAGGACGAAACTCCTGAAGAGAAGGAAAAAAGACTTAAAAAAGAAGCGCGAAGAAAGGAGCGTGAGGCTTTAAAAGCAGCAGAAGCTGCAAAGGAAGCAGCAGCTGCAGAAGAAAAGAAAGAAGATACAGCCCAACTGACATCCATGAAGGATTCGGTTAAAACACTTGGGGTTTGTAAAAAGATTAATAAGACACTTGCACAACCACAAAAGGTTATTGCATTTATTCGTTTATTCGAACTTATATGGGTTGATCGATCGATGAATCCTAACGCAAAGGAATTAATGGATACTGTTGCTGAAGTATTTAATATTTCGGCAGATGAATACAAGGATATTTCTGGATTAACTATCCAGGAAAATACCAAAGAGATTAAATCTCCAAACATATTAGTTGTTAATGGAGCCGAAGATTACTACTCGGAAGAAGAGTTAACGAAACACATTCACGTTCATAATTTTGCAGGAGAGGTTATCTTCTTAAAAGTACCTTCTGTTGAACTTTATTTTGTGAAGTGTGTGGGTAATAAAAACCTGTTCATGAATGGGTTGCCGTTAAATCCAGGTCAGGTTTACCTATTCCCAACAGGATCAACGGTAAAACCACCAACAGGTAAACCAATCTACTATTCAGATATTGTTGCCAGATTTTTATCTGACGCAATCGACACAGAGTTATCCTTCCATGCAAAAGATGTTGAATTCCAATTTCCAAATGGGAATATGGGGCTTCGTGGGATTACCATAGAAGAAGGAACTGGAAAGTTAGTTGGAATCATGGGAGCATCAGGAGCTGGTAAATCCACGCTATTAAATGTTCTTAATGGTAACGAAAAGCCAACAAAGGGTCAGGTTTTAATCAATGGAGTTGACATCCATAATGAAAAAGATAAGGTAGAGGGAGTTATTGGATATGTACCTCAAGACGATCTTTTGCTTGATGATTTAACGGTTTACGAAAACCTTTACTACAATGCTAAACTTTGTTTAAGCGATAAATCTGATGAGGAAATCGATACTATGATTATCGATTTGTTGAAGGCATTAGATTTATTAATGACCAAAGATTTAAAGGTTGGAAACCCATTAGAGAAAACAATCTCTGGAGGGCAAAGAAAACGTTTAAATATAGGTTTAGAGTTACTAAGAGAGCCTGCTGTGATCTTTATGGATGAGCCAACATCTGGTTTGTCTTCAAGGGACTCAGAAAACATCCTTGATTTATTAAAAGAATTAGTCTTAAAAGGAAAAATCATATTTGTTGTAATTCACCAACCATCATCTGATATCTATAAGATGTTTGATAGAATGTTGATTCTTGATGTTGGAGGTTATCCAGTTTATTATGGTAACCCAGTGGAGGCAGTAATGTATTTCAAGCGAAAAGCCAATCAGGTTAACTCAGATAGTGGAGAATGTACTACCTGTGGTAATGTGAATCCTGAATTGGTATTTAATATTATCGGTGCCAAATTAGTTGATGATTACGGTAAACATCTTGAAGAAAGAAAAGTATCTCCAGAACAATGGAATGGCTATTACAAAGCTGAGGTGATTACCGAAATTGAAGAAGTTAAGGAGGTAGATGATGCTCCACCAAGTTCATTAAATATTCCAAGTAAAATCACTCAATGGGGTACGTTTATTAAGAGAGATGTCCTTTCGAAAGTAAAGAACAAACAATACATGTATTTAAACATGTTGGAAGCACCAATTTTGGCTTTTGTACTTTCATTTATTGTTCGTTATATCGGAGGTGGAGAAGGTGCAGAGTATACTTTCTCAGAAAACCAAAACGTACCAGCTTATATATTTATGAGTATTGTAGTTTCCTTATTCATGGGATTAATGGTCTCCGCTGAGGAAATAATTAAGGATGCTAAAATTCAAAAGCGTGAAAAGTTCCTGAACTTAAGTAGAGGGTCTTATTTGTTTAGTAAGGTTGCTATACTATTTACAATTTCAGCGATTCAATCTTTCATGTTCGTTTTAATTGGTAACCTAATTATGGGAGTTCACGATATGTGGCTTTCATACTTCCTAGTGCTGTTCTCGGTTAGTTGTTTTGCTAACATGTTAGGATTAAATATATCAGCAACTTTTAACAGTGTTGTAACCATATATATCTTAATTCCTTTAATTCTTATTCCACAAATGATTTTAAGTGGAGCAATGTTTAGTTTCGATAAGATTAATGGAGTTCTTGGAGGTGGAGCTAACAGTGTTCCTAAGATAGCTGAGGTTATGGTTTCGCGATGGGCTTATGAAGCTTTAGTTGTAGATCAATACACCCAAAATGAGTACAAGCAAATTCCAGTTAAGCAATATAATTATGATACTGATGAATTCTTGGATGTTGTTCGTCCATTTAAGGATGGGGAGGATGTTACTCTGTATGATTTAGAATTTGCTGAATCACATTGGGATTATCGTCAGGCTTACTTAATTCCTCAGGTAAATAAATTGGTTGACGCTGTTGACGGGGAAAGAAAAATCTTACGCAAGTACCGTAAAAAAGTAAAGAAGGCTAAGAAAAAAGGTAAGGAATTGCCGGTTTATAAAGGTGATTCAATTCAGATGGGAGTTGACTACGAAAACTTAATTAAGTGTTTGAATTACCTTGCATGGGAGTTAGATACAACTATTCCTGAGAAAATCGATTCGATCAGTCACATGGATCTTAAGAGTAAGAATATGCGGAAGATTAAGAAGTTTGTAGAGGAAGCTAACGCTAATTTTAGCAAGCACTTCTCTAGAATTTCTGAGTTAAAAGATGGAATGATGTATGGAATCATTGATTCGGTGGGTAAGGAGATTGCTCTTGCTAAAGGAATGGATGAAGATAGTTTAGATACTGATTCCTTAACAGCGTTTGGTGAGGCTTATTATACATCGTTAAAGAATGATTATACCAACAAATATTTAAATGATATAATGAGGAATTCTTTAGCGGCAGATAAGATTGTTTGGGATCAAGATGCTGGAATGTATACTCAGATTGTAGACCCTGCTTTCAAAAAGCCAGAATCAAGTTTCTTTGCTCATTTTTATGCTCCAAAGAAAAAAATGTTTGGAAGTTATTACGGAACATTTGCTTTTAACCTAGTTGTAATATGGGTTATGGGATTGATTTTATACATTACTTTATATTTCGAAGGATTTAAAAAGGCATTGAATTTGCTTAGCTTTGGAAAATAAACCAGTTTAATGAATCGATTAAAATATCAAATATTAACCTTATTAATCATTTGTGTAAACTATGTGTTTGCACAGGCTGATTCTACCAAAAAGGATTCTCCTGAAATACCAACAGAGGATTACTATGAATCTGGTTCTAAAAAAAGTGAAGGTAAGGTAGTGCAAGTTGATTTTTGGATTTATTACTATGAGACGGGAAAGAAAGAGAGCGAGGGTAAATACGTTTACGGAAGAAAAGATAGCACTTGGACTTACTTTGATTCGAAAGGGAATAAGTTAATGCAAGGTAATTACAAAAAGGATATTAAGATTGGGGAATGGACAACTTGGTTTCCTGATGGGAAAGTTAAAAATGTTATAAACTACGCTGACGGTAAAGTCAGCGGAGAAGTTGTTCAGCTCTATCCTGACGGTAAAACTAAATCGAAAGAAAATTACGAGATGGGTAAACTAAATGGTTTATCAGAACAATGGTATAATACTGGGAAAAAGAGAAGTACAGGAGAATACATCATGGGCCGTCAGGAAGGATCATGGGTTTATTGGCATTGGAATGGTAAAAAAGAGATGGAAGGGGAGTTTGTGAATGGAAAGAAAGAGGGAGTTTGGACAACTTGGGATGAATTTGGAGAAATTGTCGAAAGGGCAAGATATAGTAACGGTAGGCCCGCTCGACAAAAGAAGAAAAAAAGGTAGATTAACAGTTGTTTGTTTACTAATTATCGAATAAAGTTTGACATGTACCTACTTCATCACGTACATTTGAAATATGCAGATTTATACTTTACTAGGGATTCAACCAAACGCTACTGAAGCTGAGATAAAAAAGGCTTATAGAAAGTTAGCGGTAAAGTATCATCCAGATAAAAATTTCGGAGACAAAAAAGCACAAGAAAAATTTGTTGCAATTAATAAAGCCTATCAACTTGCGCTTAAGAATGTGAATGTTGTTAAGTATCAACATAAAACAACTAACCAACAGTCTTCATATAAAACTCATACTCATTACAGTTATAAGCATACTTATTACGATTTCAATCAACAACAGAGAAAAACTCAGCAAAAGAAAAAAGAGGAGTTTGATTGGGATAAGTACTATAATAGGTATAGTAACGCAAAAGCTAATCAGAAAGCAAGAGAAGAGCAGCAAAAGGCAAAGAGCTATAAGCAAACACAAACTAAATCTCAAACGCAAAAGCAAACTATTGTTGTGGAAGAATCATCATTTGATCCAAGTAGCATTGTGCTTTATTTGATAGCTGTTTTAATGGGAGTTTTAGTCTTTGTTTTATCGGAAAACTTAATGTGGAGCATCACAACCTCATTCATTGTTTCGTCGTTTATCATGTTATCGAATTTATTTCGTCACGATTCAGCAGCAACGGCTTGATTATTAGTTTTCTTTATCTGTTTTCATTCTAAATAGCGGTAATTTATCTTAATATTTACAAAATCTTAAATCATAGCTAGTTTCTTAAGAGATAGCTTTATATTTTTGCACAAACTAAACGATTATTCATTATGGCAATTATTATTACAGACGAGTGTATTAACTGTGGTGCTTGTGAACCAGAATGTCCAAACAACGCAATTTATGAAGGGGGAGTAGAGTGGAGACTTTCTGATGGAACTTCATTATCAGGAGATGTTACTACACCAATGGGTAATTCTTATGAAGCTGATGAAGAGCAAGAGCCAAAAGAAGAAGATGTTTATTACATCGTTACTGATAAATGTACAGAGTGTGTAGGTTTCCATGATGAGCCTCAATGTGCTGCTGTTTGTCCTGTTGACTGTTGTGTTGATGATGAGGATAACGAAGAAACTGAAGAGCAATTAATGGCTAAAAAAGAGTTTATGCACTTATAAGTCTCAGAGCTTTTTAATAATATTTAAGCCATCTCCAAGAGATGGCTTTTTTTGTAATTTTGTATTCTCAATGGTCCATAGACTATTAAATTAAATATTATGCTTTATTTACTTCCTTTTATTGGTGCGATTACAGGTTGGGTAACTAACTGGATTGCGGTAAAGATGTTGTTCCATCCTAAAGAACCAAAGAATTTTTTGTTCTTTAAGATACAAGGTGTTTTTCCTAAGCGCCAAAAAGTTATGGCAGAAAAGCTGGGGCATATTGTGGCGTCGGAATTGTTTTCAATTGATGATGTTGTAAATAAAATGAAATCGGCTGATAATAAAGAGGTAATGTCTTTTGTAGAGGCTAAGATTGATGATTTCATTAATGTTAAGTTATCGGGTAGCATGCCAATGCTTGCAATGTTTTTAAATGATGATTTAAAACAAAAAATTAAGAATACATTACTGTCCGAAATAGAAGAAGTAATCCCTGGTGTTATCGAATCTTATGCTAATAAGCTTAAAAATGAAGTTGATGTAAAAGCTATCGTTTATGAGAAAGTAGTTAATTTCTCTAGTGATAAATTGGAAGAGATTCTTTTCTCAATAATGAAGAAGGAGTTCAAGTTTATTGAGCTTCTAGGTGGTGTTCTTGGATTCTTGATAGGAGTTATTCAGCTGGTGATTGTGATGGCTGAATAATGCGGTATGTTTTCTCTATCAGATTTTCCCTCTTGATGACTTGTTAATATCGCACGCAGAGTTTTCAGAACCCTCAGAGTTTTTTCTTATTATTCTCACACAGATTAATTTGATTAATACGATTTAATCCCTGAATCTTGATTACTGAAACCTGACTCCTCAAAAAACTACTTACAAATCTTATTAATCATACTCTTTGCTTGAGTAGATCCGTACTGAGCAGCTTTTTTAATGTTAATACAAGCAGCCTTTTTGTTTTTCATTGCGAATTGAATAGTTGCTACTTGCTGCCATGCCATGGCGAATTTAGGATTTCGCTTTAAGCATTGTTCGTAAGCGTTAATGGCTTTCTGACCTTTGTTCTGATTTTGGTAAGCTAAACCTATATAGTACCAAGAATTAAAATCTTTAATATTAGCCTCAGCTGCCTTTCTAAAAGTTTTTATTGCGGCATTGAATTGTCGGTTATTTAACTGCGCAACTCCTTTTTGAAGTAAAATATTAAAGTGTTCAGGGTAGATTTTTAATCCTTTGTTAAAGAAGTCAATGGCGCTTTTAAAGTTTCTTTTTTGAGCCATAACCATTCCTAAGCCCATAAAACCATCTGCATAGTTTGAGTCTAAATTAACAGCCTTTCCGAAAGCGTTATAAGCATTTTCAAAATCTCTTTTCTTTGTTAAGTACATGTGACCTAAACTGTAAAAAGAAGAAGGTTTTATACTGTCGGTTGCGCTTATGTACTTCATGTTAGTTTTCACATAGTCCTCTTTGCCTGACACTTTCTCATAAACACTCAACACAAAGTTTCTTTTGGGAGCGATTAACCTATCCACTTCAATCCAGTTTTTATCTGCTGCAAGATAGGATTGAGGAACGTTACCGCTTAATCTGTTGCTGTAATGAGTTTCAAACAGGGCTATAGATCCAACTTTTGCGCTTTTTAAACTGTCTTTTTTCATCACATTTAATCCTGGATCAAACCGATCTTTTCCAGCACTCCAAATAAACCAAGGGTGGTTAACGTAGGTAGTTCTTTCCTCAAGGTAAGATCCCTTATAAAACTGAGCAAATTCGGAAACTAATTCTCTTTCATCACTAGCATTAGCCATTGGATGTTCGATAACTAAAGTGTACCCTGTTAAAAATATCAGTACGGCAATTGGTGTAAGCGTTTTAAGAATGTTCTTTTTAAGAAAAAGCATGATTAAGCTGAATACTAGTAAGCCTCCAGAAAAAGCTAAAATTGTATAATCATCATCCTTTGTGAGTTTATGATGAAGTTCTAATTTCTTGGTGTAAAAAACTCCTATTAAGAAAACAGATAACGCTAATAATATAAAACCATAAAACTTTCCATTACTTAGGTTCCTGTTGAATTTAATGGCTTTTTCTTTTAGGTGGTTGATAATTTTAGATTTATTGTCAACTTGTAAAACCATCTTCTTTCTGGTAGCAAATGCAAACCAAGCATTAATTCCTGCTAATCCTATAATTGCTAGGTAGGGTGAGATTGGGATAATATTTCGAAGGAATCCAGCAGCATTCCCCATGTTTAGTTTCCACGAAAAAAGGGTATAAATGAAGAACCCTAACAAATAAGGGAATAACACATAGTTTCTTAAGAACTTTGTCTTCCAAGTTTTAACCATTCCCAGGAATGCGTAGAATAAAAGTACCGGGCCAACAACAAAAGCATAACGAGACAGGTAGGTATCCCATTCTTGGTGACCATATCGGTTTTCTTTTCCTTCTTTTCCAATCGTTTCATCAATAATCCAAAATAAATTATCATGAATAATGCCTCCAGCGAGTGCCCAAAGTAAACCAGGTATTCCAAGAATAAGAATGGTTAAATATTTTTTAGCATTTAATAAGGCAAAGATGTAAAACGGAAAAAACACAGCTAACTCCATTCTAGCTAGTGGCAATAATGCCCCACTTATAGCGAAAGCGGTCCATTTCTTTTTAACTTGAAAGAAAAGAGATAAAGCAATTAAAGCGATAGCTAATGGTTCCGTCATCGCATATTTCGATACTCCAAAAACAAATGGTTGAAAAGCTAATAATGGGAATACTAAGTAAGAGAACCTGAATTTAAATTGTTTACAAACTTGATAAAGAGCAAAACCTGCAATTATTGAAATGAGTGTCTGGACAATCGGAATAGTCCAAGAGCCAAGCTGGACAGGTAATGCAAATATTAATACAAATAAAGGACGGTTCCATAAGTTAACAAACTGAGTTGGATCCTGAAGAGCATGTAAAGTATTTTGAAAACGAGCCGGACAATCATCATCCCATGTGTTGTCGCTATAAAATGCCCAGAAAAGGTTAACAAACAAGAACAAACCAGTGATTAAAAACATTGGCAGTTTGTCCTTCGAATAAATGTTAAATAGTTGTTTCATAATTATTCCCTAGGTTCAAATATAATACAACTAAACAATAGCAAAAAGGTTAGTTTATTTTTGATCTTACTTCATCAAAAATATCCAAGACTGCTGGGCAAACTTCAGTGTTTTTTAGATTCAGGTTTAGTATCTGTTGTTGTTTTATTCTGTCCGTATGTGGATATTCAGCGCAAGCCTTGGGGCGCACATCATATATATCACAATAGTTGTCTGTACCTAAGAATGGACAAGGAACTTGTTGGAGAACATAATCGTTGTCTTCGTCTAGCCTTAAATAGTTTTCAATAAATACGGAGGGCTTTTGATTCAGGTGCTTTGCGATACGGTCAATGTCTTTGTTGGTGAAAAGGGGCCCTGTTGTTTTACAGCAATTAGCGCAGTTTAAACAATCGATTTTACAAAATGCGTTATCATGTGCTTCGTGAAAAAGTTCATCTACAACTTTACCTTTTTGCTTTTTAAGCTTTTGGATGAGTTTCTTGTTGCTCTTTTTATTTTCGAGTGCTTTCTTCTTAAGATCTGATAACTCCATATGGTAAAGATAGATTATTTAGGAGATGAGGAGATAGGGATCCTTTGACTGCGCTCAGGATGACATTTAGTATTAGTTTTTGCACACAGATTCAAAAGATTACACAGATTATTTTAAGTTTTAAATCTGTGTAATCTCTTGAATATGTGTGCTTTTAAATAAGTTATGAAATAATTCTTTTGGAAATACAAGGTCTCGTGTTGGTGAATTGTCACCCTGAGCGGAGTCGAAGAGCCAATTTGAGCTGACAAAAAAAGCACCCCTAAAAAGGAGTGCTTTAATTCAAACTAACTTATTTATCTATTTCAAAGCATTTAAAGCCGCTTCGTAATTTGGCTCGTCAACTGTCTCTGCAACTTGTTCTGTGTATACCACTTTTCCGTTTTCGTCAGCAACAACTACCGATCTTGATAATAATGCAGCTAAAGGACCATCTGTAAAAGTAACACCCAGGTCTTTTCCGAAATCACCTGATCTAAAGTCTGAAGCCATTACAACATTCTCAATTCCTTCAGCTCCACAAAATCTTGATTGAGCAAAAGGTAAATCCTTAGAAACACAAACAACCGTTGCTCCTTCTAATGAAGCTGCTTCTTCGTTGAATTTTCTTGTTGAAGCCGCGCAAGTACCTGTATCAATACTAGGGAAAATGTTATAAACTACTTTTTTTCCTTTAAAGTCATCATTAGTAATAACACTTAAATCATTTTTAACCAAGCTAAAGCTAGGCATATCATTTCCTACTGCTGGAAGGCTTCCAACTGTGTGGATTTCGTTTCCTTTTAATGTTACTGTTGCCATTTTGTTTAATTTATATTTTTCCAAAGATTATAGTCTAAAGTTAATCCTACAAGAAGTCCTGTTAAATAATTTCTATTTTTAGATATGTCTTTACATAAACACGCATTAATACGGTATCGAATTATCGATTCTATGTTGAGGAATAAGTATAAGCCTTATCCAACTATAGAAGATATAAGAAGTAAATGTGAAGACTCACTTTTTGGTTCGGATTGGGGAGATCATATTTCAATTAGTACAATTGAAAAAGATTTTAAAGCCATGAGAACTGATGAAGAATTGGGCTTTTTTGCTCCCATTAAGTATTCAAGAATATATCATGGTTATTATTATACTGAAGAGGATTACACGATTCATAATATCCCATTAAAAAATGAGGATATTGATGCGATCAAGTTTGCTTCTAATACCTTAATGAATTTTAGGGAATCTCCGATGTTTGCTCAGTTTAGATTTGCAATTGAGAAAATATTTGATCGATTAAATATTTCATCAGAGGTTCAGGATGAGCGTCTGGATAAATTAGTTCAGTTTGATTCTTATCCAAATTATCCTGGGAAGGAATATTTACAGCCTCTTTATAAAGCGATTAAGGATTATCATCAAGTTAAATTAACTTATAAACGGTTTAATTCCAAGGAAGAAAGTAGGAGGGTAGTTCATCCATACTTATTAAAGGAGTATAAGCATAGATGGTATTTGGTTGGTTTTGTTGAAGCTAAAGGAAGTTTATCTACTTATGCTTTGGATAGAATGGTTGAAGTTAAGTTGTTAGAGGCTGATTTTGTTATGCAGCCAAGTTTCGATCCTGAATCATTTTTTAAACATTCTTTTGGAATTACCCAGAGTGATGAGACACCTTTTGAAGTTAAGTTGAAATTTCCTGCGCATCAAAAGGGATACTTATTAACTCAACCGTTACATGATTCACAGGAGATTATAAAAGAGACAAAAACTCATTTTGTAGTTAAATTGGATGTGTATATCACTTATGAGTTAATTGAAAGGATATTAGGGTACGCTGATCATGTAGAAGTAATTTCCCCATCAGAATTGAAAGAAAAGGTTGTAGAGCGCTTAAAAAAGGCGTTAGAACGCTATTAATAATTCTGGTAATTCATCTAGAGTAGTTATTTTCCTTAAAATTTAGTTTAGGGATTATACCTGTTTTAACCTTTTGATTACTTCTTCCGATGATAGTTTTATCTGAGTTGTATCGATAATTATAGTTTTGGCTCCAGCATGTTCTGTAGAGTCCAAAAAACTCCTTATTTCAACTGGGGAAAACTTCTTTATATGATGGTCAAAGGGCTGAATTAATACCTTAATCAAATGACTTCTACATAGCTGGGAAATACCTTCTCTCATTAATTCTTCTGCGGCTGTGAAGTCAGCTAAAATCATTCTACTATTGCTATAAGTTATTGAAGGTGTTTTTATTAGGGTTTCTTGTGTCACGCAATTCTTAAACTCCATTTTGTGTTTATATATGCGTATGTAAATTAAGTCAGGTTTAAACCAATTGAACCTTGTTTTACTTTTAATCAAATTAAAGTACTAATTCCCTTCGGGAGATAATTCTTAAAAATTCTTAAATACAATAAATAAAAAAGGCGAACCAAACGGTTCGCCTTTTTTATTATTTTAAGAAGTGATTACTTTTTCAAGTTATCCGGAACGTAAATTTGATTTACTGTTCCTTTCTTTTCACCTTTTTCACTTAAAATCTTTAACTCAATACGTCTGTTAAGCGCTCTTCCTTCCTCGTTGTCAGAACCATCAGCGTTTGTGTTTTTAGCAATTGGCTTAGTTTCACCATAACCAACTGCTTTAATTCTAGCTCCCTTAATACCTTTTTTGATTAAATATTTTCTAACAGATTCAGCTCTGTTTTGAGATAACTTCATGTTTAAAGCATTGTTACCTTTAGAATCCGTATGTCCTTGAATTTCAACGTTAATTGAAGGGTTGTTAGATAATAAGCTGAATAGTTTATTTAATTCTGTTTTTGAATCAGGCGTTAATTCATAACTGTTGAATTCAAAGAAAACGTTATTTAATACTATCGACTCATTAGCTTTAATTGGAGCTAATTTGATTTCTTTCTTCATCGATTGGAAAGCCGAGTTCTTAGGAACAATCAAGTTCTCCGATTTAAATAAATACCCTTCTGCTTCGTAAGTAACATTGTAGTTTTTACCAGGAGGTAGGATAAATAAATACTTTCCAGTTTTCTTGTTTGGTTTATAAATACCTACAATCTCACCACTTTCGTTATCTTTTACAATAATTTGAGCATCAGCTGGAATAGTTCCTGATTTGTCGCCTAAAGAGAATGTACCGCTCATTACAGTCATTGGTTGAACATCTGGCTTAGGAAGCGTAATCATGTATAAATCTTTCTCTCCTAATCCGTTCTCTTTTTGAGAAGCGTAGTATGATCTTTTACCATCAACCGAAGTAGTGAAGAATAAATCATCCTCAGTAGTGTTAATTGGGTATCCAATGTTTTCTGGGGTACTCCAACCTTCGTCACCCATTTCAGTCGCTTGGAAGATATCGAACCCACCCATTGTTTCATGTCCGTTTGAAGCAAAGAATAACGATACTCCATCAGGGTGAATAAATGGCGCTCTTTCATCAAATTCAGTGTTGATTTTTGGTCCTAAGTTTAAAGGCTTACTCCATTCGCCGTTTGGTAATAAAGTAACTCTGTAAATATCAAAACCTCCAAATCCACCTCTTCTGTTAGAGGTAAAGTAAATCGTTTTACCATCAGCAGAGAAACAAGCGTGTGTTTCAGAAGCTTTTGAGTTAACTGGTTCGAATGCGACTGGAGTTGTCCAGTTGTTTCCTTCTAATTTAGAATAGTAAATATCTCCTTGTGGATCTTCTTGAGCAGAGTAAATGAATAATTGTTGACCGTCAACAGTTAAACCAATTGAAGCCTCGTGTCCTTCACTGTTAATGTTATTCATTGGTTTAGGAGCTCCCCAAGTTCCATCTTTTCCTTTTTTAGAGATGTATAAGTCCTCGTAATATTTGAAATCGATTGGATCTTTTTTCTGCTTAGTTTCTCCATCTTCTTTCTCCGACTTCGCCATTCTACGAGTTGTGAAAATCATAGTTTGCTCATCAGCGGAAACTACTGGGGCATATTCAGGATATTTAGAGTTTACGTTTTCAATTGCGGTAACAACAATGTCAACTGGATTGTCAATTAACAATCTTGCTGTATTACAGATTTTAATTTCTCTAGCAATAGTATTTTTCCACTCTTCTGTTGCATTAGCACCTAATGCTTCCTCAAACTTCTTGAAGTTTTCCTTAGCTTCATTTGTTTGGTGGTTAATTCTACAAAGTTTTGCATACTCGAAGTAAGCAAAGATTGGAGCTTGCTCTAATGTGTTATCAGCAATATCGAAGTTGGCATCTGGTGAGACGTTTTGAACAGCTGCAGATAAGTAATGCATTGCTGAATCATTATCCTTAGATAACATTCCTTTTGCAAAACAGTCACCTAATTTAAATTGTAGGAAAGAAGTTTCTTTAACGTCTTTTTTTATGTTCTGGTAAATTTTTAAAGCGAAATCGTAGTTTTGATCGTCCCAGTACCCATCTGCAATACCATATTGCTTTTTTACTGGTTTTTCTAAAATTTCATCATTGAATTTTACGTTGTTTCTGTTGTATAATACTTGTGCGTCAACACTTGTTGCAAACAACACTGATACAGAAAATAAGGATAAAATGCGCTTCATAACTGTTTTTTTTCAGGAGTATTACAAATCCTGTGCAAAATTATTTGATTAACAAATTTTTAACTTTTGGCTTGTTATACTTCAAAAGCTAAAATAGGTTATAATTACCAAATTTGTCTATTAATGTCGAAATTTTCCAGATAATCACCAACTTTTCTTAAAAAGCTTCCACCTAACATACCGTCAACAACCCTGTGATCGTAACTCATAGACATAAACATCATCTGTCTAATCCCTATAAAATCGCCTTCTGGTGTTTCTATTACTGCAGGCTTCTTTTGTATAACTCCAGTTGCTAAAATGGCAACTTCAGGCTGGTTGATTATTGGGGTTCCAATTATATTTCCAAAGGTTCCAATGTTAGTTATAGTGAATGTTCCTCCTTGCACATCATCAGGGGATAGATTGTTATTTCTTGCCTTCTGTGTAAGTGCGTTAACTGATTTTGCAGTTCCTATAAGGTTTAAGTTGTTAGCTCCTTTTACAACTGGTACGATTAAGTTTCCAGACGGAAGAGCTACAGCCATTCCAATATTAGCATCCTTTTTTACCCTGATGTGATCTCCTTCTACCGATACATTAATCATAGGGAAGTCTTTGATTGCTTTTGCTACAGCTTCAACAAAAATAGGGGTGAAGGTAAGTTTGTATCCTTCCTTCTTAAGGAAATCGTCTTTAACTTTATTTCTCCAGTTAACTAGGTTAGTTACATCTATCTCAACAACACTTGTAACGTGCGGAGCTGTTTTTTTAGATTCAACCATGTGGTTAGAAATGAGTTTTCTCATTCTATCCATCTCAATTAACTCGGATTCTCCTGAAACAGAAGGAGCTGGAGTTACTTGCTGATTTGAATTTTGTGTAGGAGTAATGCTCACAGATTGAGATGTGGAAGCTCCTCCGTTTTCAATAAATTCTAATATGTCTGATTTTGTTACTCTTCCTTCTCTACCTGTTCCTTGGATGCTATTTAATGTATCAAAAGAAATACCTTCTTTTTTTGCAATGCTTTTCACCAATGGTGAGTAGAATCTATTTGGAGTTCCAGATTGTGTAACAGTTTCTGATTTATTAGATACTTCTTCTTTTTTATCTTCAACTGAATTTTGTTCTTCAATTGCAGGTTCGTCATAAGCCGAAGTAGTAGGAGCTGCTATACTTTCTTCATTTTGAATTTCTCCTTCAACTTCTATAATTGCGAAGGGAGCACCAATTTTGATTACATCACCTTCCTTGCAAAGTTTTTTTACTAGTTTTCCTTCATAATCGGAAGGAACTTCAGAATCTACTTTGTCTGTTGCAATTTCAAGAATACCTTCTTCTAATTCAACAAAATCTCCTTCATTTTTTAACCAAGTGGTAACTGTTGCTTCTGCAACACTTTCTCCCATCTTTGGTAATAAAAGTTCAACTTGAGCCATAAAATTGACGAAATTATGGTGCAAAAGTAGATAAAATAAGGGAGGGGAGCAATTAGAGTATTATCTTATTGGTCGATTCGTTTCAGACCCTTTAATAAAATAGCAAGGTCGTTTAGAGGGTGATAATCCTTTGCATATTGAATATTGATTCTTTCCTTGGTCTCTTCTTCAAGGTCCTCAGATTTAAATCGATCTAATGGAGATAGTATACCGGCTTTTAAAACAGGCATTTCTTTTTTCAACCCAAATGATTCGCTGTATCCAACCCATGAAGTTTTTCCTTGGAAAACCTTGAAAATGTTTGATAACATTCGTGCTGGTTTCTTGACCATTAAAGCTAAAACAGGCGAAGTGATTAAGAGTACTAGGCTTGATATAACGTCGAAAACACGTTTTGTTCTAATGTTTTCAGGTTTGCTTAAAGAGTTAATGTCTATTAAGTATAATTCACCCGGAGAATCAATACTCGAACTTCCTAATATGAATAAAGATTCCGGAGGAGCAATTTTAAATTCCGTGTCGTGATTGGACAGTGATTCCATTGTTGCAATAATCTTATTAGAAGTTAAATCTTTAGCACAAAATATTACTTCATCAAGTTTATGAATTTGAATAATCTCGTCCAGTTGATTAATAGAACCAACATAGTTTTTATCAGTATTCTCCTTATTTGTATTAACAAAAACAAAGTTTTGTAATAAGAAATTAGATTTTTGAAGAATTCCTTTTACTCTTTTTAGTTCCTCTGAATTCCCAACGATACCTACATTCTTTCTAGAGTTAGAATCTATTTCGAAATCTCCATACTTGAAGAATTGAAGTAGCATTCTTGAGCCAACTAAGGCAATAGAAGACCACAAAGCACTAAACGCAATAATAGCTCTAGAGAAACGATATTGTTCATCAATAAAGGCGTATCCAATTAAAACAGAAATGGCCCCAAACGCAACACCGTTTAAAACGCGGTTAAGCTTTACTTTTTTTCTGTACCCTCCAAAGAATGCAACTGAGGATAGGATTAAGAGCGTGATACTTGGAATAATGTAATAATTAAATGCGTCAGGATAATAGAACCCCTTGATTTGAGATTCCCAAAGGTGTTTGAAACCTAATATTCCGGAAATTAGCAATATGGCGTCCAAAACAGGAAGAACTGATTTGGTAACAACCCTGTTTAAAATTGCAATGGATGCCCTGAAATAAATCGCCAGTTTAATAAGAAAACTAAAAACAGAAGCGTTCTTCGAAGAAAAGTGTTTTTTTGCGAAAATTATCATCGCATTGTAGAACACAAAAACATAATTAACGGAGCTTTTCTTAGTACTCTCCCCTTTATAATGAATAATCCTAGTGTCTGCGAAATAATAGTTTTTATATCCCCCTTTAATTAAACGGTAAGATAAATCAATATCTTCTCCATACATGAAGAAGTCTTCATCCAGCAAACCTACCTTATCCAAGGCTTCCTTTCTCATAAGCATAAATGCTCCAGAAAGAATTTCAATTTCGTGTGTTTTGTTTTTATCTAAATGCCCGCAATGGTATTTTCCAAACCTCTTACTTTTTGGGAATAAGCTAGAAAGTCCAAAAATTTTGTAAAAAGCAACAGATGGAGTGGGTAGGCTCCTTTTTGATTCTGGAAGAAAATTTCCTTTACCATCAACCATTTTAACGCCTAATCCTCCTGCGTCTGGGTTTTTATCCATGAATTTAACAACCTTTTCAAAGGTGTCTTCTTCAACGAGTGTGTCTGGATTAAGAAGTAAAGTGTACTCACCATTTGACTTCCTCATGGCTAGGTTGTTTCCCCTTGAAAATCCTAAGTTATCTTTTGAATCGATAAGGTTAACTTGGGGAAATTTTTCCTTAACCATAGCCACTGAACCATCAACAGAATTGTTATCTACAACCCAAACTTCACCTTCAATATTTTGAAGTGCTTTAAAAACACTTTGCAAACATTGCTCAAGGAAATGTTGAACGTTGTAGTTAACTATGATTACAGAAAGCTTCAAATTCTTGTGCTGTTAGGCTTAGCTAAAATAGTTAAAAATGCTCAAATGTCAACGGTTTAACATTCGATATTTGATGGTTTATAATAGTTTTTAAACCTGCCTACTTTAGACTGATCTGAGAGAATTTATTCTTCCCTTTTAGGAAATGATCACTAATAATTGAATTTTTATAAATTCCTTTTACGTCATCATTTTTCAATTGTCTGCGAAGTTGTTTCCTAACTTTAAGGAATTGAGGGAATACTCTATAAAACGAAAAGTGTGCTTTAATTACAGCTAGTGTGTGCTTGAAATCTCCTTGAAGTAAAAATTTAATTCCCGCGATCCCATCAAATATAAGTTTTTGGAAAAGGATTAATCCGAATTTGTTTTTAGGATAGTTTTTGGTGAGTAAAAGGAGATTGTTCCTAAAGTTTAAAAAAGTTTTTCGCGGACTTAATTTATTTAGTGTTCCTCCTCCAAGGTGATATACTTTTGATTCACCAATGCAATAAATTTTAAAGCCAGCCCTTTGAATACGCCAACATAAATCTATTTCCTCCATGTGAGCAAAAAAGAATTCATCAAAGCCACCCAAGTTTTTAAAAAGTTCATTTTTAACAAACATGCAAGCCCCAGTTGCCCAGAATACAGGTGTGTTGTTATCGTATTGACCTTCATCTTCTTCTAAGTCGTTAAATATCCTACCCCTACAAAACGGAAATCCCCATTTGTCGATAAACCCTCCAGAGGCTCCGGCATACTCAAAATGTGATTTTTGTTTGTACTGTAATATCTTAGGCATTGCGGCGCCAACGTTGGGATTGGATTCCATGAATTCATAAACAGGTTCAACCCAGTTCTTTGGTGTTTCAATGTCGGAATTCAGCAATACTAAGTATTCATGATTTACCTCCTTCAAAGCATCATTGTAACCCTTAGCAAATCCTCCGTTGGTTTTGTTTTGAATTATTTTTAAGTTGGGAAAATTGTTTTTCAAATATGATAAACTCCCATCAGATGAGTTATTGTCGGCGATAATCACTTCGGCATAGTCTGGAATTGAGTTTACAACACTCGGTAAAAACTCTGGTAAAAGTTTTTCCCCATTCCAGTTTAAAATAACTACTGCGACTTTTTTCATCGTTGGCGAATTTACTAAATAGAAATCAAGGAGTAGACAAGGAATTATAGGTTATATTTGAGAAAAACATTTTTTAACATGTCTGCTTGGGGAATTTCAAATTTCGAAAATGATTCAGCCCTTGATTGGGTTTCAAAAACTGTAGAGGAGAAACAGGTTAGTTTTTCAAAGATGATTGATGATTTTATGGGTAAGTTTTCACCAGAAGAAACCTCCTTAATTGAATGTTCTGAATTTTTAGCAATAGCCGAAACTATAGCAGGTTTACTTGGTTCTCCTGCTGAAGATTTTCCAGAAGAATTGAATGAATGGATCGAAACCAAGTATATTAAAATAGAAGATGATTTATTAGCTAAAACTAAAAAAGGTGTTGAGTTAGTAATGACTGATAGTGAAGCAAAGGAAATGTATTTAGATTCGGGGTATTTTAAATCTTGGGAAAAGGCACAAAAAGATTTGATTAAAAGATTGTCGGAATGATACTTTTTGGAAGGAAAGATAAGGTGATGAGGACTAGGGAGATCCCTGGCGAAGTTTGTGATAATTGCGGAAAAAAGGGAGGAGTTGTTTCCATTTTTCAAATATATTATCACATAGCTAAGATTCCTTTTATTCCATTATCGAGAAGAACAGCTTCTCAGTGTTATTCTTGCAGAAAAGTGAAATTAGAGAAGAACTTTAGTGATCAGCAAAAAAGTGTTTCTGATTTATTGAAAAAGGAGTATAAAACCCCCTTCTGGACTTTTACAGGAGCTGGTTTAATTATGTTATACATCGTGATTAATCTTGTTTTAAAAACCTATAAATGAGGATTTTCGGAGCAGATATTAACCCTGAAGATGCTGATTTAGTAATTGTTCCTGCATGCTGGAGTTTAAATGATAATTTTACATTTGAAAAATTCTTAAATCCTGTTTTTAATTCATCTAACGAAATGGAATTGTTCCATGAGTTTTATGGTTACCAAAGAGGTTGTAAAATTGCAATTGATTCTGATTTAGCTTCTGAAGCTTTTGATAGATCTGTTTCCAGGGCCGAACAAGAAACAAACTGGAGAGATGAAGCTCAAGCGGCCTCATCCGCGAAATTGATCAATGAAGACTACAAAAAACTAACTTCTTTTATTGAAGAAAAAGTTGAGTATTGGTCGGCTAAAGGTAAGTTAGTATTCATTTTGGGTGGTGATTCATCAATCACTTATGGAGGGGTTAAAGGTTTTGCTAATTTGAAAAAAGGGTTTGGAATCCTTCATTTTTGTGATAAACCTTTATTAAAAACTTATGATGGAGGGGTTGTAAAAGAAGAGAACTCATTGTTTAATATTGGACTTCAGGTTCCCGAAGTTTCAAAAATTGTGGGTATTGGTTACCAAGCAATTGCTCAAAAGG
>JAYPYW010000044.1:19292-26051 GCA_038154685.1 Flavobacteriales bacterium | reverse complement strand
CATCAACTGTTTCATCTGCCGTCACACTATATAAACCACAAACAGGGTCAATCAATGCATCAGTTTCATCCATAATCGAAACTACAAACCTTGGCTTGATAGGATCTGCGTGCGGAGCAATTCCTGGATCACTATTCGGATCCTGTAAAACAACTGCGTACTTATAAACTAATAAGGCATTTGCTTCAGTAACACTCATGGTATATTCCAGGTAATCTCTTTGCCATCTTACTCCATTACCCCAAGCTCCTACTCCTCCATTTCCTAACCTAACCGATTGAGTTTCTCCAGGTGCAATAGTTGTAACATTTCCACAAGTAAAAGGATCATAAGTGGATTCTGTAATAATTGTATGTCGGCCATTTACTATTCCTTCATTATAATAATAAGCAACTCTAGTTCCTATATTAGCTCCAGGTGTTGATCGAGGATAAACAGAAGTATACCCAGTCCAATTGTCAAAATTACCATTGGTGAAGTTCAAATTATCACACAGCGAGCTCTGCGCATTTACTTTACTAAATGCCAAAACTATTAATGTTGATATGAAAATTAAACCTCTCAAATTATCTTATTAAAGAAACTGTTCCTTTAAAATAAATAGGATCTGAATCTTCTGAATTTCTTCTTTTAAACTTTATTCTATAAGCATAAACATCTTGCTGAGCTTCTCTTCCCAAGTAAGTTCCATCCCAAGCTTCATCTATGTTATTGGTTAAAAACAATTGTTCCCCCCACCTGTTGTAAATAACAAATTCATATTCTTCATTTCTTAACTGACCATAAACAACTGGATAAAAGGTGTCATTCCTTCCTAGGGTAGAATGAGGTGTAAAAGCATTTGGAATATAAATAGCCTCATGTGCGCGAACAATAACTACTGAATAAGCTGTATCCCTACAACCAGCATCGTTTTCAACTTCTTGATAAACTAAATAATCTCCTGGCTCTTCATACACGTGTTCAAAATCGGAGGAACCACTTATGAAGGTACTATCACCAAGATACCAGTTAGTAGATCTATACTCATCTGCCGTATTAAAAAATCTGATGGTCGATCCGAATTCAGACACAAAAGTATAATCTGTGAAAAAGCCTGCTGTTGGACTCTCGATAATATTAATAGCATCATCTTGAACCGCAAATCCTTTACAACCTAGTTCGTTTTCAACAGTTAATTTTACACTAAACATTCCCGGGTCCTGAAAACAAAACTCTGGATTCGTATCCAAGGATACATTCCCATTACCTAAGTCCCAATAAATACTAGTAACATCGTACTCATCAGACAAAATATCACTTGTCATTGTAACACAAAAAGGAGCACACACCTCCACCTCTCCAACATCAAAATTAACTATTGGAGCCTCATGAGTATAAACCGTTTGAACAATTGTATCCGAACAACCAAAATTAGTTGTCGCAATAAGCGTAACACTATCCTCCCCTTGACTTAGCATTGTATGCGTATAATTAGCTCCAACTCCAATCTCATCATAAGAAGTTTCCCAATACCACTCCGATATATAGCTTCCTGGCGGAGGCGTTGCTTTGCTTAAAAACTTAGATGGAACTCCGAAACAGACTGTATCAACCTCAAAATTGGCAACCGGAAAATCATTTATGACAGTAGAGGTTGAAACTTCAACAACACACCCGCTATCCGAAGTAACAGTTGCTGTTACCTCAAATTCCCCTGTAGATAAATATTTGTGAACCGCGGTTGTATCTCCCATTATTGTATCTCCATCCCCAAACGTCCAATCAACGCTCACCCAGTTAAAGGTTCCTGGATCAATAATTTCAACTGAAAACTCACTCGTATCGTTTAAACATAGATTATCTCCGTAGATATTAATTTCGGGCGCACCTGTGACTGTTAAGGAATCTAACAAAGTATCTTTACAACCTTTAATATCTGTTATTGTAAGTGTTACACCATAATCCCCTTCAAGATCATAAGTATGATTCGCAAACGAAGATGGACCAGAAATTACACCTCCATCCCCAAAGGCCCACTTATACAAAACAGCCCCCCCGTTCGGGTTAACTAAATTATCAGAGGTAAAAGAAACTTCATTTCCCAAGCAATGATCGGTCGCCCCATCAATTTCAATAGCTGGGTTTTCATTTACAATCGCATCCTTTCTTACGGAATCGGCACATCCAAAATTACTTATCGCATTTAAAGAAACTGTATGATTACCAGCCGAAAGAAATGTATAAGTTGGGAAACTAGTTGTGGAATCAACTGCTAAACCAGAAAAATCCCAATACACCTTCTCGATAAATCCATCGGAAACTGTAGTTCTGCTTGAAAACTCCGTCTCAAAGTGCTCACAAGCTTCTGTAGCTTCAAAATCGGTTCTAGGTTTCCCGTGAACAAAAACATCTTTAGATTTAGAGGAAACACAACCGCTGTCTGTAGTAGCTGTTAATGTAATAGTGAATTCTATAGCAGAATTAAATGTATGCTCTGGAGACTTTCCTATTTTAGCCCCACTTCCATCTCCAAAATCCCAAATAAAGGTCTTTACGGTATCCTGTGGATTAGCAACTGTTGTTTTATTTGTAAACACTGTAGGATCCCCCTCACATACATCCGAAGGACCAAAATCTACAATTGGATTAGGTAATACATAAATACTGTCAAGCGTTGTATCTGCGCAACCAAATGCTGTTGTAGCAACTAATTGAATATAGTGCTTCCCTGTATCTGCAAAAACTACTGAAGGATTTTGATCGGAGCTAATAAACAAATAATCAAATGTCCATTTCCACTTATCAATAATCTCATCGTTTCCTGCTTTTGATGAATCAGAAAAAACCGATGGCGTTCCAATACAATTATTATTCCCTGATAAATCTGCAATCGGTTGTGATTTAACAAATACAGAATCTAAGATTGTATCCGAACAACCATAACCAGAAACTACGATTTGTTCCACATCATACTTCCCTGGGAGACCGTACGTGTGAGTCGGTTCAGTATTTATCGAATCGATTGTACCGTCTCCGAAATCCCAATAGAATTTTGAAATCACACCTGTAGAAATGGACGCTTTTTCTTCAAATTCAGTGGAAGAATATAAACAAACTTCATCAGCACTAAATCCAGCGGTAGGATTAGGCCTTATTGTTACTGATTGATTTATAGAACCAACACATCCGCTATCAGAAACAACTATTAATTCGACATCGTAAATATTAGCTTCTTCAAAATTGTAAGTAGGGTTTTCTGCAATTGAGGTATCTGAATTATTATCGAAATCCCACTTATAAGAATTGATGTCCCCCGTTGATAAATTGGTAAACTCAATATCAGACTCTTCACATACTCCTACATATTCAAAATCTGCCTCTGGCAAAGGCCAAATAGTTATTTCAATACTATCCACGTTAACACAAGAATTATCGTCAATTACCGTTAATTCAACTTTAAAATCCCCATCAGATGTATAAGTGTGATTAGGAACATTATTAATACTTGCAAATCCATCTCCAAAATCCCATTGCCAAGAAACTAAATTAGTTTCTCCAGCGTCATCTCTCATTTCTATCTCATCTTGTAAACAAGCACTAGCAATATCAATGTTAACTTCCGGCAGATCATAAAGCGTAATCACGACTGTATCTCTCACATCACAACCTAAATAGTTAGCTGTTTGGACGTATTCCAAAATACTTATTCCTCCTGTAGTATTATCTAAAGCGAACTTAGGATTAAGACCTGTAGGATCTGACAATCCATCAACCGGACTCCAAGAATAAGTTGCACCAATTATTGAATCTCTTCCTATAGAAACAGAATCACCTGAACAAACCGAAACATCGTCCCCAGAGTTTAAAACTTTAACATCTCTGATATTCATTACCACTGTATCGTAAATAGGACAAGGACCAGGCTGAAATATTAATTTTATCGTTTCATCGAATTCAGTAACTCCATCTTGTAAGGCCTCAATTTCTATTTCCGCAATTGAATCTCCAATTGGAAAGGAAACCATTGCAGGAATACTTGTGTAATCAACCCCATCAGTTGCAGTTCCTTCAACAAAATAATTTACAATTCTCTCAGTTGAATAATCCCCTGTTCTCCTCAATACGAACTTACCATTATCACAACCTTCAATCGCATCAACAACCTCAGCTCCATCTGCAGATATAACCTCAGTTGCACATTTTACAGAATTTCCCTTTATAAAAACACCCGATTCGTATATTCCATCTACAACATCCGCAATAGCTAACTTTAAATGATATACTTCACATTGCTGTACTGCAATTTTCCCTTCTAAAACAGTAGTAAATCCATCATATTGAATTGTTGCTCCACCAGTATTATTTACGTAATAGGTATTATTTGTAGCAGCGTTAACACTGTTTACTGCAACGGGAGTAGTTGTACCTGGTATAAGAGCGACGTTTTGCGACCCTAGTATTCCAGGGCCGCTTACGAAGAATGCAAACACATCATTAAATTCTCTCCCAACAAATTCAGGATACTCTTCAGAACCGAAAACATAATTAATTCTTAAAGTATCACAGGATGGAATTAAATCCATTTCTAACACACAACCATCAAAGGTGGTTGAACCAGACAAAACGTCCAATTGATTATCCCCAGGCGCTCCATTATTTACTCCAGAACTCCCAACATCATTTGGTCCAATAGCCTCCTCTATCCTACCTGAGGTTAAAATTAAACCTTCATCAATTCCAATATTCGAAGTTGTTCCATCAAAGAAACCGTAAGCTCCCCCTGGACAATTCATTGATGAATTTACCACTCTGAATCCTGGACCCACTATTTTATCTGTTATTTCATCAAGTGTTGGAGTATTATCAACAGTTAATTGAGCTTGCAAAGAATTTGCAAACAAGAACAAAGCCACCAAAAGTAACTTTACCGAACCCCATATTTTCACACCAGTTCTCAACTTTAAAATAATACCATACAGACATCTCCTTAAACAGAAAATGCTTAAATATTAATTATTAAATAAGTGCAAGGCACGCAACGCGCGCTGTGTGAAAGTATAATAAGAAAGGCCTCAGAATTTACATTTACGATTTCCCCAAACCATAAATTTATTTACCCAAAAGTTCACTGGCCCCCATCCCCAACTTTCATTTGTCAAGTTATAGTCCTGCATGTATAAACACTTAAAATAAGGAATTTGTTACAATTCAACAATTAACTTGACTATATAAAAGCGAAAAAGCCAGTCTGAAACAAACTGGCTTTTTTTATAATATTTCATCTAAATCATTTAGTCTCTACTACTCATGAAAATTTGTAATATGTACCAAAATAAAGTCATGAACGATGCAAACAACCCAATTGCAGCAGCAACATGTTGTGACGTGTGGTAGTTATGAACCAACTGAGAAGTTTGGTAAAGAATTGAACCAGCCATTAATACAACCATTGCAACCGAAAACCATAACCCTAGGTTAAATCCGAAGATCATACCTCCAAAAATCAATCCTAAAGCTATAAAAGAACCAATAGTTACAATACTTCCTAAAAACGAAAAATCTGTTTTGGAAAACAAAGCTACAGCACTTAAACCTGTGAATAAACCTAAAGTAACAACTCCTGCCTGACCAAGAATATCAGTAACCTGACCAGCAAATTGAGGAGCATTAAACAAAAAGGTTAATAGCGGCACAAATAATAAAGCATAAAGGAAAGAAAAGAAAAACAATCCTAAATATTGCTTTTGTTTGTTACCTGGCTCAGCGGCCCACTTGTTTCCTAAGAATGACCCTCCCATAAAAAGAATAATAACCAACCACCAATTACTTATCATTGGAATAGCAATAGACTGGGCAATTCCTGAAGTAAACAAGAAAGTCTCGAAAAATAAGAAACCTAAAATTGCATAAGCTACATGAGCATATGTTTTACGAATGAAGGTTACTCTATCAACCTCCTGAACGTTATAAATATTGAAATTAAATCCTTGTTCCATTTTTAATGTTTGTTAATTGAATCAAATATAGGAAATAGAGCAAACCAAACAGTCTTAAAAAAAATTAAAAATCAACTTTACCCTTTTGTAATTGATATCTTTGTTATAAACTTCTCTTATGAACACAGAGGTAATCATAGGCTTAATTGTTTTTAGTGGACTCAAACTATTAATGATTCCACCTTCTACAATTGTGCTTTATGAAAATACCCTACCTCTATTTCAGATAGCCTTATACTGCTGGACTGGAGCATCAATTGGGGGAGTTACCTTCTTTTACATTGGAAAAGCACTTGATTTTGCTGGACAAAAAAGATCGAAAAACAAAAAGAAGAAAATTAACTTCAAGCGAAATCGAAGAATAATCAGAATTAAAAATAGATTTCAGGCTTTTGGAGTAAGTATGATGATGGGAATCTTAAGCGTTCCAATTGCATCAATTTTAGTTGGAAAGTATTTTGGAAATGATAAGAAAGCTATTCCTTCTATAATTGGAGCTTCGTTTATTTGGGCTTTTACGCTAACTTATTTGAGTGGAATTTTTTACGACGTTATTAAGCCGTTCTTTTCATAATTATTTGATCTGAACACCCTTTTTAAAAAGCACCAAATAGTCTAAATTCTTACTAGGTTTTGCTAATTTCCAAGTCGCCTGTTTTCAACAATCAAGAACTTTTAACAACTGTTTCCAATGATTTTAATTGAGCAACAGTTTTAATAGGATCTTCCGCTTTAAAAACAGAACTACCTGCAACCAAAACATCAGCACCGCAATCTACCA
>JAYPYW010000044.1:0-19282 GCA_038154685.1 Flavobacteriales bacterium | reverse complement strand
AACAATTTAGCATTATCCGTTCCTACACCTCCATCAATTTCGATTAAAGTGTTAGCCTCTGCTTCAACAATCATCGCTTTTAACTCTTTAACCTTGTTAAAAGTATTTCTGATAAACTTTTGCCCACCAAAACCAGGGTTCACACTCATAATACAAACCAAATCTAAATCTTGGATAATATCCTTTAATAAGTGTACAGGAGTATGCGGGTTTAGAGCAACTCCAGCCTTCATCCCTTCGGCCTTTATCGCCTGAATTGTTCTATGCAAGTGAGTACAAGCTTCGTAATGTACAGTTAAAACATCTGCACCAGCATTTTTAAAAGTAGTGATATATCGATCGGGATCTACAATCATTAAATGAACATCCATTGGCTTTGCTGCATGCTTCTTTATTGCTTCCATTACAGGAAAACCAAAAGAAATATTTGGTACAAAAACACCGTCCATGATATCAATATGAAACCAATCGGCCTCACTTTTATTAATCATTTCTACGTCTCTTTGAATGTTTGCAAAATCTGCTGCTAGTACCGATGGAGCTATCTTGTGATCCATTTTAATTTGTTTGTGGTGAATTAATATCACAAAAGTAGTTACTTTCTTTAGGTTTAGGGTTATTAATTTTAAGGAGGTTATAAACAATATGCGTTAATAAACATTTATGCTTTGTTAATAATCACAAGAGGATTCGGTTTAAATTAGTTTTAATGTTAGCAATTCTTAAAAAAGAAATTAGGTACTTTTTTAGTTCGTTGATCGGACCAATTGTTTTGGTTCTTTTTCTTTTAATCAACTCTTTGTTCATCTGGGCTTATTCTCCAAATGAATACATGAACATACTTTCCTCAGGTTTTGCTTCCCTCGAACCACTATTTACGCTCGCTCCATGGATGTATTTAATTTTAATTCCAGCCATGACTATGAGAGCTTTTGCTGAAGAGAAAGCTAATGGAACAATCGAATTGTTACTAACGAAGCCACTAACTGAATCACAAATAATTTTAGGAAAGTTTTTTGCTTACGTTGCTTTATTAGCGCTAACACTTATTCCTACTTTAATTTATTATTTCTCGGTGAACTTTTTATCGCATAATGCAATCGACAATGGTGCAACATGGGGATCTTATTTAGGTTTATTCCTATTAGGCGGAAGTTTTATCTCTATAGGCTTATTTGCTTCGGTGATTACCAAAAACCAAATCATCTCCCTCCTTATTAGCTTATTACTTTGTTTGATGTTTTATTTCGGTTTCACACTAATCGGTGATGCTTCAGGAGAGTCATCATTCAGTTACGTAATTCAACAATTTGGAATCGAAGAGCATTATTATAGCATTAGTAGAGGTTTAATAGACACAAGAGACTTAGTTTATTACATCTGTTTAATTGCAGTTTTTACACTATTAACAAGAGTTGCACTTGTAAGCCGTAAATGGTAAAAGATGATAAAGCATAAGATAAAAGACATATCTAATTTTCTAACTGGATTTATAATTGTGACCTTGATTGCAATTGTGAGCTACTTTGGGGTGTTTAAACTGGATTTAACTGAGGATAACCGATTCACATTACACGACAGCACCATTAATTTAATGGAGGAATTAGAGGACGTTGTGGAATTCAAAGTTTATCTCGATGGCGAATACCTTCCAGCTGATTTAACAAGAGTAAGAAACACTGTTCTTGAAACAATGGAAGAATTAGCCGATGTTTCTGATGATTACGTTGAGTTTGAATTCATTAACATTTACAGTGATATTGAAGAGGAGAAAGCACGACAAAAAGAGTTGTTCCGACTACAGAAAAAAGGAATCACGCTACTTCCTATTCCTCACCGCCAGGAAAATGGAGAACTAACACGATTATATGTCCCTCTTGGTGCTGAAGCTTTTTACAATGGACGATCTATAACAGTCCCATTTATCCGTAAGGCTAAAGGAGACAAAACTACCACTTATGAAAAAGCAATTGAGGAGCTAGAATTTGAATTAACCAATGCCATTAGAAAACTGCAACAAGACACCATGAAAACGGTTGCTTTTCTGCAAGGACATGGAGAACTTGGAAAATTCGATTTAGAAGACCTTTCAACTGGACTATATGAGTATTATCAAACAGGACCAGCTTTCCTAAAGGATAAAGAAGGTAATGAGGTTCTTGACGCCTTGAATGGAATTGATTTATTGATTATTGCTAAACCTTCGGAAACATTCACTCAAAAAGAACAATACATTATCGATCAATTCGTGATGGATGGAGGAAAAATACTTTGGATGCTCGAAGGAGCTCAAGGGGCTGAGCTAGACAGTATGCAAACACAAGGTTTAATTTTTGCTGCGCCTTCTGAAACAGGGTTAGATCCTTTATTATACAAATACGGAATCAAACTAAATAAACACATCCTTGAGGATTTACAATGCTCAAAAATCCCCATTCAAACCACAGCTAATGGAGACGGTGGTAAATTCCAATTATTTAGCTGGGTTTATAATCCGGTTTTAACTTCCAACAATAATCATATTATCAATCAGAACTTAGATCCAATTAAACTTGAATTCACAAGTACATTGGACACAATTCCTTCAAATGGAATCAACTTTACTAGCTTATATAGTAGTTCGGGAAATAACAGAATCAAAAAACTTCCTTCGAGAATATCATTTAGAGAAACAGCCAACGAAAAGATTTTACCAGAAAACTTCAAAGAGGGAGTAATGCCTATAGCAATGTTAGTTGAAGGGAAGTTCAATTCTTACTTCACAAACAGAATAGCACCAACTTTCGCATCTAATAAAGCTGTAGGATTCCAAAAAGAAAGCAAAAGCACAAGCATGATTGTTATTGCCGATGGTGATATTGGAAAAAACTGGTTTACTCCTCGACAAGAAATGATTCCATTAGGAACTGATCAATACACGAATGTTTTTTACGACAACAAGAAGTTCCTAATCAACTGTGCTAATTACTTATTAGGAGATAAAGAGTTAATTTCAGTTCGATCGAAAAACATTAAAATGAGAATGTTAGATCCTAAGTTGGTTGATGAAAACCGATCTTTCATGAAACTTCTTAATATAATTGGTCCGATTGCCTTGATCATACTCATAAGCACTGGATTCATTTTTTACCGAAGAATGAAATTCGCTAAATAGATGAAAAAACAAATTGGTTTATTATCCATCCTAATTATTTGTTTAATCGTTGGGTTATACTTTTTCTTTTCGTCTAGTGACGATAAAAAGAGCAATGCCGCTGCCAGGAACTTCAAAATTGAAAACATTGCGGAAGTAGATAAAATATTTTTAGCCACTTCAGATGGCATAACTGTTACGCTTAAAAAAGAAGAGCAGATTTGGAGAGTTAACGATCAATATCTTGCCAGACCAATTAGAATTGAAACCTTGCTTAAAACCGCCAAAAACATTGAAGTAAAACAAAAGATTCCTAAAAAAAAGCAAGAAAGAATATTTAAAAACTTAGCTACAAAAAACATCAAGGCTGAGTTTTACGCTAAAGGAAATCTTATAAAGTCTTATTACATAGGTTCGGCCGACGGCTCAACTACCGGAACTTATGCCCTCCTTATTGATGAGGAAACAGGAGAAAACTTCAACGAACCGTTCCTAACCCACCTACTTGGTTTTGAAGGCTACCTAACACCAAGATATGAACCAGATCCAAGTACATGGAGAGATCTTAAGGTGTTTTACTATCCAAAAAATGCAATTGAATCTGTTGAATTAAAATACCCGAATAATCCCGAAAACAATTTTAAAATCAAGCTTAAGGAAGGTAAATATTTATTGGAAGAAAACGGTCAAAATATTATCTGCAACGAAACTGCGATCAAAAAATACTTGCTAAATTTTAAGTCTATTGCTGCAGAAAGGCTAATCCCACCTTCCAGAAAGGACAGCATTGAAAATTCACTTCCTAAAATCCCGTGGTTTGAATTAACAGTAACCAACTTATTAGGCAAATCAACAACTGTTCAGGGGCATAAAATTAGCATGCCTGCTGGATCAACTAATTCTATTGGACTTCCTCTTTTGTATGATCCTGATAGATTTTATGGAAGAATTTTTAATGGAGAGATTGGAATTCTTCAGTATTTTGTATTTGATCCTTTATTAGTTAATAAAACCGATTTACAATGAAATACGGATACCTTGAAGATGTATCGAATGTAGATTTCCAACTTCCAAATGCGCCTGATTTTCAGGAACAACTTTTCCCAATTGAGAAAGGAAAAGAAGTAGAGTTCTACATTGGTAGTTCTGTTTGGGCTGATGCAGACTTTAAAGGGCACTTCTACCCTCCTAAAACGCCTCAAAAAAACTTCTTGGCTGAGTACAGTAAGCAGTTTAAATCTGTTGAAGTTAATGCAACAAGGTACGGAACTCCTAAAACCAGTACGCTTGAAACATGGAAAAATGCAGTTCCCGATGATTTCAGATTCTCGTTTAAAATGCCTCAAATCATTTCTGTTCGCAAAAACCTCCTCGAAAAAGACGTGCTCGAAAGGTTAGAAGAATTTGTTTTAGCGATGGATAAGATGGGTAAAAAAGCCGGAACTACTTTCGTTTTATTACAAAATACTTTTAATAAAGAAAGGTTACCTGAACTTGAAAAATTCATCAGCTACCTGCCTCAAGAGCAATCGTTTGCATTTGAAATCAGAAACTCAGGTTTCAACCAGTCTTTAGAGCTCGGACAATTATACAATGCTTATAATATCGCCAATGTAATTACAGATACCGCTGGAGAAAGAGATGTTGTTCAAAAAATGACAACCAACGATACTGCATACATCAGGTTTGTTGGAAACGGCTTATTAGACTCCGATCATCAAAGAATTGACGCATGGGTAAAAGAAATTGAAAATTGGATACCAAATGGAATCACAAAATTTTATTGTCTACATCATCAACCAAATCAAAACAGGCGATTTGCTGGATACGCCGCTAAATACATGATTGACCAAATCAATAGCAAAATTCCTAGCGCAAAAATATACTCTCCAATCACTTATGAGGAACCAACCCTATTCTAGATAAAAAAATCTTATTTTTTTAAACTTTCCCGTTTTAGTCCCTGTACATTATTTTAGACCCCTACAATAATTACTACAATATTTTTAATTGACGACGATCCCATTTACAACAAGTTGAATAAAAAAAATGATTTCTAAGACATACACAGGCGAAGTAAATATTGTTGAATTTACAGATTCCGAAGAAGCTTTAAATCCAATATTAGAAGGAAAAACTACTCCGGATCACCTATTTTTGGATGTCAACATGCCAGAAATGGATGGCTGGGAGTTTTTGGAAATCCTAACAGAAGAAACAGAGAAAAATAAATTACCCACTATTGTTTCGATGCTTACATCTTCTGTATTTCCAAACGACAAACAAAAGGCACTGAAGTACAACTACGTTAAACACCTTGCTAACAATCCATTACAGCGTATTTCAGTGTCAAATATTTTCGAATGAAAATTAAAACTCAAATAAATAACTCCCTTCCTTACAAGTTGGCAGTTTTCTTTTTTATGGGATTCATTTTTAGTTCTTATTTTTAAACTCAAATTTTAAGTATGAAGCACCAATTCCTTCCAACCCTTGCTCTGTTATTTGTTAGTATATTCGGGGCTACTGCGCAACCTTACGTTGTGAATGAAAAAATAGAAAAAGTTTTTTCTGAAGGTTTTACAGACTTAAACGACCATTTTCCCAGTACGCCTAGCAACGACCCTAAGTATTGGGGAAAATATGCTGACGGCTATTATTACATGGAAAGAAAGGTTACTTCACCAAGAGCAGTAATTGCAAAATCAAAAAATATCTCCAAGAACTTTTCCATTAAAAGTAAACTAACTCTTGGTCCAAATGGTGGATCAGATGCAAGTGTTGGAATTATTTTTCTTGTTCAAGCTTCTGGAAGAGGTGGTTTCGTTTTAGAACTAAATAAAAAGAAAAGCTTTAGGATAACCGATCTAGGAACAAGTGCTTACATAACAAAAGAAGGAAATGAAGGGTGGGTTAAATCTAAAGTTTTATCTCCTGCTACTAGAAGTAACACAATCGAAATAAAAGCATTTAGGGGTAAATTCGATATTTACGCAAACGGATCATATGTTTACTCTTTCATTAATGATTCTTACCAGAAAGGAAACTACGGCGTTTATATCGGGCCTAACTCAGCTGCACAATTGTACTATTTTAATGCCTACGAATTAGATATCCCTGGATCCGCACCAGAAGTTAACTTATCGAATTTACAGGAACAAATAGCTATTCTAAAAGCTGAAAATGACAGTTTAAAAACCCTTGAGCTAACGGCAAAATACGGAGCCGATAACCAAGGAGCTATTTCTGCAATTAAAGTTTTGGAAGAGCAATTAAAAGTACTTAACGATGAAAACGCCAACTTTAAAAAACTACTAAAAGAATACGAAGAGAGCGACCCTATTCACAACCCAGAAGATATTAAAAAGGAACAAGAGCAATCAGATATGATGGTGGAGAAAATTGTTAGATTATCTGCAGAAAGAGATAGTGTTATGCAATCCAATGATAAATTAAGAAACAGAGCTTTAAACATCGCCTACCAAAGAGATTCCTTGAGACAAGTAAACTTAGAACTAACCAAAAAAATGGATTTTTTGGAAGCACATATGAAAGAAGTTCAAGCGACAATTGAAGGTATTAAAGGCGAAAAAGATAGATCTGTACCTGATTATTCCAAAGTACCGTCAACCCCATCTTCTCCAGCTGAAATGCCAAAGGTTTCTTTACCGGAACCTGCAGCCACCATGGATACTGCAAGTGCTACAAAGCTAGTAGAACAGGATTCTACATATGATCACACTGTTGACATAGACGAGGAAATTTCAGTTGAGTCTGAAGAAGGTGGACTTTTTGAAGAACCTGAAAAAGTAGAATTAACACCTCTTAGAGAGCAAAAAATTAAAGCCGAAAAAGCAATTAAGGCTGAATTTAAAGACTAAAAACATGTCTGTACATTTCAAAGACAAAAGAAGAATTACCACGAAAACCCTTCAAGAAATGAAGGCTTCGAATCATAAGATTAGTATGTTAACTGCTTATGATTATACAATGAGTAAAATTATTGATGCAGGTGGTGCGGATGTTATTTTAGTTGGCGACTCTGCTAGTAACGTAATGGCTGGTCACGAGACTACGCTTCCGATTACTTTAGACGAGATGATTTATCACGCTTCTTCTGTTGTAAGAGGCGCACAAAGGGCTTTAATCGTTGTTGATCTTCCATTTGGTTCGTACCAGGGAAACACAAAAGAGGCCTTAACTTCTGCTGTTAAAATCATGAAAGCTTCTGGCGCTCATGCGGTAAAATTAGAAGGAGCAGATGATGTAATCGACTCAATAAAAAGAACTTTAACTGCAGGAATCCCTGTTATGGGACATCTTGGCTTGACTCCACAAAGTATTTATAAATTCGGAACCTATTCTGTTAGAGCTGAAGAGGATGAAGAAGCGCAAAAGTTAAAGGCGGATGCAAGGGCCCTAGAAGAAGCTGGTATTTTCGCTTTAGTATTAGAAAAAGTACCTGCTGCTTTGGCTAAAGAGATTGCTGAATCTTTATCTATCCCAGTAATCGGAATTGGTGCTGGAAATGGTTGTGACGGACAAGTTTTAGTATCTCATGATATGTTTGGAATGACGCATGAATTTTCACCAAGGTTCCTCAGAAGATATTTGAATCTTTACGAAGACATGAAAAATGCTGTTAATAGATACTGTAACGACGTTCAGATTGGTGATTTCCCGAACGAAAAAGAACAATACTAATGGTTGAAGTTCTTTACGAGGACAACCATATTATCATTGTCAATAAAAAAGCTGGTGAAATCACTCAAGGTGATAAAACTGGCGACGAACCTATTTCAGAAAAAGTAAAACGGTTCATTAAAAACCGCGATAACAAACCTGGGAATGTATTCCTTGGAACGGTGCATAGACTAGACCGACCTGTTTCTGGAGCAATTGTATTTGCGAAAACAAGTAAGGCTTTACCAAGGTTAAACAAAATGTTCCAAGAGAAACAGATGCAAAAAACCTATTGGGCAAAATGTATCCAAGCGCCAAAAGTTGAACATGATAAATTAGTTCACTGGTTAGTAAAAGATCCTAAAAAAAATAAAACCAAAGCTCATAACCGACAAGTTTCAAACGGTAAAAAATCGGAACTTATTTACACCTATTTAAAGAATCATATAATTCATAATTTGATCGAAGTTCTGCCGCTTACTGGAAGGCCTCATCAAATTAGGGTTCAGCTCGCCTCAATGGGATGTATAATATTGGGAGACTTAAAATACGGCGCTCTTGCACCAAATAAGGATAAATCCATTTGTTTACATGCCAGAAGGATTGAATTTATTCATCCTGTAAGTAAAGAAAAAATTGATGTTTCCGCCCCCCTTCCAAAACAAAACTGGGATTGATATGGTGAAACAGTTCGAAATAACGTTACCTTCTTACCCACGAGGATTTCATATAATTACCGATGTAATTCTGCAGCAGATCACTTCTCTTCCCGAAATTGGATTGGCTCATATTTTTATAAAACATACTTCAGCAGGCTTAACAATAAATGAAGCTGCGGATCCAACGGTGCTAACTGATTTTGAAAGTAGTTTTAACAAGTTAATACCCGAAAACGCATCCCATTATATTCACACCTACGAAGGCAGTGATGACATGCCTGCTCATTTAAAATCGAGTATTGTAGGATCTAGCGTATCAATCCCAATTACCAACCATCAATTCAATTTAGGAACTTGGCAAGGTGTTTATTTGTGTGAGTTCAGAAATTATGGTGGACCTAGAAAATTAGTCATTACAATAACCTCTTAATCTAACTTCTCCATTAACATTCTTTCACTAAAAGAAAGCAATCCTTCTAAAAAACAACCGTTTGAAAAGCGATTATGAACAGAAGGAAATTTATTAAAACAACATTAAAAGCCGGAATTGGGGCAAGTATTTTATCAGGATTATATGCGTGGCAAATTGAGCCTTTTTGGTTAGAGTTTGTTAAGATTAAAATGCCCATCAAAAATTTACCTGATCACTTGGAAGGCAAAACGTTAATGCAACTGAGTGATTTACATGTAGGGAATCGATTTGACTACAACTACTTAATAGATGCTTTAAAAGAAGCTCAATCTTTCAATCCCGACTTTGTTGTTTACACTGGCGATTATGTAAGCTATGAAGACGAAGAACAGATATCGCAACTTAAAAAAGTAATGAGTCATGCTGTAAAAGGAAGTATTGGAACAGCTGGGGTTTTAGGAAATCATGATTATTGAAATGGCTGGAAAGAACAAAAAATCGCTAACAATATAACTAAGGTCTTAGAAGAAAATGGCATTCAAATTCTCAGTAACCAAAGTATAAATTTGAATGGTTTGAATATTATAGGACTGGACGATTTATGGGGCCTAAACTTCAATCCTCATCAAGTTTTAAAAAACATTAATTCAAACAAAGCTAATTTGGTTTTATGCCATAATCCGGATGCTTGTGATTTAAATATTTGGGGTAATTATGAAGGCTGGATCCTTTCGGGTCATACACATGGCGGACAAGTTCAACCACCATTTCTTGATCCACTTATAGTTCCTGTAAAAAACAAAAAGTTTACTGCAGGAACAATTAAATTAAGTAACAACAGAACCCTTTATATCAATAGAGCTCTCGGGCATTTGTGGCAAGTTAGATTCAACGTGAGACCAGAAATTACGCTTTTTGAACTGACAAAAAAAGTATAAATCAAAAGCTTAATACAAAGTCTATTTATCACCAATTGCAATAATTATAAGATTTAAAATAACTTTGTGTTGTGAGAAAAAGTATTATACCACTAACATCGTTGCGATTTTTCGCTGCTTCTTTAGTGGTATTTTTCCATTATTCTCTTTTTATTCCAGAAGTTGCCAACTCGATATTTTACCCGATATTTTCAAGTGGGTTTCTTGCAGTTTCTTTTTTCTTTTTCTTGTCGGGTTTTATTCTCACCTATAATTACAAGGACAGGTCCAAAATTGATATTAAAAGCTTTTATAAAAAGAGATTCTTAAGAATATACCCCGTGTACTTTCTCGGAACAGCCTTAACCCTCTCAATTTCGTGGTTAAGTAATAGTTACCCTCGAGGAAACACCATAATCACGCAAGTTTTAGGAATTCACGCTTGGTTTCCAGGAATGGCACAAGCAATTAACTACCCATCATGGTCGGTTTCTGTTGAGTTATTTCTTTATGCCTTATTTCCATTTTTGATTTTAATCCACAACAGTAATAAAAAGCTATTTACTTTACTTACTATAGTATTATATATAATTCCAATCATTGGATGTTTTCTCTTGACATCAAACAACTTCACAAAATCCATTCATTATTTCCAAAACAGTCCCATATCTCATTTAGGAACCTTTATGCTCGGTATGATTAGTGGAAATTACATTTTAAAGCAAACCCCAGGGAGGCTTACAAGTAATTTACTGTTTTTAATTCCGCTAGTTATAATGTTATATATTACTTATGAGTTTGCCCATATTAATCATTATGCAAGTTTTGGATTATATGCGGTTTTATTTCTTCCCCTTCATATCGGAATAATAAACTCCAAAACAATATTCCATAAATTCTTTTCTCTAAAAGTTTTCGAAATCCTCGGAAAATCAAGTTACAGCCTGTACATTCTTCAATACCCTGTTTTATTAATTTTCAGGAAAATATTTCCTTACAATGAAAACTCTTTAGAAGATTTTACCTTATATTTCATAACACTTATCGTTGTAAGTATTTTGAGTCACCAATTCATTGAAAAACGTTTCGTAAAATGAGAAAAATAAAACTATACAGAGCCGCTAGTTTAAATGGGAAAATCGCTGAAAAAGATGGATCGGTTGATTGGCTTTATGTAAAAGATGGTGATGAACAACCGGATTATGGATATGAAAAGTTTTACGATTCAATTGATGTTACCATTCAAGGGTCAAGTACCTATAAACAAGTTGAAAGCTGGGGAATAGAGTTCCCTTACCCAGATAAAAAGAACTATGTAATTACCCGAAACAAAGATTTAAAAGACAATGAATACGTGGAGTTCGTTTCAGAAAACCATATTGAATTCATTAAAAATTTGAAGGGGCAAAAAGGAAAAGACATCTGGCTTATTGGAGGGGGATTAGTAAACACAATGCTTTTAAATGAAGGATTAATTGACGAGCTTCAACTATTCACAATGCCTATTATTTTACAGGATGGGATTGACTTGTTTGAAAGCTTACCTAACAGAACGGATTTAAAATTGATAGAATCAAAGGCTCATGATACTGGAGCGATAGAATCCCTTTACGAGATATCGAAATAAACTGAATACTAAATCTTATTGTCATACCGGACAGCGTTCCGGTATCTTAAACTATAACTCTAGGGTCGTTTACGAAGATCCCGCAACAAGTGCGCGGATGACAACGAAAGATATTTATTTCATCGGATTATTCAGATTAAAAGATTAACAAGATTGAAAATCTCTTTAATCATAAAACCCTGTTAATCTTTTGATATTATTACTCCGCAAAAACCTTCTTCAACAATTCTGTACTTCTAGCAGAAGGATTATCTCGAATTTTCTTTTCCTCTAATGCAATTAATTTAAACAAACCATCAATTGCTTTTTTAGTTGTGTAATCCTCTAAATCCGGGTTTACCTTAGTAGTAAGTGGAATCTTATTATACCTTGAAGCCAAAGGATTCCAATATTGGGTTACGCCTACTGTTTTTAAAGCTTTTTCTATAATAGGCTTAAAAACCTCGTAAAGAGATTCATTAGTTGTTTTATTTAAATAAGTTGTCGCTGCATTATCCGCACCTCTCAAGATATTCAAACCGTCACTCACATTCATATTTTTTACAGCTTGTAAAAATATTGGTGCGGCTTCCTTAGATGCTAATTCAGCCGATTTATTAAGTGCGAACTCAAACGAATCAACCTGAGCACCCATCCCAACAAGTCTTAACTTATCTTCCATTTTTTTTGCCTCTTCTGGAAATGGAATTTTAATAAGGTTATTCTTATTAAAACCACCAGATTTACTAGCCTTAGCTGTTGATTTATCTATCCCTACTCCCAAGGCTTCCTTAAGTCCAGACACTATCTCCTCTTCAGTTAAGCCTACACCAACAGCAGTAATGCCTCCGCTCATTTTATCTTTAATACTTCCAAAACTCATTTGAGCATTTACAAATGAACAGGAAACAATAAGTATGGAAAATATAATCTTTTTCATTTTTAAGCTTTTGCTGTGTTGCCGCAATTTCCGTTCCAAAATAACGCAACTATTTTAAAAATATTAGGTAAAAATACCAAACCTCCTTTTAATGGCTAAAACTGTTTTAATAATTGATGATGTTGGATTTGATAGAACAATAATTTCAGCACTACTGAGACAATCTGGGTATGATGTGATTGGCGAGGCCTCCAATGGGAAAGACGGGGTGAATAAAGCCATGGAGTTGCAACCTGATATAATATCGCTAGATAGAAGAATGCCAGATATGGATGGTATGGAAGTTTTACAAGTTCTGAGGGATAAGGGTTTCTCAAAGGAAATTGTAATCATTAGTGGTGATGAAGTTGAATCAATTACCCCTGAAGCTAATAAACTCGGGGTAAAATGTATCTTAAAAAAACCAGTCAACAGAGAAACTATAAAAACAGAATTGGCGAAACTTTAATTTTTAGCACTTTGTCTCATAATCATTTCATTGAGCATTACTTTGGCCTCATCTTCTGATTTGATGTACAAGTAATCTCCGCTTCCAGAAACCGACAAATCTTCAATCAAATCCTTTCCTCTTTTGTTTTTCCCAAATCCTAAACTTGAAAACTTCATATCTTGAGAAGCTTTCCTTCTAACTAGACCGTTTAATTGATTTTCGCTTTTTCCTAGCCCGTTAAAGCCTCCATCTGTTGCTAAAATAATTTGATTATTTCCTCCCTGAATATATTCCTCTTTTAAAACTTTATATGCTTTACGAATGGCTTTTCCTCCAAACGTACTCCCTCCTGCCTTTAAACCCTGAATTACATTAATTATTTGGGCTTTGTTTTTTGCAGAAGTTGCTGGTAAAACAACCTGAGATTCATCCGAATAGGTAACAATAGTTACTTTATCCACTGACCTCAACATATAAGTTAATTGAATCATTGATTTCTTTAATAATTCAAGTCGATCCTTCCCTCTCATACTTGAAGAAACATCAATCAAGAAAACAATGTTATTATCCTCAAATTTAGATAAAGGAAAGTTCTCATTTTCTTCCTTCACAGGAATATTAGGAAGGGGCTCATATTTAAATTCTACTTTCTCTAAATCTTCCTTTTTTTCATCATCTATGGTTAATTCTGGCAATTCGATTTCCACCTTATCTAATAAATCAATAGGCTTTTCAACAGGAACTAAGGTAATGGTAACAGATCTCCTTTGAGGATTAAAATAATGTTCGATATTCTTACGTTTATAACCTTTGGCTTCGGTATAAACGAAAAACAAACCTAAATGGGACTTTCTAATTACCTGACCAGACGGGTCGGTGTAAAACTGTTTAAAATCCTCACCTTTACTTAATTCCACTAAAGCTTTATTTATCGGCTGTCTTGTAATCGAATCGATCACATTAATTTCCATTGTAAAGTTTGGCTTTTGATAGTTCGGTCGACCAAAGCTTGGACATGCTAACTCTCCATATTCATCAAATCCTTTTATTTCTCCCTTAAACTCAAAATAAAAAGGATCATTCGAGCCAGAATGAAATAATTTAAGTTTGGTATTAAACTTCCCAATTTTTCTTGGATTATAAATAACTTCAATTGGAGCTGTTTCACCTGGTTCGATCCCTAAACTCGGAGTTCTTAATTCAAAATCCCTTGGTACAATTTGTTTAAGAATGTATATTGTTTTGTTAGTTGTATTGGTAACAGGAAAAGTATCCACTCTACTTAACCAAAATTCTACTTCTCCAAAAGCACTTGCTGTTCTGTGCAATATTAATCCATCATGAGTTTTTTGAGCAAAAACTTGAACAACAAGAATCAACAAAAAATAGAAAAGTAACCTGAACTTCATATAACTAACTTACAACTCTTTCATTATACAACAAACGTGCCTGTTCTAATTCATCGATTATCAAAGATCTTAAATCAAGCATTTTTTTAAACTCCTTATTTTCTGTAACAACCATTCTCTGATAAAACAACTCGGCTTTCAACTCCAAATACATCCTTGAATAACCAAGGGCTAACATTCCTAAAACAGGTAAAAGAATAGTAATTATTAAAGCTATAAACACCGGTAAATAAGAATTTAGAATTATCAACCACCCAATATAAGTAAACAAAAAAGCAAATGTTCCGATAACCAACCTTAATCCACCAGTAAAATCGTCCCTTTGCGTAAATTTTTCAGTTAAAATCCCAGAAACTTTATAAGGAATAATATTAGCAACAAAACCTACCAAGAAGAATGGAAATCCAAAAAGAGTTGAGAAAACATGTTTGGTAATCGATTTTTTCCCGTCGATTAACCTTTTATTAAAATTTGGAAACTTTTTAGCAACAGCAACTACTTCGAAACAATATTCCTCCAACAATCTTTCCAATTTGCCACTAAACTCAGGGTCGTTCTCTTTAAAATACTCAACAGCTTTTACAAGTTCATTTTTTAAATTCAACTTCTCTTTCTTTGATATATTAGGCTCCTCAAACCTTTTTATCATTTCTTCGAAATAAACTTCATGTAAACGATCGTAAAGCAAATCATTTTCCTGATTTTCAATTAACAGCATTTGCCCCTTAATTCGTGACTCAATTTCCTTAGTAAGTTGTTTTGCAGCCTTGAAGCTATCCTCTTCGTATGCAGCCTTCCAATCCTTTAATTTGATTGGAGTACCAAAATCCACATGAACATCCGTTCTGAAATTTTGCGGATTCGAATAAGTTAATCCAACAGGAACAATCTCTAAATCCAATTCAAAGTTATTCTTTGCTTCTGCCCCTAAAGCAATTCTTGCTGCTCCAGATTTAACTTTTCTTAATCGGTGTTCTATCTTGCTTGTTCCTTCAGGAAAAATCATCAAGGATCTGCCTTTTTCAAAATGACTATAACACGCTTTAAAAACTCCATCGTTTTTATGAGTTAACTCTGGAGTCTCTTCTTTTCGGTAAACAGGAATCATGTGCAACCTTTTAAAAAACCAAGCGGCAATTTTATTCTTAAAGGATTCCCCTCTCGCAATGTAATACAAAGATTTACTGGCAAAAGCACCTATAACTATAGGATCCATAAAAGCACCAGGGTGATTGGCAACAAACATTAAAGGCTTTCCCTTTGGAATCTTCTCTTTACCAGTAACAAACTTGTTTTTAAAGTAAAGCCTTGTAGATAACTTTAATAACACCTCGAAAAAATTATACATAAAAATAAAATTATAAAAATATACCAATTAAGACATAGTAAATTAATTATCAGTGTTTTAAAAATCTATTTTCTTAAAATTCTTATTATTCCAGAACCTGAAACCAACTCTTTACCTTCTTTTAAAACAACCGACATAGTAAAGTCGTATTGTCCGTCTTCAAGTGAGTTTGGGTTTGGAAAAGAAAAAGGAAAAACGTTATTCTCAAGATGAACAACCTCATCACAATTATCGGAAACTCTAAAACTCGACGAATAAAAGTCACCAATTTTAATATTTGACATTATTGCGAAAGTATCATTTATACTATCTCCATTTGGAGTTATGTACTGACAAATAGAAACAGACATAGAATCACCAGCGAAAGTATAAAAAGATCTATCTCCTTCGTTTAATTCTCCAAAACTAATATCAGATGTTTTAACGCAATTTCTTTTTGTACAGGCAAAGGCAATTAAAACACCTAGAAATATGTAAACGATTTTTTTCATTTTAAAACAGTTTCCAAAATTTAGAGACAGATAGGATAATTAATGTTAAAATTAACAATCTTATTGCCGATTCTATATTTTTTTTCAAATTATTTAATCGCACCCCCACTAGCGCTCCAACTATTTGACCACCAGCTAATGCTAAACCAACACCCCAATCAACTTGTCCAACGAAAGCATAACCTGCCAAAGCAAAAAGGTTAATTAGGAAAATGAGAAATACCTTTAAGGGGTTTAACTCCGTGAAAGACTTTCCCCAAACAGTATGCATGAAAGCCAACATAAAAACTCCTGCTCCTGCTTGAATAAAACCTGCATAAAACCCAATTATTCCAAATATTAATGGTAACAACTTTGTAAGTCGCTGAGAGTTTTTAATGTACTGCTGTGGTTTAAATAGAACAACAAAAAACAATAAACAAAAAACACCTCCAACCGCATATTCAAAATCTCTAACATTTAGCTGACTGGCAGTATAAACTCCCAATACAGTTCCTATTAAGGTTAAAAGAATTAAATTGAATTTGCCTTTTATACTTAAATCCCCTTGTTTGAAAAACTGATACGATCCAACAGAACCTTGGAAGAACAAGCCTATTCGATTTGTTCCATTTGCTATTTGTGCGGGTAAACCTAGAAATGACAATAAGCTTAAAGTGATAATGCTCCCACTACCAGCTAAAGTATTTAGAACACCAGCAGATAAACCAGCAGCAAAACACAAAAGTATGTCTGTCATTTCCATCACAGTGTAAAAGTAAACAACTCTTTACTAACCCCAATTACCAACTTTTTTGAGAAAGGGACTTTTGAGACAAGAGACAATTAAAAAATAAAAAAAGCCTGATCAATGATCGGGCTTTTGTCTTCTGTATTTCGTCTTTTACCTATCAACTACCCATACGTACAAGTATAAGTTGAGTCAACAACTGCTTCTAAAATAATTTGCTGACCAACCTCAATAACTGCAGCTGGAGTATCAGCAGTACATTTAACACCGTTGATAATCATTTCACCAGAAGTGCATTTCATTGTTTCTTTTGGATCAGCTTTTCCAAAATCGTAAGTTCCTTTTTTAATTAAACCTGCTGTAATTTGAGTTGTTCCCTCTTTTACAAACCCAAGGCTTTGAACATTCCCTTCAAAGTATTCGTTTTTCTTGATTTCCATTTTAAATATTTTTTGCAAAAATAATGAATTGTAAAACAAGTATTATGGGAATCGTGTGAATTTGAGCTCGAGTCAGAACTTTACTGTAAATTAGGAATGAGAGGATTGCTCCTTTAGTCGCTAACTTTGTTTCAAATCTCCTGTCGGTTCAAATCCACTCATCACTCCTTCGTCGGGATGAAAGGATTCGAACCTCCGATCTCTGGTCCCCCAGACCAGCACTTTAACCAGACTAAGCTACATCCCGAAATTTTGAACAAAAAAAAATCGTACAGTACGTACGATTTTTCTAAGATTAAATATTTTGATTAGTACTGGTCTGCCGACTGCTCAACTTTTGTGTAAGCTGGACAAACGTCATGTGAAGCCTTACATGAAGTCATCACCGTACCCAATACTGTTACTAATAATACAATTCCTAAAATTTTAGCTGATTTATTACGCATTTCTCCTACTTTCTATTTTACAAAATTACCCCTAAACATTCGAAGTAACGGCAAATATACTAAAAGGTTATTAACAATGTGTTGAAAACTACAACATAACCTTCTGATTTCATGACTACTAACAACTTAATATTTCAAATAAGCGAAGTACTTGAGGTAAGATTTTCTGATTTTCATTGTTAATATTATAATCTGCTAATTCTGTTCTTTCGGATTCCGACAATTGCTTGGCAATTATATCCAAAACCTGCTGCTTAGTGCGCCTATCTCTTTTAAGCACCCTTTTTAATCTTTCTTCTTCCGAACACTGAACATTAACAGTTAAATCGCATGAAGAAGCTCCTCCTGACTCAAATAAAATAGCGGCCTCTTTTAAACAAAAAGGAAACTTTTGATTTGTCTGCCATTTTGTAAATTCCTCTGCGACTTTTGGATGTAAAACACTATTCAACCAGTCTAAACTCGACTTTTCCTTAAAGACTACCTCAGCCAATTTAACTCTACTCAGTCCTGGTCCTTCAGCTACTTTATCACCAAACTTTTCAATCACTAACTGAGCAACTTCTGGACTAAACAAAATAGATTTAGAAATTTCATCCGAATGAAAAACAGGAACTCCAAGACTTGAGAAAACTTTACAGATAGTTGACTTACCACTTCCTATTCCGCCAGTAATCCCAACAACCTTCATTAATCTTTAGATTTGATTATATACTCCACACTAGCTGGCTCCAGTTTTATATCTTTTATGAAAGAAGGCGATTGAGTTAATTCAACATTTAACTTTTTAAACTCCGATTTAACGTCAATATAATCAACTTCTGCTTTAAAGTCCATTGGAGTAATCGCCGTTAACTCGCTTGATCCGCAAGTAAAAACTATTTCAACTTCACTTGGAAATAATTTAAAATCCAGTGAATCTGGTGCGCCTTTTATGGTGATCGGAACTTCAAAAACGTGTTCCTTAAGCGCTTCAACTCCTACAAACACTCTTACACTATCCTCAAATGAGCTATCCACTCCAAAAGGCAAAACCAATTTATAATCCGCATCCAAATTCTCCTCTAAAATATCAAATTCCGAAAGTTCCGTATAAATAGTATCTAATTTTGAAAGAATCGACTCTGCTCCTCTTACCACAACTTTTTCAGGAGAAATCAAAGGTGATTTGATGACAAATAAATCTTTTGATTGTGATAATCGGTAATCAAACCCAACATTCAATTTCTTTGTCGAAATATCAGAAAACAACAACTTAACCGAATCAGTTTTGGAAGGGGATTGAGCATTTTTCAACTTGGAACCAATAACTCGTTCTAATAATGAGGTGTTGTTTCTAGGTAACCAATAATAAACAAATTCTGCACCTTTTTTAACCTTTTTAACCTTCGATAAATCAACCTCAATTTCAGCGTTTTTAAAGCCAATACTTTTAGAAAGTAAATCGAAACCTTGAGTTTCAATTGTTACAGAAATTGATTTAGGAACATTAGAAACTAAAACCTTTTCGCTAGGAAAATTTGTAAACTTAAGATCTACCTCAATATCATCAACTCTTTTTTCGGAGAACTTTAATAAGCTCCACAGAATTGTTGAAATAAGCAGACAAGCTAAAAATATTTTCCACTGCTTTTTATC
>JAYPYW010000043.1:24111-26344 GCA_038154685.1 Flavobacteriales bacterium | reverse complement strand
AGTTGGTAGAGCAAAGGACTGAAAATCCTTGTGTCCCTGGTTCGATTCCTGGAGGCACCACGATCAAAACGAAAGCGAGAACAAATGTTCTCGCTTTTTTTTTGATACTTCCCTCTATCTTTTAATAACATTTCTTAATCTAGATTAATTCCTTTACCAATAAATTCTTCGTTATTTGTTAAAACAAATTTTCACCACTCATGAAAAAATATACCTCATCATTAGCCTTAATAATCTCATCTTTATTTATAAACGCTCAAACGATCAATAAAACCGAATCAAAAGTTGAATTTGAAATCAGTAACATGGGCGTTAAAACTGTTGAAGGTACTTTCACAGGTATGGAAGGCACTGTTGTATTTAATGAATCGGATTTAAAAAACTCCAATTTTAATGTTTGCGTAAGTGCAGGATCAATAAACACCGAAAGCGAAAAAAGGGATGAGCATTTAAAAAACGAAGACTTTTTCGAAGTTGTTAAGTTTCCAAATATTTGTTTCGAATCTTCAGCAATCACCAAGACAGATGATGGTTATTTAGCAAAAGGTAAACTAACCATGCATGGAATAACCTTGGAGGCATCACTTCCTTTTACCTACTCAAACAAAACTTTTACAGGAGGATTTGAATTAGAAAGAGATGATTATAAAATTGGAGAAGATTACGGAGGTTTTATGGTTGGAAAAACCGTTGAAATAAAAATTACATGCATTCTTAATTAAACAAAAAGGCTCATTAAAACGAGCCTTTTTATTTGATTATCTTAATTCTGCTCCCAATTTCTCTTGGAAAGCCTTTTGTAATTTCTCCATCGACTTCTCTATCTGCTTGTCTTTCAATGTAGATTCATCAGATTGAAGGATAAAACTTAAAGCGTACGATTTTTTTCCATTTGGTAATTTATCTCCCTGATAAATATCAAACAGTTCAACTTCTTTTAAAAGATTTCTTTCGCTCTCATATGCAATCCTTTCTAAATCAGCATACTTAACAGCCTCATCAAGCAATAAAGACAAGTCTCTTTTTACTGGGTGGAACTTGGCAATTGGTGAGAATTTAGTTCTTACAAACTGAACTAATTTTAACACTTCATCCCATTGAATGTCTGCGAAATAAACATCTTGCTTTACACCGGATTTTTTCAAGAATTCCTTCTTTACTTTTCCGTATTCAGCAATTAATGTTTTCTTGAAATATAAACCTACACCTTCAACTAACAAATCGTTTTGAAGTGCTTTTGTTTTCAGCTTTTTAACACCCAATCTTTCTAACAATAAGGTAACGTATCCTTTGATAGAGTAATAAGAAACTACATCACTTCCTGAGTTCCAGCTTACGTCCTCTTTTAAACCTGTTACAAATAATCCAAGGTGCTTTTTCTCACTATATTTCCCTTCTTCGTCCTTCCAATATGTTTTACCAAATTCGAAGAATTTAAGGTTAGGGTTTTTCATGTTTTGGTTTCTGGCAATACTTTCCAAACCACCAAATAAAATACTTCTTCTTAAAATATTAAGATCCTGACTTAATGGATTTAGTAACTCAACATGGTTCTTTTCATCCAATTGATTAACACCTTCGTAGTATCCTTTTTTGGTTAAAGAGTTATTAAGGATTTCGTTAAATCCGTTACCTGCTAACAAGTTTGAAACTTCTTTAACAACCTTTTCCTGAGGTACACCATCAGCAACAATAATTGAAGACTTTAACGAAGTTGGAATAGCAATTGAATTGAATCCGTAAACTCTTAAAATATCTTCGATAACGTCACATTCTCTTTGCACATCCACTCTGTATGGAGGAACTAAAAGACTTAATTTATCTTCCGATTCAGCAACAATTTCAATTTCTAAACTCTTTAAAACTTCTTTGATCTTTTCTTTTGGTAATTCTTCACCTAACAAAGAAGCACATCTTGAAAATGAGAACTCAACCTCGAAAGGTTTTGCTTCCTCAACCACTACATCTTTAACTTCCGAAGCAATCTCACCACCAGCAACTTCAATAATTAAGTTGGCTGCTCTTTGTAATGCTTTAACAGTCATTAAAGGATCAACTCCTCTTTCAAATCTGTAAGAAGCATCGGTTTTTAATCCGTGATCTTTACTTGTTTTTCTAACAGATACAGGATTAAAGTATGCGCTTTCTAAAAACACATCTGTAGTAGATTCAGAAACACCCGATTTTTCACCTCCGAAAACTCCGGCAATACACATCCCTTCCAAGTTGTTAC
>JAYPYW010000043.1:15368-24101 GCA_038154685.1 Flavobacteriales bacterium | reverse complement strand
TACAAATCATTAATTGACCATCTTTCAACTCTCTTTCTTCACCATCAAGTGTTACAAATTTCTGTCCGCCTAGATTACTTTTAACGTTAACCAAATTTCCTGAAACAGAGTAATCGAAAGCATGTAAAGGCTGACCTAATTCATGTAATACAAAATTAGTTACGTCAACCACATTATTAACTGGTGATAATCCAATTGAATTTAATTTCTTTTGCAGCCATTCAGGTGAATCTTCCACTTTAACACCTTTAATACAAACGCCTGCATATCTGGTGCAGGCTTCTTTATCTTCGATGTTAATCTCAAATGGTAAATCTGCAGTTTTATTTAATTCCTTTAATTCAGGAAAGTTTAAGTCCTTCGCTGTTTTATGGAATGAATAATAGGCTGCTAAATCTCTTGCAACACCATAGTGCGATAAAGCATCAGCACGGTTTGGTGTAATATCAACCTCTAAAATATAGTCTTCTTCAACTTCAAAATAATCTTTCGCCAAAGTCCCAACTGCCACATCTTCTGGTAAAACCATGATCCCATCATGACTTTTACCTAGCCCAATCTCATCTTCGGCACAAATCATCCCTTCGGATAATTCACCTCTTAGTTTTGATTTTTTGATTTTAAAACTATCATCTCCGCTATAAAGCACTGTTCCAATAGTTGCAACCACAACTTTTTGCCCAGCTGCCACATTTGGGGCACCACACACAATACTTAAAGGTTCAGTACCTCCAACATTAACTTTTGTACAGCTTAATTTATCTGCATTTGGATGTTGCCATCTCTCTAAAACTTCTCCTACAACAAGGCCTTCTAATCCTCCTTTGATAGATTCCTTTTTTTCGATTCCACCAATCTCTAAACCTAAATCAGTCAGGATTACAGATAACTCTTCTGGTGATTCGTCAATTTGGATATATTCTTTCAACCAATTATACGAGATGTTCATGTGACAAAATTTTGAGCAAAAATACTAAATAGAATGAAGATAGAAGCTAGAATGTGGAAGGTAGAAGTCAAAACTCAAATTACCTAGTGAAAATCCAATCGTTTTCTGAAGACAATTCTTCATTGAAAACATATCCGTCCTCTGTAAAATTTTTAATTTCTTCAGCTTCGTTTACATCATTTTGAATGATCCATCGAGCCATAGTTCCTCTGGCTTTTTTAGCGAAAACCATTATAGTTTTGTAGTCTCCATTTTTAAATTCTTTAAAATTTGGAGTCACTACTCTACCTCTAAAATCTTTCAATTTCGCTGCTTTATTGTATTCATTTGAAGCAAGGTTCACAATCAGTTCTTGTTCTTCTTCATGTAAGAACTTAATAATATCATCACCCCAGAATTCGTACAAATTCTTCTTAGCTCCAACAGGCAGCTTAGTTCCCATTTCTAAACGGTAAGGCTCGATAACTGAGCTTGGTTTTAAAACACCATATAAACCAGAAAGGATTCTTAATTTATCTTCAGCTACTTCAAGATCCTTTTTAGAAAAACTTTCAATATTCAATCCGCTATATACCTCTCCGTTGAATGCAAAACCTGCTAAAGATTTTTCATTCTTTGCATCTCCCATCATTTGGAAACGCTGAAAATTCAAATCAGATAACTGTGGACTTAATTTCATTAAGGCTCCAATCTTTTTAGCCGATTGCTTTTTAAGATGCTTTTGTAAGCGCTCAGTTTTATTAGGGAAGAAACCTTCAACATTACCCGAAACTTCAGGGGATTTATTAAAATCTAATTTCTTCGCTGGTGATAATAAAATCTTCATTTTCTGAGCTTTAAAAAGTTGTTCAAAAATACCAATTTTTGAGTCTAAAAAATCAATAACCTTTATAGAAAAACATCGTAGTAGATAGAGATTATTTAATAAAATGGAAAAATATAAGTCTATCATAATAGATGACGATCCAATCTCTCAAAAGATTGTTGAGCAATGCTTGAATAGAAGTGGAGTTTTTGATGAACCTTTAGTTTTAGGCGATGCACTTTCTTTAAAGGAGAAATTACAAGAAGAGCCTGTCGATGTTATTTTCTTAGACGTGGAGCTGCCTGAATTATCGGGACTTGATTTCATCAAAGCTTTCGAAAACTTACCGCAAGTTGTATTAATGAGTAACATGAAGCACTATGCCGTAGATGCTTTTGAGGTTGAAGTTTTGGACTTTTTACCTAAACCGATTGAGTATAGCAGGTTCCTAAAAACGATTAATAAGTTAGAGAAAGCCTTTGAGCCAACTTTTGATGGAAAAGATGATCAAAACGAAAGCATATTCTTCAAGGTTAACGGTAAGCTTCAGAAGATTAAATTATCCGATATTCTTTTCTTCGAATCAATGTCTGATTACGTTAAAATAATCACAGTAGAGAAAACATATGTTGTACTTCAAACAATGACCAAATTGGAGAAGACATTGCCAAAGATGTTTGTTCGTTGTCATAGATCATACATGATTAATTTACAAAAGGTTGATGCTTTGGATGATAGAGTTTTAGAAATTGAACGTCACGCAATTCCTGTTTCTAGGAGTTATTATAATGAGATTAAAAATAGATTAAAAGTTTTAGGGTAAAATCTCCCAATTTACCTTGAGATTAACAATGAAAAATGCTGAGCTTTTGCTTGGCATTTTTGCTTTTACATGGGCGGTCACAATGGACCGCACTCTACTTAAGATTAACACGTAGGGGCAGACCCGTGTGTCTACCCAAATCCATAAAAAAAAGGCGGATTTTATCCGCCCTTCCTTAAAATCTATGCTAAAGATTAAGCATCAATATTTGCATACTGAGCGTTCTCTTCAATGAACTCTCTACGTGGTGGAACTTCGTCTCCCATTAACATTGAGAAAGTTCTATCTGCTTCTTGAGCATCACCGATGTTTACTTGTCTTAAAGTACGAGCCTCTGGATCCATTGTAGTAGACCATAATTGCTCTGCGTTCATCTCTCCAAGACCTTTGTAACGCTGAACTCCAACTGAAGAAGCATTACCAGCACCTTTCATTTTCTGAACAGCTAAATCACGCTGGTCATCATTCCAACAGTACTCTTGCTGCTTACCTTTCTTAACTAAGTATAAAGGTGGAGTTGCAATGTAAATGTATCCTGCCTCAACTAATTCCTTCATGTGACGGAAGAAAAAAGTAAGAATTAATGTAGAAATGTGAGATCCATCAACATCGGCATCACACATGATTACAATCTTGTGGTATCTTAATTTCTCAGTATTTAAAGCTTTAGAATCTTCTTCTGTTCCAATTCTAACTCCTAATGCAGTGTAGATATTCTTAATCTCTTCGTTTTCGAAGATTTTATGTTGCATTGCTTTCTCAACATTTAAGATTTTACCTCTTAAAGGAAGAATTGCTTGGAACTCTCTATTACGTCCCATTTTAGCAGTACCACCTGCCGAATCTCCCTCGACAAGGTAAATCTCACTTAAAGCAGGATCTTTAGATGAACAATCTGAAAGCTTACCAGGTAATCCAGAAACTTGCATTACGTTCTTTCTCTGAACCATTTCACGAGCTTTAGTTGCTGCGTGACGGGCTTGAGCTGCAAGAATTACTTTCTCTACAATTGTTTTTGCTTCAGCTGGATGCTCCTCTAGGTAATTAGATAAAGCCTCAGAAACCGCTTGATCAACAGGAGAAGAAACTTCTCTGTTTCCTAATTTAGTTTTTGTTTGACCTTCGAATTGAGGCTCAGCAACTTTTACAGAAACAATTGCTGTTAAACCTTCACGGAAATCATCAGAGTTAATTTCAAACTTCAACTTAGTTAACATTCCAGACTTGTCTGCAAAGTTCTTTAAAGTTCTTGTTAAACCTCTTCTGAAACCTGTTAAGTGCGTACCACCTTCGTAAGTACTAATGTTGTTTACATATGAGTGAACATTCTCAGAGTATGAAGTGTTGTAACACATACCTACTTCAACTGGAATTCCGTTCTTTTCACCTTCGAAGTAAATTACATCAGGGATTAATTGCTCTCTTGCACTGTCGATATATTTAACAAACTCTGTTAAACCTTCTTCAGAGTAGAAGCTTTCGCTCTTATCTGTTCCATCTTCGTTTGAAGGAGTTGCCTCTCTTCTATCCGTTAATGTAATTCTAATTCCTTTGTTCAAGAACGCTAATTCACGCATTCTTTTAGCCAATACATCCCATGAATAAACTAAATCAACAAAGATCTCTGGATCTGGTTGGAAAGTTACCTCGGTACCTCTTTGATCAGATTCACCTACAACCTTTACATCATACTTAGGTTTACCTTGAGAATATTCTTGTTGCCAAATTTTACCTTCACGGTAAACAGTAGCTTTTAAATCGATAGAAAGTGCGTTAACACAAGAAACCCCAACCCCGTGTAAACCTCCAGATACCTTATAAGTATCCTTATCGAATTTACCTCCGGCGTGAAGTACGGTCATTACAACCTCTAATGCCGATTTCTTTTCTTTTGGGTGCATCGCAGTTGGAATACCACGACCGTTATCAATAACAGTGATTGAATCACCTTCGTTTATAAATACTTGGATATTATCACAGTGACCTGCTAATGCCTCATCAATAGAGTTATCAACTACCTCATATACCAAGTGGTGTAAACCTTTTGAGGTTACATCACCAATATACATCGCTGGTCTTTTTCTTACCGCTTCTAATCCTTCTAGGACCTGAATATTACTAGCTGAGTAATCCTTCTTTCCTTCTTGATTTTCACTCATAGAAATCTTACTTTTTTGAACGTCTATCAAAGATAATCGATGACCTAGGTAAAACCTTTTAAAACACTGGGTTTTTCGGTGTATTTATCAACACGAAATTAACAGGTTTTATAAAAGACAAAAGACAGTATACAAAAGACAGAAAATTCATTCCCAAAATTGATTATTTTTGAAGAAAATCATACCATGGAATTAGGGATAAAATTAGATGTTATCGACCTTAAAATTTTAAGGATTTTACAAGAAAAAGGTAGAATTACAAACCTTCAATTATCCCAAGAAATTGGCTTATCTCCTGCCCCTACATTAGAACGTGTGAAAAAATTAGAATCTTCGGGTGTTATTGAAGGGTATCACGCCCAAGTAAACGATACGCTTTTAGGAATGGGTATAAGAGCATTTATTTCTATTTCTTTAGAAAGACAAAAGGTAGACTCGATTGTTACGTTTAAAGAGAAAATACAGGCTATTCCAGAGATTTTAGAATGTTACCAAATTACAGGTAATGCAGATTACTTTCTTAAGGTTGTTGTTAAAGACATTCCTTCTTTTGAAAGCCTAATTTCTAATAAATTGAGTCAGATTGAAGAAATCGGACAAATGCAAACTATGATGATTCTTTCAAAAGTGAAAGATTCAAAAGTTGTGCATATCGAAAATGATTAATCTAAAACAGGAATTGGTTTTTTATTTTCATCAATAGCCACTAACGTAAATACAGCATCAACTGCCTCAACTCTGAAATCAGAGTACATTTCCTCAACAAAGATTTTAACAGAGACTTTCAAGGAAGTTCTTCCCACCTCAGAGACTTCTCCTACCACCTCAATTAAAGTGCCAGCAGGCAGAGCCTTTTTATAGTTCACAGTTGATCCAACAGTAACAAAACCTTTCCTGCAAAATCGTGTTGCTGTAATAAAAGAAATTTCATCCATTAAATCCATTGCTTTCCCACCATGCATGGTGTTGTGATGGTTGGTTAACTCTGGGAAAACGGCTTTAAATAAAGATGTTCTGGATTGTTGGATTCTTTCTTCTTTTGATTTACTCATGACCTAATTACGGAAGTATGTTAAGCAAAGTTATTGAAAAAGGAGAAAAGAGTTGGGAGAAAGGAGAAGGGAGAAACTAAGTAAGATCGTCACCCTGAGGGATCGAAGGATCTCAAGCCTTCTTTTTGAAGTATATTCTTGAGACCCTTCGATTCCTCAGGATGACGCTTAGGTACAAAAAAAGCCAGCTTTGCTGGCTATAACTTATTCAACTTTTGTCTTTCGTCTTTCTAAATGAAGTACTGAAACAAATCAGGATCCTGATTTATCACGGTATAATTAATACCATACTGCTCCATTCTTGCAATTAACCCATCGTAATCGTTTGGATCAGATAATTCAACACCAATTAATGCAGGTCCAGCTTCTCTTGCGTTTTTCTTAACGTATTCAAATCGAGAAATATCATCTTTAGGTCCTAAAACCTCATTTACAAACTCTTTAAGCGCACCTGGACGTTGAGGGAATCGAACAATAAAAAAATGCTTTAAACCTTCGTAAATCAAAGAACGTTCTTTGATTTCTTGCATTCTTCCTATATCGTTATTGCTTCCACTAACAACACAAACAACTCTTTTCCCTTTGATTTCATCTTTAACAAAATCTAAAGCAGAAATAGATAATGAACCAGCAGGCTCTACAACAATTGCTTCCTCATTATACAACTGAAGAATAGTAGAACAAACTTTCCCTTCAGGCACCAAAACAACATCACTAACCACCTTTTTCATTACCTCGAAGGTTTTCTCTCCAACTCTTTGAACTGCGGCTCCGTCAACGAATTTATCTATTGAAGGTAACTCAACAGGATGACCAGCTTTTAAAGCTTCTTTTAAAGATGGTGCTCCTTCTGGCTCTATTCCTATAATTTTAGTACTTGGACTCACTTGATGAAAGTAAGAACCAGTTCCACTAGAAATACCTCCTCCTCCAACAGGTAACAGCAAGTAATCTATATCCTGAAGATCCTCTAAAATCTCTAAACCAATAGTTCCCTGCCCTTCCATTACTCGAGGATCATCAAATGGATGAACAAAAGTTAACCCTTCGTCCTCACAAGCTTTTAAAGAACTTTTATAGCTATCATCAAAAGTATCACCAGTTAAAACAACCTCAACATTATCTTTTCCAAAAAACTTAACCTTATCCACCTTTTGCTTTGGAGTGGTTGAAGGCATGTAAACTTTCCCTTGAATCCCTAATAAATTACATGAGTAAGCAAATCCTTGCGCATGATTACCTGCACTTGCACAGATTACGCCCTTAGCTAAAGATTCTTCGGATAAAGATTTGATTTTGTTATAAGCACCACGAATTTTGTAAGACCTTACAGGTTGTAAATCTTCTCTTTTCAAATAAACTTCACACTCATACTTATCACTAAGTGCTAAGTTCTTTTGAAGTGGTGTTCTTTCTGCTACACCCTTAAGGTTTATAGCAGCTTGTTTAATATTTTCTGTTGATACTAATCCCAATCTTTTCCGATTAAAGGTTTGAAGCTATTTGATCAGCCAATTCATGAAATTCTTCAGGGCTAAGCTTTACTCTTTCTTTTGTAAAATTTAAATCTGCAATTGCATTAATGGGCACCAAATGAACATGTGCATGCGGAACCTCTAATCCAATCACCGAAACACCAATTCTTTCACAAGGAACCGTTTTCTTAATAGCATGAGCAACTTTCTTTGCCAAAGCATTTACCTTTTGAAAAAGCTCGTCTTCTAAATCATAATAAAAGTCAACCTCTTTTTTAGGTATAACAAGTGCGTGACCTTTAGCCAATGGAAGTATATCCAAAAAGGCTAAACAATCATCAGTTTCAGCAATCTTGTAACAAGGAATTTCCCCATTTATGATTTTCGTAAAAATGGATGCCATTTTATTATCTTGAAATATCTACAACTTCTAACTTAAGTAATCCAGCTGGTACCTTAATCTCCGCAACATCACCTACTTCCTTTCCTAAAAGTCCTTTACCAATTGGCGAGCTTACAGAAATCTTTTTCTCTTTCAAATTAGCTTCTTCCTCAGAAACCAAAGTGTACTCCATCTCCATTTTATTGGCAATGTTTTTAACTTTTACTTTTGAAAGAATCAAAACCTTTGAGTTATCAATCTTGCTCTCGTCAATTACTCTAGCATGCGCTACAAGCTCCTCCATTTGAGCAATTTTCATTTCTAAAAGACCTTGGGCCTCTTTCGCAGCATCGTACTCAGCATTTTCTGATAAGTCACCTTTGTCTCTTGCATCAGCTATTTGCTGAGAAACACTTGGTCTTTCAACCTTTTTTAAGTGATCTAATTCAGCCTTTAACTTATCTAATCCTTCTTGCGTGAAATAACTAGTTTCTGCCATAATTATTCTATTCTCTCAATAATAAAAGAATCCTGACTCGTCATCAGGATTCTTTTATTATTCTTATTGCGTTATATTGCTAATTTACAAAATTATTCTTGCCCCGAAAGTATGAATTCCTTCAAAAGGGTTCGTGTCACGATAAGTATAATCGAATCCGAAATACTGACCGTCTTTTCCGTAAGGTAATTGCAAGCTAAAACCTCCTGTTGGACCTGTTATGGCAGTTTGTCTTGTGCTGAATCGAAATATACCTTCTTCGTATACAAAACCACCTCTTAACTGGAAATACTTTTTATATCTGTATTCTAATCCGAACCTCGTTTGATCATTCAAAAACATTCTTGCCGAATAAGTAAATCCTGTTTGCAGATGGTGTTTTTGATTAAACTCAAATCGATAACCAAACCCTAAATTCATTAATAACGGCAAAGTGAAGGAAGCCGCTGAAACTTGTCCGCTTTGAACGTTTCCATTTGGAAAAGGAAATTCCATCTTTAATCCATTTCCATTATAGCGCATATTGGGTCCTGCATTTTTCAATACAACTCCAAAACTCACATTATCATTTTCTCCTGTAACGTACTTC
>JAYPYW010000043.1:4340-15358 GCA_038154685.1 Flavobacteriales bacterium | reverse complement strand
ACTTCACTCCTGCGTCTAATGCCATTCCAAAAGCACTTACATCATGAATTCCTTCAGAAATCAACTTCAATGTTAAACCTCCATCAATATTATTGGAGAATCTTCGTCCATATGTAATTCCTCCATTAATAAATTTTGGTCGATAAGTACCTATCCCGCCTTCAGGGTTACTTTCAGTTGTGATCTCGATGTCTCCTAAATTAAAAGACATTATTGATAGTGCGATTACCGACTTATCATTAAACCTTTGAGCTACTCCAAATGAGTTAATGTAAATATCTGTCCCTTGTAACCAGTTAGTTCTTGAGAATAGTAAATCAGTTTTATTAGTTCCCGAAACTCCTGCAGGATTCATATAAACCATTTCTATGCCCTCACCATAAGCAGCGTTAGATCCACCAACACCAGAAGATTTTCCCCAAGGATTAATTAATAATTGAGTAGCACCTGATTGACCTCCAAATTGAGCAAGCGCTCCTGAAGCATAAATCAAAAGAATTATTATGTACTTAAACCTCAACATTAAAAACTATCTAAATCAATTTCTCTTTGAACCCCAAACCATTTGATAATTTTCTCGCCAATTCCAGGTGCTTCAATATGGAAAATGTATAAACCTGATGCGACGGCTATTCCTTGTTCATTCTTAACATTCCAAGATATAGAAGTTTGGGATTCACTGTCTTTTTTAATTGTTTTTACAAGCGAACCATCCAAAGTAAAAATCTTAACTGTACACTCTTTTGGCAAATTAGTAATCTTCACCTCATTACTTAACTTGTTTTTTTCATATTCACTGAATCCATAATACGGGTTAGGAACTACTTTAACCTTATCTAAATTTTCTTTAGCTACATCATTTTGATTTGCTAAAGCATGGATTTCGGCTGTATTAAATTCATAAACAGGAAGGTCACCTAAGGATTCATATGGCTCATTAACCCTCAATTTAATTGTTACATCAGTCGCCAAAAATGGAAATGCATCATTTTGAATAGGGTAACCATAAACCCAAGTACACTGATTGAAAACAATTCGCTCTACTCCAAAAAAGCCGCTATTAAATACATTTATGATAGACTGACCTTCATCATAACTATCAACTAAGTCTCCTTTCTTAAACACAAAAACACTGTGAAAACCTCCAAATAATGGTGAATCCATTTCATCTAATTCACTACTTGTTGGATTCCATAACATATCTGTTCCATTATCTCCTGCTAAGAAACTATATTCTCCAAAACCAATATTTAATCTTTCACCCGTTAAAACATCGATTGCGTAACCAGGGAAATAACCCAGTCCTTCTGGTAATGTATTTCCATTCCAATCCTTTGACACCCCTCTTTTGATGTTTATTTTGTCGTCACCATATTGAGATAATGCAGCTTCATCTGCCATTTCAAACACAGGGCAAATTGACCACTTAGACTGATCACTTGTTATTACCAAATCAACATTATTCATTTGAGAGAAATCACCTCCTGTTTGAATAACAGTAGGTGTGGTTGCAACTCCATATCGTTCGTTTGAAACATATCTGAAAGGAGCGACCCAACCATTAACAATGCGTTCGAAAACTCCTTTAGTATCCTCAAAAGCTGATCCAATATAATAATCATCAAAATCAATTTCGGAAGGAAGTGCAACACTGCTATTTCCAGATCGGATCCAGTTTTTATAAGTAGCCCCCTCTTCATCGGCAATTCCTTGAAGCCAAGGTTTTGATGGATCCTTGTATTGCAATGAATCTCCAATTAAGCCGAAGCTCTCCGCGCCTGAAGTTCCAAAATCAAGTACTTGTTCTATTTCTACAGACAATCCCCATTCTTTAATGACCTGCTCATATTTATCAACTAGTGTCTTAATTGCATAAACTGTGTCTGTGTAACTAGACTCACCTTTTGGCTGATAAAGTAATCTCCAATAAGCGTCATTTAAATTACCAGGGGTTACGGAATCTAAAAACTCTAACCTAAAATCTCCATCTGGCACATTTACCGGATCGATAACTTTTACTCCAATTGGAGATCCAAAGGAACTATAAACTGGTTGATTAATTTTATGATCTGGAGAGGTTAAGATTGTTTCTATAGATTCTTTCGTAAGATTAACAAATCGACCACCATTTCCATTACCTGATACTCTTTTTACTTCAGGCGATAAACCATAAAGGGATTGGATTTTTGTCCCATTCCCCTCCACAGAAGGATCATGAGGAATAGCTGTGTATTGTCTTAAATTTCTTCTTCCTGCTTTGTAGGAAGATTTCTGACCATCATTACCTGTTACGTATGTTAAGTAATTATTGTAACCATAAGCTACAGCCATGTAATAATATTCCTTTTCGTTTATCAATCGATCATCACCAATGGCAAATAAGTCTTTCGTAATTGAGAACGTATGTGAAATCCCTTCATCAGCTCCATCAACCATAATTTGTGGAACATCAAAACCAATAGCCTCGTCAAAAATATGATTGACTAATTTTCCTACACCGTCCTTAATATCACTTTGCCAAACTAATCGGGCCTTTGAAACATCTTGTAATTCAGAACTCGAAACACTTGAGTGCGCTAGCTGAAACACCTGATAACCCTGGAATCTGTATCTGGAATCCTATGATTCACCAAACGGAGCTACAATTGTAGGATCTACCTCAGAATACACTTCTTTAAAATTGTTACTTGTTTCTGGGTTTTCTAGATAGAATAACAATTCATTTTTCATTTCCTGAATCGTAACATCAGGCGCATCTGGACCATTCAAAATCTCGAAATTATTATCAAACAATGCTTGGGCTAAATCATCAGCCTTTTTTAAGTTTTGTACTGCCGACCATGGTCCACCTCCAACATCAGCTTGTGCCCAAACCACTCCGGTTGTTATATAATTTACAGCACCAGGCTCTAAAGTAAATGGTCCAGCAGATTGAATAAACCTCCTGTCTCCTGGCGCGTTTCCAGCAGAACTTTCGCTCCAAGGTGCCACAACTACTCCTCCTGTCCCCCAATAATCGTCTTGATCGGAATCATCTGGAAACATAAAGTCACATGCAATTCCCGAAGTACTGAAACCAGTCCCTCCGTATTCCATTGGAGCTCCATTTTTCCATCTACCTCTTATGTAATTGAAATAATCTGTTGCTGTCTCAGGATCTCCCTGGTCTCCCGATCCTATATTATAGTAAACAAACTTGGACATTGTAATCAACTCTCCTGGCTCATCAATTGTGCCATCTCTATCATTATCAATTCCATCACCTGCATCGGCCAAAGGACCTTCAAAAAAGTCTACTCCAACCGCAGGAGGATCATCTCCATATCCTTCAGAGTTTTCATCGTTAGCATCACCGTTGTAGCAGTAACCTAAACCTCTTTCTACATCACACCCCACATAATCATCAAAAGCATAACCTAAATCTGTATCAGCCCATACACCCATGTAACAATCCTCAATGGTAAAGGTGGAGCGATTAATGATTTTATAATTATAGAAAGTCATGTCGTTAATCTCATCGTTGGTAGCAAACCCAAATGCTTGAGCCTGAATTTCCAATCCAATTGCATTCGCCCCCGATTCAGTATGAATATTACCTACATCGTTAAATACCCACCAAATATTTTGATCTCCCCTTAGGGTTCCATTTGCATATCTTTCATGATCTCCACCAATATTAAAAGCAGGATAATCTCCTCTTCTTGGATCGTAAGTACCATTGGAATCAGCATCGTAAAAAGGCGCTAACTCATAATCATGACCATCAGCCAAGCTTCCATGAGCCGGATAATTCAACATACTTATTGGCACGGATGGATTTTCACCAGCATTAAAAGCACTTACGTATTCTTCAACTTCACTTCTGTTTATTTTGAAGTGTTTATCCCACTCATCACAAACATCAGTAGATGTAGAACCGGTAATTTTATTTATTGGGCCTGGCCAAAAATCCGAACCTCCGTCTCTATGAGTAAGAGCAGCCATTTTAAGATTTCCGGTTTCATCACGCCCACCAATCATTATTGATCCGGCGAAAATAGAATGCTTATCACTTCCTTTAGGGATTTCATACTTGGCATTATCTAAATCCCACCATAAATCACCTCCATTTAAAATGGTTGTTCTCACATTATTGATGTCCAAATCAACCCTTGAAGTTGGCGCTTTACAACCAGCAGATCTGAATTCAAATTCACTGCGTTTCCCCTTCTTTTTAATGAAGGTTGCTTGCGCATTAAAGGCAATTAGTATTAATAATATGTTGACTAAAAATTTCTTCATTTAAAAGGTTAATACAAAACCTAATCTAATTTGTCTTGGCAAAGCGTAATTCGACGGATCGGCCACCTTAATACTATACAAATCAGTATAAGACTCGTAATTGGTTTGAGACGAAATATTAGCTTGCGAAGTTGCCGCATCTAAATATCCATCGTCATCTGCATTCCCGGTTGCACTGTATACACGCACCAAATTTTTGGTATCAAATAAATTTTGAACGATTAAATAAATTTCAGACTTCATTTGATATTTAGCCTCCTTTGCTAAACCGAACGTTGTCTTTTTACTAATTCTTAAATCGGTTGTGTAAACCCAAGGTAATCTATTTCCATTGATTAAACCATCAAGAGCTTTTCTTTCAGCATTTACAATATTAGCCTCAGGAGTAAAATTCGACTGACCAGTGTAAGGTCTTCCTGATCTTAATTTAGTAACAACGTTTGCAGATGACCCACCAAGAACTTTTCTTCCCCAGCCATTCCAATCTGGACCAACGTAGGCTTTTCCGGGTTTAAATCCATAATTTACTACAGCCTTCATGGTATGCCTCTGATCAAAACTAAGAGGCAACATCACTTTTAAATCTGGTTGACCTTGTGAAATTAAGTTTGCACTCGACACCGGTGATGAACCAGTTCCATCAGCAAATTGTAAGGAATATCCAGCAGTTAATGAAATATTAGAATTAATTGGCCTTAAATCATAGCTTATAGAGAAACCTTTAACTAAAGCCTTATCCGAATTACCAAAAGTTAAATAGTTAGCTGGGTAAGCATAGTTAACAGCAGTAACCTGAATTAGATCTTTCATTTCTCGGTAATAAGCAGAAAGGGTAATTGCACTTTTGGTGTTTAACGCTTGCTGGTACCCAACCTCATAATCAATAGTTTTTTGAGGTTTTAAATTAGAGTTTGAAATGAATCCTCCAACATCGTTTTCAATAAACAAATACTGTCCTGGATCGAAGTAGCTTTGATTAATCCCTGGTCTTTGGGCCAATACATCATAGTGCGCGAAAAACGAGGAATTCTCAGACAAGTTAAATGTAAAAGATATCCTCGGCATAATAATAATTTGAGGTGTATAATCTTCAAAAGTTGAAGCAGGATCATATTCATCATCACCCATTTTAACATCCGGATTCTTTAAGTATGGAGTAACCTCACCAGAGCTAGAAGCTTCCGCAATAATTGAAGGATCTGTGATTTCTTTTCCATCACTATCGAACCATTTATTATCTAATCGGTATCCAACAATTTCCGGCTCATCAAGATCTAATGAATTAACATAAACCGTCGCGGCATTATCTATGTTAGACGGAATATTATAAGAGGATAAATCCCCAGCCTTATAGGCATCATATAAAACGAAAGGATCTTTAACTATAGGCTGGTTTGCATCGTACCTGTCGATTCTTAATCCAACATTAAAGATGATATCATCAAATTGGAATTTATCTTGAATATATCCAGAAGCGTATATTGGATTAAATGGATTGATTCTTCTGGTGAAAGCTCCACTTTCATCTTTTTCATGGAAATAATCATTTAAGGAAGCGTTGTTAACTTTCTTTCCTAAATAATCATAACCCCACATTTGTAAAATCCCATTACCCTGCTGAATTAACTCATCGGGAGCGAATAAATCTAGCGAGTAGCTTTCTGGACCATAATAATCAGAATCGAAAAACTCGTCATAACCTATCCCAAATTGGTCGCGAATATTTTCGTAAAAACCTTTGCCATCTGTTCCTTGGTAAAGATTGTTGTAATTAACCGTGTCGGTAAAAACATCACCACTGAAGGTTAATTCAGGATTCTCCAAATCAAGATCAGAATTTTTTGAATTGGCCAATTGTCGCATTCTTGTCCAAAGATCAATCGGATTTAAATCATACCTTCTTTGAATTCTTTCCTCCAACTCAAAACCTGCAGTAACACTATGATTACCAAATAATTTAGCAGAAATATTTCCTAAAATTCTTTTTTGATCTCTCCTTCTAATCGAATATTGATTGTACTGTCTTCCTGTATTAAACCATAAACCATGAACGTTCTCTGGTCGGTCACCATTTAAAAGAGCTCCTCCATTTTGAGCTTGGTTAAAATTCTCATAATTACCTTCAACCAATCCATCATACAAATTATAAAACTGAGAAGTATACATTGCAGCATTTGGGTTTGAACCACCTCCCAAAAATTCATATAAAACATCTTCCTCTCCTTGATAATAATATGCATCTCCGCTCTCTCCGTCTTCTATATATTCATACAAAGAATTCCTATGAGTTTTAAATCTTCCTATATGTCCGTACTTGAAAAAATCATCTTTGTGAGAATCATCCCAGGTTGAGCTATCTTGTCGCGAATAATCCACTTGTAGTTGGTAAAAAAGATCACTTAACCATCTTACCGAATCGGTATTTAAGTTTTGTTTCCATCTTAAAAACACATTAGAGTTCTGGCTAATAGCCTCTGGATTATTATCAGGGTTTAACAAAGAATATTCATAAATATATGAATGCCCTTTTCTATAACCATAATTCCCCCCTACAGTTACCGTAATATTCTTGGAAGCCTGGTAATCGATTTTTCCAGCAAAACTAATTGAGGCTTGCGCAACATTTTGATTAGCCTTATTCAGTTCTAAATCATCGGTAGTTAGAAATTCCGCATTTCTGAATGTCCCAACTCCTGTAGGAGCAGTTCTAAGAGGATCATTTTGTAACGATTGTAAAACATCGTCTTTTACACTCCAAGCTCCTAAAGCAGATGGTCTTGGATCACTTACGTATCTATATTCTCCTGATATCAACCCTGAAAGTGGAGACTTGGCGATAACAACACCATTGGAATCTTTTTTATTTTTTAATAACGGTCCGGCATAACTTCCCGTGATAAGATTAAAGTTATACCCATCTAAAAACTTCGATGAAACACCTTCTATTGCGCCAAAAGGTTTAGCACTACCTCCTTTTGTGGTAATCAAAATTAAACCTCCCATATTGTCTCCATACATGGCAGGTATTCCACCTGAGATAACCTCAACCTGCTCTACAGCATTTTGGGGAATACTAATTTTCCCGTTGATTTTAATTCCATCCACAACAAACTGAGTCCCCTCTGTACGTTGACCTCTAATATTAACATTACCTGAACCATCATCATTCCCAACCACATCAACGGAGGTAGCTGCAATTTGAGCGATATCACGAACAGCTAAATTTTCGATATCTTCTGATGTATAAATCCTAGCTTGTTTATCCTTATCAATAAGGGGTTTTCGGTAAGTAATGATTTCAACCGCATCAATTACTTTTGAGTCAGAAACTAAATTAAAATCTAAACTCACTTTTTGGTTAGTCCCAACAATAACATCAGTTACTTTTTTAGTTTGATAACCCAGAAACTCCGCCGAAACATTATATTTACCAGGGTTCAACCCAACAAATGAGTATCTACCATTAAAATCTGAATAAGCAGCGTTGATTTGATTTCCATCCTTATAAAGACTCACATATCCTGCTGCAATCGTGTCCCCATTTTGAGCAACTAACAATCCAGTTATTTCACCAGTTTGAGCTTTTAATAAAAGCACAAAAAAGAATTGTAAAATAAATATGTGTAAAGCTTTAACGCTCATAGTTTTGGCTTAACCTAAAAGTACAAAAAACCCACCTCTTAATTTAAAGATTCAACCTTAAATTTCGAACTATGTCCTCTTTCTTCTTTTTGTTTGTTGCTTTCGGCTAAACCATCTATCCCACCATGGCTGAGGGTGTTTGCCCTTTTTTCTTCTTTCGGCCTCTCGTAAAGCTCTTTTCATTCTTTTACGAGTTTCTTTAGATTGCATTTTTAAATGCTTCTTCTTCAGCTCTTTTTCAACTTCCTCTAAACTTTTTTGCTTTTTATCTTCTCGTTCTTCTACAGCCTTTCTTTCTCTTTCATCCTGGGAAAAACCGGCTTGTGGAATAGAAATAAAAAGGGTTAATAAACCTATTATTGCAAAAAGTCTCTTCATAAAAGGCGAATTTATGCTAAAGTTAAATAATTAGCGTTCTTAGTGGAAGAATTCTTTAGTTTTGATCATATGAAAAAGCTATTTTCAATTTTAATTGTTTCAATCACATTATTTGCTTGTAGAAATCAATACCGTGGAATACCTAATGTAAGTGTTGATGTTTACATTAATATTTTAGATCCAAGCTATAGCTCTCTGGCAGGTTTGGGTGCATGGAAATATGTAAATGGTGGATCTAAAGGGATTATAGTTTTTAACCTAGACAATGAAACTTACCTTGCTTATGAAAGACATTGTCCACACGATCCAGAAAACGAATGCTCTCAAGTTGTGGTTGATGAAACAAATTTAATTGCTGTGGATTCTTGCTGCATGACTAAATATCAGTTATTAGATGGGAACCCTATTTCTGGTCCAGGAACGATTCCATTACTTACCTATCGAACTAGTTTTGATGGGAATATTATTCATATAAGGAATTAAAATTCCAGAAGACAAAAGACAAAATTTAAGATAAAAAAGAAAAGCCCAGCAATGCTGGGCTTTTTAGTATTCTGGATCCTTAAAAACTCTGCGATTTTTTAGTATCTATAATGCTCTGGCTTGTATGGTCCTTCAACAGGAACATCAATATATTTAGCTTGCTCTGGCGTTAACTCTTCTAATTCAACACCAATTTTAGCTAAGTGAGCTTTAGCAACCTTTTCATCTAAGTGCTTCGGTAAAGTATATACTTTATTCTCGTACTTATCTGAGTGGTTCCATAATTCAATTTGCGCTAAAGTTTGGTTAGCAAATGAGTTACTCATTACAAATGATGGATGACCCGTAGCACAACCTAAGTTTACTAATCTTCCTTCTGCTAAAATTAAAACTTCATTTCCTGAACCAACAGTATATTTATCAACTTGTGGTTTGATGTTAACTTTAGTTGAACCATACTTTTCGTTTAACCAAGCCATATCGATTTCGTTATCGAAGTGCCCAATGTTACAAACGATAGTTTTATCCTTCATTGCCTCAAAGTGACGTCCAACAATAATGTTAAAGTTACCTGTTGTAGTAACTACAATATCAGCTTCAGGAATTGCGTTATCCATTTTCTTAACTTCAAACCCTTCCATTGCAGCTTGTAATGCACAAATTGGATCGATTTCAGTAACGATAACTCTTGCTCCCGCGCCTCTTAATGATTCTGCAGAACCTTTTCCTACATCACCAAATCCAGCAACAACAGCAACTTTCCCAGCCATCATAACATCAGTAGCTCTTCTAATTCCATCAACTAATGATTCTCTACATCCGTATTTGTTATCAAACTTAGATTTCGTAACAGAATCGTTTACGTTAATAGCTGGCATAACTAAAGTTCCATTCTTTTCTCTTTCGTAAAGTCTGTGAACTCCGGTAGTAGTTTCTTCAGATAAACCTTTGATGTCAGCAACTAACTCTGGAAATCTATCAAAAACCATGTTAGTTAAATCTCCACCATCATCTAAAATCATATTTAATGGCTTTCCTTCAGGGAACGCAGTTAAAGTTTTTTCAATACACCAGTCGAACTCTTCCTCATTCATACCCTTCCAAGCAAAAACTGGAATACCAGCAGCAGCAATTGCAGCAGCAGCATGATCTTGAGTTGAGAAAATATTACAAGAAGACCAAGTAACCTCAGCTCCAAGCTCAACAAGCGTTTCAATTAAAACAGCTGTTTGGATAGTCATGTGTAAACATCCGGCAATTCTCGAACCTGCTAAAGGCTTTGAATCACCATATTCAGCTCTCAATTCCATTAACCCTGGCATTTCAGCCTCAGCCAATTTTATTTCTTTTCTTCCCCAATCTGCTAGGGAGATATCTTTTACTTTGTAATTTTCAGTTGCTACCGACATAATTATGAATTTTGAGCAAATCTAGTCAGTTCAGCACCAAAATCAAAACCAAAATCAATATATCTTATAAGAGTATTTGCATAGACTAAAGAATACACTATTTTAGCACTTGCAAAATGGGACAAGTTTTAGATAACATATTCCAACTTAAAGAGAACAACAAAAAAGCACTTGCGATTCTTATTGATCCTGATAGCCTTTCCAAGGATCTATTGGCTCAACAAGTAAAAATTGCAAATGAAAGTAATGTTGATTTCTTTTTTGTTGGTGGAAGTATGATAACAGATGACTGTTTGGATGAAACGTTATCTTATATCAAGGACAACAGTACCATACCTACCGTTATTTTCCCAGGTAGTGTTTATCAGATTAATAGTAAGGCAGACGCCATTTTATTCTTATCTCTTATTTCTGGAAGAAATGCTGAGTTATTAATTGGTAAACATGTTTTAGCCGCTCCTCTGATCAAAGCTTCTGGAATTGAAGTTTTACCAACTGGTTACATGTTAATCGATGGAGGAAAACCTACAACTGCTTCATATGTAAGTGGGTCATTACCAATTCCAAACGATAAGCCCAAAATTGCTGCTGGAACAGCTTTAGCAGGTGAAATGCTTGGACTAAAAATCAACTTTTTAGACGCGGGTAGTGGTGCTGCCCAAAAGGTAACATCGGCTATGATCTCTGCAACATCACAAACAAGTGAAAATCCTTTAATCGTTGGCGGAGGAATTAAGTCTGCTTTAGAAGCAAAAGAAGCCTGGGAAGCAGGTGCTACTATTGTAGTTGTTGGAAATGCAGTTGAGTCCAACCCAGATCTTATTA
>JAYPYW010000043.1:0-4205 GCA_038154685.1 Flavobacteriales bacterium | reverse complement strand
CTCGTTTCCATCTTAGAAAGCCTCATTATTCATTTAAAAGAATGAGAGATTATATCGAAGAAATTCCTCAGGAATATCATAATCGAATAATTATTCATTCCAATCATAAACTTGCCATTAAGTATAACCTAAGGGGAATTCACCTTACTTCAAAAGACAGGAAGTCATCTTTTAAAAATTGGTTCAAAATCAAGTCCTTAAAAAGAAAAAATCAATGGCTTACAGTTTCCACTTCTTTTCACTCAATTAGTGAATTAGATAAGTATAATGATTTGTATGATTACGTTTTTCTAAGCCCAGTATTTGACTCCATTTCAAAAAAGGATTACCAAAGTGGGTTTAAAGCTTTTAGTCTTACTTCCGCTACACAAAGATCCAATTATAAAGTAGTTGCACTTGGTGGAGTAGACTCCCATAATATCGACAAGGCTTTTAATATGGGGTTTTGGGGTTGTGGATTTTTAGGAACAATTTGGACCAATGATTCCCCGATAGATAAATTCATTGAAATTCGAGATACTTGTAAAGCTTATAAAAACTTAACTTTATAAGCATGAATTCAGAAATCAAATCCTTATTTCCAGATTTCACTTCCCAAGAGTTGATTGAAGAAATCGATAAAGTGGGAATAATTAAAGAATTTGAACCCGATGATGTTTTAATTGATGTTGGAGGTTACATTAAATCAGTTCCTTTGATGATTTCTGGTTTGGTTAAGATCATTAAAGAAGACTCTGAAGGAAATGAGTTATTAATGTATTACTTGGCGCCTGGACAAACTTGCACGGTTTCACTTACTTGTTGCATGACTCAAAAGAAAAGTGAAATTAAAGCTGTTGTTGAGGAACCTTCTAAAATGTTAATGATTCCAATTCAGTATATGGATGAATGGATGATCAAACATAAAGATTGGAAAAACTTTGTAATGAACAATTACAGATTCCGTTTTGATGATCTTTTCCAAACTATAGACTGTATCGCATTTCATAAGTTAGACGAACGATTAGTCACCTACTTAAGAACAAAATCAAAAGCTAAAAACACTTCTGTTTTAAAAGCTACTCATCAAGATATTGCCTACGATTTAAACTCTTCCAGAGAGGTTATTTCACGTTTATTAAAACAACTCGAAAAAGAAGGTAGAATAGGATTGGGAAGGAACAAAATAGATGTTTCTAATCTTTAATTTCTTTTATGTGACCAAGGTCACTTTCCTCCGGATTCGTAAAATATATCTTTGATCTATCTATTCCCCAGAATAGAAACCTATCTAATTAGGTTATTTAGTTTAGTTGAAATTAAAAAGCTTGGGTGGTTCCAAGCTTTTTCTCTTTTCCGGGCTTCGCCCTTAAAGTACCTAAAGTCCTCTGGGACTTTCTCCTCTAAATATCATTTAAGCTTTTTCTCTTATATGGCCGAAAATATGCGGCCAATCATTCTCGATTCTGGCTCCCGACTCCTAAGAACCTATTTCTGCCTCATAAAAATATTAATTGGCACACCTTCAAAATCAAAAGCCTCTCTTAATTTATTCTCTAGAAACCTCTTATAAGAATCCTTTACATGCTTTGGATGATTACAGAAAAACGCAAAACTTGGAGTATAAGTAGGCAATTGTGTGATGTATTTTATCTTGATAAACAACCCTCTATGTGATGGCGGTGGATAGTTTTCAATAAAAGGCAATAAAGTATCGTTCAATTTAGAAGTCGTTATTTTCTGAGTTCTGTTTTCAAAAACCTGAATAGCTGTTTCTAAAACTTTTAGTATTCTTTGCTTCGTTGGAACTGAAGTAAAAATCACAGGAACATCAGTAAATGGTGCTAACTTTTCTAACACCTTTTCCTTGTATTTCTTCATGGTATTGGTATCCTTCTCCACCAAATCCCATTTATTGATTACAACTACAACTCCCTTTTTAGCTTTTTGAATGTTATTGAATAAGTTTAAATCCTGAGATTCAACACCTAAACTGGCATCAATCATCAAAATAACAACGTCACTATCTTCAATAGCTCTAAGCGTTCTTAAAACAGAATAGAACTCAATATCTTCCTGAACTTTCTTTTTCTTTCTTACCCCAGCAGTATCCACTAAGAAGAAATCATGTCCGAAAGCCTTGTATCGAGTATGTAAAGTATCCCTTGTTGTTCCGGAAATATCTGTAACAATATTTCGGTCTTTATTAAGGAAAGCATTAATAATTGATGATTTCCCAACATTTGGTCTACCAACAATCGAAATTTTTGGCAATCCCTCTGTATCTTCCAATTCATCTTCATGAAACTCCTTTACAACCTCATCTAAAAGATCTCCTGTTCCTGCTCCACTATTGGCTGAGATTTGATAAACTTCACCAAACCCTAAATTGTAAAATTCAGCTGCTGCTAATTGATGAGAGGCGCTATCTACTTTATTAGCAACCAAGAAAATAGGCTTATTAGTTTTTCTCAAAACATTGGCCATATCCTCATCCAAATCGGTAATTCCAGTATGAACGTCAACCATAAACAATACAACCGAACACTCCTCAAGAGCAAGAACTACTTGTTCACGAATTGCCTCATTAAACACATCTTCATTGTCGCTTACATACCCACCAGTATCAATAACAGTAAAATCCTTACCGGCCCAATCCACTCTTCCGTAGTGACGATCACGCGTTACTCCACTTTGTTCATCAACAATAGCTTTTCTAGATTCTGTTAATCGATTGAAAAATGTAGATTTTCCAACGTTGGGTCTACCAACTATTGCAACAATGTTCGCCATGATTAATAATGTTTAATTCAAATATCCGAAACGTTTAAGCTTCCTTTCATCCGATTTCCAATCTTTATTCACTTTCACGAATAAATCAAGGAAAATTTGAGTTTGGAAAAACTTCTCCAAATCCATCCTGGCATCAATTCCAATTCCCTTTAGGGCCTGACCTTGATGACCGATGATTATACCTTTTTGAGATTCACGAGCAACGTAAATAATTGCTCTAATTCTTGTAATATCAGGTGATTCTTTAAATTCTTCAACCACCACCTCAACCGAGTATGGAATTTCCTTTTTGAACTGCTGAAGAATCTTTTCTCTTATAATTTCCGAAGCAAAGAAACGCTCTGGCTTATCAGTTAATGCTTCTTTATCATAATAAGCTGGACCTTCTGGTAACCTAGCTAATATCCAATCCATTACCAATTCCACATTGGCGTTATGCATTGCAGAAATTGGTAAGATAGCTGCACCTGGCAATTTCTTATTCCAAGAAGCCACTTTTGCTTCCATTTTTTCTTGGTCAACTAAATCTAACTTATTAATCAAAACCAAGATTGGTGCTTTTGTCTTCTTTAGTCTTTCTAAAATCTCAGGATCATTCAATTCCTCTTCAAAGAAATCTGTTACTAAAAGAAACAAGTCTGCATCCTGCAAAGCAGAATCAACAAACTGCATCATCCCTTCTTGCAATTTATAAGAAGGCACTAAAACACCTGGAGTATCCGAAAAACAAATCTGATAATCTGGTTCATTTACAATCCCCATGATTCTATGACGCGTAGTTTGAGCTTTAGAAGTAACAATAGACAAACGTTCACCAATCAATTGATTCATTAGCGTACTCTTTCCAACGTTAGGACTTCCTATAATATTTACAAAACCACTCTTATGCGACATAACTCCGCAAAGATACCTCCAATTCTAGGGGTTTGCAAGGAAAGAACAACATTCCTATTCGGCACTAAATCAGACAAATGTTAATCTGAGGTTAAGAAACTTAAATAATAGTTTGGTTTTTAAACAAAAAAGGATGTATCTTTGTGCCCACATCGCGGGATGGAGCAGTTGGTAGCTCGTCGGGCTCATAACCCGAAGGTCATAGGTTCGAGTCCTGTTCCCGCAACTAGAATAGAAAAGCCGGTTTTTTACCGGCTTTTTCTTTTTCCCTATATATCGTATTCAAACTCATGCTTTTTCTCACACAGATTAATTCGATTTCACAGATTATTTTAGTTTTCAAATCTGAGTAATCCTATAAATCTGTGTGCAAACTAACAAATCATCGTATAAATATTTTACAAACATAAAATGACGGGCATGGTTTGGGCACAAAAAAAGGCTGCGATTGCAACCTTCTTTTTTAGTTTTTTTTCAAATTATCATCACTCCATCAACACCACAGTATAATCATAGTACTTACCATCGCTGGTAACTAC
>JAYPYW010000042.1:18208-26536 GCA_038154685.1 Flavobacteriales bacterium | reverse complement strand
ATTAAACTCCCTTTAACGTTGGAGTTATTAACAAAAAAGAGGTTTTTTAAACCTCTTTTTTTTATCTATCGAAAACAAATAAAAGTACCCAAAAGGCTTGAAAACATTAGGTTTTCAACATTTCTCTTTGCTATTCACCTATTTTAGTCAAACAACTGATAAACAACATCTTAAGTAAACAAACATAAAAATAAAATCAATCCATTTATTATAGATATCAACAAAAAAAGGGCTACAGCCAACCAGCATCGATGTCTGGACAATTTTAACTAACAACCCAATTGTTAATTACTTTTTCACTCAAACCCTTGTACGGCCGAGGTTTTGAGCTAATTTCAGGCTACAAATTAATTATTAATCATTTATCATTATTACAATGGGAAAATCAGAAATTGTAGATGCTATCGTTGCAAACGTAGAGGGATTAACTAAGAAACAAGCTGGAGAAGCTTTTGACGCAGTAGTTGGAGCTATCTCAGAAGGTGTTAAAGGAGAAGGAAGAGTTGCTCTTCCAGGATTCGGATCTTTCACTAAGTCTAACAGACCAGCTAGAGAAGGAAGAAACCCATCTACAGGAGAAAAAATTACTATCGCTGCTAAAAACGTAGTTAAGTTTAAAGCTGGAAAAGCATTAAACGATTCTATCAACTAAGAAGTTAGTGATAAGAAAAATTAAAAAGCCTCGCTTAGCGGGGCTTTTTTTTGTTTCGTTAAGTAGGAGTTTACTTTTTGTTTATTCCCATATAAGATAGCATAACAGTTATATGGTTTGCAAAACTAATAAAGGTATTCCCCCTTTCAATTGAGGATTAGTTTGAAGTTATTTACAATGAAAAAAGGACTGCTTAAAACAGTCCTTATTATCATTCGTATTTTGTCTTTTGTCTCTTGTCTTTCCTGGTAAACTCTACGCCGTTCCCATTCCAAATTGAGTTCTGGAGATTGATGTACCATTTTTAAAGTAATAGTTACCTCCATAGGACGTTTTAACCCATTTGTACTCCGTAGCTTTCCCGTCTTTTACAACAACAACTATGGTAATAACTCGGTTTCTTTCTTCAATCTTTCTTGTATGTTTACCTTCACCGTATTTCTGAGCTAATTGAGCTAAGTAAGTCGATTTAGCTGCTCCTTGTAATTTAGATATATCAACATCTTCTGGTTCAGTTGAAGTTAAAAGTTTCTTAGCACTAGCTTCCTGTTCCCTTTTGGCTTTTTCAACAGCTTCCTTTCTTCGAGCCATCTCTGCTTCAGCTTCTTTTCTACGTGCTTCTTCAGCAACTTTAACCTTCGCTATACTGTCGGCTTTAGCTTTTTCTCTTGCAGCAGCTAACTCAGCAATTCGTCTCTCCTCCTCTGCTTTTTTCTTGGCTTCTTCCGCACGCTTACGAGCTTCCTCTTTTTCTTTTGCTATTCTAGCTTCTTCCTCTTTACGTTTCTTTTCTTCCTCTTCAGCTTTTCTCCTAGCCTCTTCTTCCAAACGTTTTTGTTCAGCAGCTACTCTAGCAGCTTCTTCTGCTTTTTTCTTTTCTTCTTCTGCCTTTCTAGCAGCTTCTTCAGCTTCTGCTTTAATTCTAGCTAACTCCACTTGTCTTAAGCTATCTTTAACGGCCTGCTGTCTTGCTTCTTCAGCTTTTCTCGCAGCCTCTGCCTCCGCAATTCTTTTAGCCTCGGCTTCCTCAGCAGCTTTTTTCTCAGCTTCTAAACGCTCCCTTTCCTCACGTGCCTTTTTTATAGCTTCCAATCGCGCTAACTCCTCAGCTTCAGCAGCCGCTCTAGCTTCTTCTTCTGTTTTCTTTCTTTCTTCCTCAGCTTTTCTCGCGGCCTCTTCTTTTGCTAATCTTTCCTCTTCAGCCTTTTTTGCTGCTTCCTCAGCGGCTTTTCTTTCCGCTTCTTCCTTGGCTAATCTTTCTTCTTCAGCTTTCTTCGCAGCCGCTTCTGCTGCTAATCTTGCCTCCTCTTCTTTTCTTAACCTTTCTTCTTCTTCAGCTTTTCTTTTAGCCTCAGCTTCCGCTGCTAACCTTGCCTCCTCAGCTTTTCTAGCTTCTTCTTCTTTTCTTTTCTTCTCTTCTTCAGCTTCTCTTGCTGCTTTTGCAGCCTCTTCAGCCCTTCTTTTCTCTTCTTCTAATCGCTTTCTTTCCTCCTCAGCTTTACGTGCAGCTTCCTCAGCTTTTCTTCTTTCTTCTTCTAATCTCGCTTCTTCTTCCTCACGCTTTTTTCTTTCTTCCTCGGCTTTTTTCTTCGCTTCTTCAGCCGCCTTTTTAGCAGCTTCTTCCTCAGCAGCTAATCTAGCAAGCTCTTCTTCTTTTGCCTTTCTAGCTTCTTCGGCCTTTCTTTGCTCTTCTTTTAATCGCTCTTCTTCGGCCTTTGCCGCAGCTTTTGCCGCTTCAGCTTTAGCTTTCTCTTCTGCTGCAGCTTTTTCCGCAGCTTCTTTAGCTGCTAAAGCTTCAGCTTTTCTTGCTTCTTCTTCCGCTTTTTTCTTTTCAAATTCGGCTTTAGCAACTTCATCTAACTTGTCCTTATTTTCTTTTTCGTATTTCTTATTCTTATCTCTTATTCTTTTCTCAAGAGCCTTTAAATCATCAGCAATTTCATCATCATAATCCCAGTCGAAATCAAACATCCCAACTTTTTTGATATAAAACACTTTAGCAACAGGCTTTTCAAACGTTTCCTTTGATCCATCTAAAGGTTGTTCGATCATTTTTAAATCAAGATCCGTCGACATGTTTTCAGGCTTCTCGTCAGAAGGCAAACTAGCATTAACCTCAAAATTTATCGTTACATAACCTTCTCTTTCAATTACAACTTTGTAATTCTGATTGAAGGGGAAATACAATAAAACCCTTCCTCCTGCAGTTGTAGCAGTTTTAACTGTCACTGTTTTTCCTGATTGATCATAAACTGTAATTGCAGGGTCTTTAACTTTAGTTTTTGCTCTTAAAAATGTCGCCAACTCTAGCGTAGGCTCAGTCTTTTGGGCATTTGCTTCGAATGAAATAGCAAATAATAAAAATAACGGAAGTAGTAATAATTTCTTCATATTTCGATCAACTCTCGCGATACTACGTGAGTTTTAAAGTTTTGTTCCTAAAAAAGCCAAGGATTATGCCATATTTTTCAACCTGTTTTTAACATCAGTTAATTCCAGTCCCCATGAAGTGTTGTAGCTTAATTGATGATCCTTAATTCGTTGGGTTAGTTGTTTGAGAAATGAAATGTTATTTTCAGACTTAGGATATAAGCTTTTATGATTAATATCTTTCTTAAGTTTTGATACTTCGTTTAGATACAATTGAAGATTAATTGACCCTAAACCTTTTATCAATCTATCCCAAACCATTTTTATCGTTTTATCATTTGGATGAACTAAATCTTCCTTAAAAAAGTTATAATCTCTTAATTCATCAATAACTAATTCGTAGATGGGTAAATATTCAACATTTTGAAATTTTTCTTCGAGTTCTTTAGAAGCGATTAGAAGATTGGCTTTACTTCTATTGTTGTCTACTAAACCTTCTTTACTATGACGAACAGGACTCACTGTAAGATGAATCTTTAAACTTGGATTTAATTGCCCAAGACTGTCTATTAGATTAACATATTCTTTTTGGATTTCAGTGGCACTTGTTATTGATCTTTTAAAATTTTGAGCTGGTTGCTTATGACAATTCGCAGTAATTAAACCATTCAAACTTCGAGCTACCGAAGATCCAAAGGTTAAGAACAAATGATCAGCATTAAGAAGCTCCCCTTTAAGTAATTCCAATTGATGATTAGCATAACTAACAGCTTCTTCCAAAGTAAATTGAGCACAGCTACCCGATAACTCATAACAAAACCAATAATCATTAAACTGAAAGAAATCGTTAGTAACAAAGAGCTTTTGATTAAGGGCTCTTTGAATTAGTCTAGATAAAGCCATAGGGTGAAAAATCACACCGAAAGGATTTACAATAGTTTTAAGTTTATGTGCAGAAAAAATCCCACCAATATTATCGGAAAAGCAGGACCCCAAGAAAAGGAATTCATCCTTCACTTCTAATTCAGAAAAACTTGTTGAGATATTTACTTCTGTTCTTTCCATAAACTACCTTTGTGCAAAGATATGAAAGTAGACGATTGTTTTTATTTGGGTAAAGTTGGAAAAGCTAAAGGCTTTAAGGGTGATGTTAATTTAATTATTGACAAGGATGCGCCTCTTGTTCCTGAAAGTTTGAATGAAGTGTTTGTTTTGGTTGGCAGGAAACTGGTAGCTTATCCATTAGAGAAATATCAGGTTACTGTAAAAGGTAATGCACTGGGTAAATTCGAAGGATTGGAGTCTGACAATGATGTAGATCGCGTAAAAAACATGTCTCTTTATCTTCCAAAAGAAATGCTCCCTAATTTAGAGGAAAATGAGTACTATTTACATGATATAGTAGATTGTATTCTTTTTGATGAAACCAATGGAGAAATTGGTAAAATCACGGAGGTAAATACTCAAACAACCCAAACACTTTTATTTGTTGAGTATAACCAAGATGAAATAACTGTTCCTTTTGTAGATGATTTTATTGTTGAAGTTAATACGGCAAATAAAAAAGTAGTTCTAGACTTACCTCCTGGGTTAATCGACTTAAATGAGTAAATACAAAAAGCCATTTCATTTTAAAAAATTTACCATGGAGCATGACAAATGTGCCATGAAAATCGGTTTTGATGGTGCTTTGTTAGCCGCTTGGGCAAAACATGACAACCCTTTAAATATTCTAGATATTGGTTGTGGAAGTGGATTAATTTCAATGATGCTTCGTCAAAGATTTCCAAACGCTAATATCACCGCTATCGACCCTAATGAGGGTGCCATTCAACAATCGGAAATCAACTTCAAAAACTCTCCTTTTGAAAAAGGTTTTGAGCTTATTAAAACTTCATTGCAAGACTTTGAGCCACAAAATAAGTTTGATCTTATCCTAACCAACCCTCCTTTTTTCACGGAAGACACAAGTAGTGGTGACTTGAATAGAGATCAGGCACGAATGGAAAAGTTTTTACCACTTCAAGAATTATTATATAACGTTAAAAAGCTTTTAACAGAAGATGGGAAATTTTACTTAATATACCCTACTTGGGAAACTAACAGAGTTCTAAAAAAGACTGAGGAACAAAACATGTTTATTTCTGAGCAAACAACTATTTTTTCTCGAAAAGATAAACCCTCCAAAAGGACTATATTCACAATAAAAACCTCAGAAAGTAGTATAATTGAAAAGGAGTTCGTTTCTGGCAACCAAGACGTTGGGTATACCGACCAATACAAAACACTTTTAGAAAACTTTTACACTATTTTCTAATCGAATTTAAGTTTTCAGGTTAAACAACTAAACAATAGATTTCTCATCTAGCTTAATAACTAACCTTGCACCGTTAGTCACCGTTTTGTCGAAATACAATTCCCCGCCATGAGTTTCAACAATTCTCTTACAAAGCGCTAAACCAATTCCATGTCCTTCATATTCATTTTTACCATGAAGTCTTTGAAACATTTGATAAACCTTATGCTCAAAAGCAAAATCAACCCCAATTCCATTATCTTGAAAGGAAAGCTCAACACCATTTTCTAATCTTTTAGTTTCCACTATAATTTTTAAAGGTTTATTTTTAATTCTATATACAAACGAATTTTTAATAATTTCATAGAAAAGCGTTTTGAGTTCATCTTTATCAAATAGAATTTCACTTACCGAATCACTTAAAACTTCCAGTTCACAATCCACATCTGGATATGAATCCACGCAAGTTTCCTTTATATATTCAACAAGCGGTTTTATTTTTTGGCTCTTATAGGTCTTTAATTCGTCAATCGCGTTTAAGCTTAAAACACCGTTAAAGTAACTCTTTAATAAAAGAGATGAATCGTTAAGAATCTTAATATTCTCAGCTGTTCTCATTCGATCATTTTCATTTAAACTCTCCGTCAACTCGTTAGTATAAATGGAAACCTTTCTCACTGGTTCACTTAAATCATGTGCTGTAATAAATGCAAACTCCTCTAGTGAATCATTTAATCTTTTTAGCTCCAAATTATTTTTCTCTACCTCTTCATTCTTTTCTTTAAGTTCTAAAAATTTCTTTTCTAAAACTTGGTTAATTGGACGATATATTAAAATAACCTCTAATATTAAAACCATCATCGAAAACAGCATTAAAGCTATCTCTGTGATTTTAATCATAAATAAAGCTTGATTAGAATCGAACTCTAAAAGCTTTACTGCCCTATCCATGTTTTTAAGAAATTCAGCCTGATTTTGAAACAAAGCTTCATAACTCACCTCCTCACCCTTTTCACCTTTAATTAATTGTTGTTCCGTGAAATTTATGTTATTTCTTAACTCGGTAAGAATTGATTCAACTTCACCATTATCGGTTTTACTTATCCCTAATTTTTCATCACCAACTAAAAAAGCTTCATTTACTTTTTTCCATTCAGTAAATTGCTTTCGTAGTTTTCCTGAAAGGACTTCCTTGCGATAAAATCCTAAATTAATCTGCTGACTCAGCATCCTCTGCTTACCAGCAATATTTATTTCTTTTGCATCATCTTTTTTCTTTTCTAACCAATACTGAATATAAATCTGGTTAAAAAGAAGAAGAAGAACAGAAATAATTATACCGACTTTATACCTTTTGTTCATAATAGCTATTAGTGATAAATCATTACGAGAATTTAGGTTTTAGGTTCCAGAAGTTTCGAAGTATATTTGCAGCTCAATTTTTTACGATGAAAAACAATTCTTTATCAATCATAGCCTTACTTGGTGTTTTAGTATTATTTGTGATGCAGTTCTCTTCAGAATCTGAAATTGTAGAACCAAAAGAAGAAACAATTGCGGAAATCGCTTTACAGGAATCTGACTCCAGTGAGTCTTCTGTTCAAATAATAGATACTTCGAATGTTGAAGAACTAGTTCCAGCTAGCTACAGCAAAGTTGGTTATTGCGACATTGTGATGGTTATTACCGACTGTCCTTATTTAGCAAAGAAATTCAACGACACTAAAAGTAAATTGGAGAACCTTCAACAAAAGGAATTCAACATCAAAAAGGAATTATTCGATTATCAGCAAGCGAAACAAAAAGAGTTAGAAGAAAAGAATAATCAAGGATTATTATTGCCACAAACACTTCAAATGGAGGAAAGAAAGTTAATGGAAAAGCAACAAATTGCTGAAAAAGAAATAATGTCTATGCAACCTACTTTAGAGGCTATTCAGAAACAAGAAGCTAAGAATGTTGAAGAAAGAGATCAAATTATAAGAGAAGCACTTGAAGAAGTGAATAAAACTGCTCAATTAGACTTTGTATTGGTAAACAATGGTACAATGACTAATGTTTATCACTTCAGTGAGAAAAACCACATTACAAAGCAAGTTATCAAAGTAATCAACGGAAAGTACAAGTAATTATGTTTGTTGCAAACGAGAAAAAGAAAACCAACATTCTTGAATACATTCTTTACATGTGGCAAGTAGAGAACATAATCCGCGCTTGTCAGTTTGATATTGAAAAAATTAAAGGAGCTGTAATTAGTCAGCAAGGTCTTACGGAAAACGACAAAGAACTTGAAACCGAATGGTATGTTGATTTAATTCAACAAATGAAAAGTCAAAACCTCCAACAAGCTGGACATTTGGCTTTCACTAGAGATATTATTACTGAGCTTACCTTACTACATCAAACGCTTTTAAAAACCTATTCAGATAAATCATACAATCCGCTTTACAATAACGCTAGAGCTGATATTTTTGATTTACAAAAGAAGCAACCAAACGATCCTACTGAAGTTGAAGCTTGTATTAACGGAATGTATGGTTTGTGGATGTTGAAATTAGGTAAAAAAGAAATCTCAACCGAGACTCAGCAATCTTTTGATAAGATATCTAAAATGTTAGCGAGATTAGCTAAAAACTACCATGAGATGATGGACCAGGTAGGAGAAGAATTAGGTATTTAATTTTTGGTATAAAGCTTCATCTTCAAATCCTTTTGCAGTTTTAATCCATTGTTTCTTCACGCCTACTTTCTCATAACCCAAAGACTCAAAAAGTTTTAAGCTTGTTTTGTTTGATGTTCCTATGTTCGCGTAAACTTGAGCAAGGTCTAAATGATTAAAACAATAATCTTCCATTAACTGTAGTGCCTCCTTAGCAAATCCTTTACCTCTAGCATTTACATCAATTAATATGCCCAAGCCTGCCCTCCTATTCTTAGGGTCAAATTCAAACAAATCTATCAAACCAACAGGGACCTTATTACAATCAACAGCAACCAATCTTAATTGCTT